>DASUEK010000070.1:0-5591 GCA_036275115.1 Permianibacter sp. | reverse complement strand
TACCTGGACCCGACCGGCAAGCCGCTCACCAAAACCCTGCCCGATTTCGCCAAAGACAAGGATCTGCTGCGGTCGATGTATCGCAACATGGTTCGTCTGCGCGCCTTCGATGCCAAAGCCTATGCGCTGCAGCGTACCGGCAACATGGGCACCTACCCGGCCAGTCTGGGTCAGGAAGCCATCGGCATCGGTTACGGTCTGGCCTTGAAAAAAGAAGACGTGCTGGTGCCGTATTACCGCTCGACGGGCGGCCTGCTGATGCACGGCGTCTCGATGCTGGAAATTTTCCTGTACTGGGGTGGCGACGAGCGCGGTTCCGACTTCAAGGTCGCGCGTGAAGACTTCCCGATCGCCGTGCCGATCGCGACCCAGTGCCTGCACGCCACCGGCGTGGCGACCGCCATCAAATACCGCAAGCAGCAGCGTGCGGTGGTCACCGAAATCGGTGAAGGCGGTACCTCGGAAGGCGACTTCTACGAAGCCATCAACGTCGCCGGCATCTGGAATCTCGGCGTGGTGTTCTTCATCAACAACAACCAGTGGGCGATCTCGGTGCCGTCTGAAATCCAGACCAACTGCGAAACCTACGCCCAGAAAGGCATCGCCGCCGGCATCGAAAGCGTGCAGGTCGATGGCAACGATATTCTCGCGGTCTACGACGTTGCCCACAAAGCGTTCGAGAAAGCCCGTGCCGGCAAAGGCGCGACGCTGATTGAAGCCGTGTCGTATCGCCTCTGCGATCACACCACCGCTGACGACGCCTCGCGTTACCGCTCGAAAGATGAACTCGAAAAAGGCTGGGACAGCGAGCCGATCAAGCGCCTGCGCGGTTACCTCGAATCGTTGAAAGCCTGGAGCGACAAGGACGAGGAAGCGCTGCAAAAGGAAGTGGCCGACGAGATCGAAGCCGCGGTGCACGCTTACAAGACCTTCCCGGCGCCGAAGCCGGAAGACATGTTCGACACGCTCTACGCCGAACTGCCGAAACACATCCAGCAGCAGCGTGCTGACGCCATTGCCCGTGGCGCCAAGCACACTGGCGGTCATCACTAAGGAGTCGCCAGCATGGCTGCTATTACCCTGATTGAAGCCGTTAACCTGGCACTCGCCCACGAGCTGAAGCGCGACAACGATGTCGTCGTGCTCGGTGAAGATGTCGGCGTCAACGGCGGCGTGTTCCGCGCCACCAATGGTCTCGCCCAGAAATTCGGCAAGGACCGCGTGATCGACACCCCGCTGGCCGAGTCGATGATTGCCGGTCTTGCGATCGGCATGGCCGCGCAAGGCATGAAACCGGTTGCTGAAATGCAATTCGAAGCATTCATGATGCCGGCGTACGACATGATCTATAACCACATGGCCCGCATGCGCCTGCGTACCCGCGGTCGCATCACGCTGCCAATGGTGATTCGCGCCCCGTGGGGCGGTGGCATTCACGCGCCGGAACACCACAGCGATTCGCCGGAAGCGCAGTGTGCGCACATTCCGGGCCTGAAGGTCGTGATCCCGTCGAACCCGTCGCGTGCCTATGGTTTGCTGCTCGCCGCGATCCGCGATCCGGATCCGGTGCTGTTCTTCGAACCGAAACGCGTCTACCGCATCGTCAAGCATGAGATCGAAGACAACGGTGAAGAGTATCCGCTCGGCACCTGCTTTGTGGATCGCGAAGGCACCGACATCACCTTGGTCAGCTGGGGCGCGATGATGCACGAAACGCTGATCGCTGCCGACAAGCTGAAGCTGGAAGGCATCAGCGCCGAGGTGATCGACGTCGCCACCATTTCGCCGCTCGATATCGACACCATTCTGGAGTCGGTTGCCAAGACCGGTCGCCTCTGCATCGTTTGCGAAGCGCCGCGCTCCGGCTCATGGGCCTCGGAAATTGCCGCGCAGGTTGCGGAGCACGGTCTGTTCAACCTGCTCGCGCCGATCGGTCGCGTCACCGGTTACGACACCACCATGCCGTACTACAAACTGGAAAAGCAGTTCATGCCGAGCGTGGACCGCATTCTGGAAGAAGCGCGCCGCTTGATGCAGTACAAGTGACCTGAAGGTCACCATCGGGTCATCCCGGACCATGCCGCGCACGAGTCCGGGATTGCCTGCAGCGTGAACCGAACGGTGATGACCGTTTGCAAGACGAATCAGCATCTGCCAACAGGCGGATGACAACAGGGAAACCGCAGGATTATGTCCTACGTATTCGAATTGCCCGATCTGGGTGAAGGCCTGCCGGACGCCACCATTGTCAAATGGCTGGTCAAGGAAGGCGACACCGTCAAAGTCGATCAACCGATCGCGGAAATGGAAACCGCCAAAGCCGTGGTGGAAGTGCCGTCGCCGGTCAACGGCGTCATCGTCACGCTGCACGGCAAAGCCGGTGATGTGATCATCACCCATGCGCCACTCGTGACCTTCGGCAATGCCGGCGACAAACCGGTGGCCGCTGCGCCGGTTGCCGCGTCTGCACCGATGCATGCACAAGTCGCCGCCGGCATTCCGCAAGCGGCCCCGGCCAGTGGTGGCGGCGAAGTGTTCCTGCTGCCGGATCTCGGCGAAGGTCTGCCGGATGCCACCATCGTCAAATGGCTGGTGAAAGAAGGCGACACCGTCAAGGTCGATCAACCAATCGCCGAAATGGAAACCGCCAAAGCGGTGGTCGAAGTGCCGTCGCCACACAATGGTGTCATTGCCAAACTGCACGGCAAAGCCGGTGATGTAATCATCACCCATGCGCCGCTGGTGACGTTCGCCGGTGCAGCGCCTGTTAGCACGGCGTCGGCTGCCGTAGCACCGGCACCCGCCAAGAAAGACGAAGCACCCGCCGATGCCGGTACTGTCGTTGGCGCCGTGCAAGTGGGCAACACCATCGTCGCCGAAACCAGCGACGCTGTGGTGAAAGCGCTGGCGAAGAAACTCAATGTCGATTTGGCGCAAGTCAAAGGCTCTGGCGCCGGTGGCAAGATCACCCAGGCCGATGTCAAAGCCGCTGCGGCCGGTGGTAGCGCCAAATCGGTTGCGCTCGCCGTCGCGCCGGTTGCGACATCAACCAACAATCCACTCGCGTTCCGCGCCTCGCCCGCGGTGCGCAAGCTCGCCAACGAACTCGGCGTTGATTTGAGCCGCTGCAATTGCAGTGGCCCGAAAGGCACCATCACGCGCGATGACGTGAAAGCGGCGTCGGCCGGTGCACCTGCAGTGGCCCGCGTGACCGCGCCGGCGGCACCTGCCGCTGCCAGCGTTGCAACACCGGCGACCGGTGCGCGTTTGCCGACCGTCACCGTCCAGATCAAACCGGAGCCGGTACGCGGTGTTCGCCGCGCCATGGCGCAGGCGATGACGGTGTCGCATCAGACTGTTGTGCCGGTCACGCTGATGGAAGATGCCAACATCAGCAAGTGGAAAAAAGGCGAAGACTCCCTCGCCCGCTACATCCGCGCGCTCTGCGTTGCCGCCAAGGCCGAGCCGGCGCTCAACGCCTGGTTCGATGGCGCCAACATGGAGCGCTTGCTGCATCCGAACGTCAATGTCGGCATCGCGGTCGATACACCGGATGGTCTGTATGTGCCGTGCGTGAAAGAAGCGCAAAGCAAATCGATGGGCGAGCTGCGCGCCGACGTCGAAGTGTTGCGCAAGAAGATCGCCGACAAGGCCATCAAGCCGGACGACATGAGCGGCGCCACGATCACGCTGTCGAACTACGGTTCGATCGCCGGTCGCTACGGCACGCCGATTGTCACGCCACCGCAGGTTGCCATTCTCGGCTGTGGCCGTTTCCGCAACGAGCTGAAGATGACCGAACGCGGCATCGAGAACCAGCGCATGCTGCCGTTGTCGCTGTCGTTCGATCACCGTGCTTGCACCGGTGGTGAAGGCGCCCGCTTCCTGGCGGCCGTCATTGCCGATCTGGAAAAGCCGGAATAAACCGGTCGCGGCATACGCCGCACAAGAAAAAGGCGCTGCGGCGCCTTTTTCTTTGCCCGCCCGTACGCGTGGCGGACACGGGCCAAAGCCGCAACGAAAACGTGTAACGCCAGCCTTTTTCTGTGCCGGCGAACCGTCGGCCGCGGCAAAGCCCACTACACTGAAAGCCAGTACCGCCTTGACGCTGCGTTATCGTGCCTCATTCCCGCTTTCTCGATTGGTTGTTGCCGGCCACGCCGAACCGCGACGGTGAGGCGCGCCGTCGCGATCAGTTGCAGGCCGCCTTTCTGGCCTTGGCGGCATTGCTGGCACTGGCCATGTTTCTGCACCGGCTGACCGAGGATGGTTGGCAACCGGCAACCGTGGCCACCTTGTTGGCAGCAGCGCTGATTCTGGCGCTGCTGCAGGCCTTGCGACAGCATGCCGATCGCCGCCTCATCGCCGATGCGTCGGTTTTGTTGGTGTTGTTCACCATACTGGCGGTCGCCAGTCAGGATAACGGCCTCTACTCGCGCGTCACCATCTGGTTGGCTGCTGTGCCACTGATTGCCAATTTCTTCCCCGGCCGGATCCGTGCGGCCCTGGCGAGTCTGCTGATCATCGTCGCGCTGTTTGCCCTCGCCGTGCTGCATCAGTTCGACCGGTTTGCCAATTTTCCGGAGCTGGGCTCAGCTTGGGCCCGGTTTGGCGCGATCAGTGCCGCCATGATCCTGATCTCGGTCACCGCCTGGCTGTATGAACGCAATCGTCGCGAAGCCGACGCCGAAAAAGAACGGCTGGCGCAGTTGCATCGCCGCTGGGTCGCCGTGGTCAGTCATGAACTGCGCACGCCGTTGACCGCGCTGCGCGGTGCGCTGGTCATTTCCCAGCAGGCACCGCAAAGTCCGACCAACAGCGCCGAGTTGCTGCAGATGGCGCGGCGCAATTGTGACCGCTTGATCGAGCTGGTCGATGATTTGCTCGACATGGAACACATCAACTCCGGCACACTCAAGTTGCAGCGCGCCGACACCGACATTGCCCAATTGCTGGCAAGCGCGAGAGTCGCCCATCTGCTGCAGGCGCAGGACAAAGTCATTGCCATTTGTACCGATTGCAGCGTCGATGTTCCGGTCAATCTGGATGCCATCCGGGTCGAACAGATCCTGCATCAGTTGCTGTCAAACGCCATCAAGTTCTCGCCGCCGCACAGCGAGATCCAGCTCAAGGCACGACGTGATGGCGAATGGCTGCAATTGTTGGTCTGCGATCAGGGACCGGGCATCAGCGCCGAGCTTGCGGCGCGCTTGTTCATGCCATTCAGCCAAGGCGAGAACGATGATAGCCGCCGCCATGGTGGCCTCGGCCTTGGCCTCAGCATCGCGCAGGCGCTGGTTCGTGCCCATGGCGGGCGTTTGCGGTTCGACAATCTGCCAATCAGCGGCTGCTGTTTTGTGGTGGAATTGCCGCTGCATCCTTCTCGCGCTACCCAGGACATTCGATGAACCCTCCAGCTTCCGGCATCACGCGCCTTGGCACCACCCAGCGTTGGTCAGACGCCGTCGCCCATCACGGCACGGTCTATCTGGTGGAAGTGCCGCAAACGCTGGATGCTGACATCCGCCAACAGAGCGAAGAAATGCTGGCCAGTGTCGAAGCGACGTTGACCCGCATCGGCAGCAGCAAAG
>DASUEK010000069.1:0-4828 GCA_036275115.1 Permianibacter sp. | reverse complement strand
TTGGCCGAACCGCGGACGATCGGGGTGTCGTCGCCCGGGAAGTCGTAGGTGTTCAGCAGTTCGCGCACTTCCATTTCGACCAGCTCGAGCAGCTCGGCGTCGTCGACCATGTCGCACTTGTTCAGGAACACGACGATGTACGGCACGCCGACCTGACGGGCCAGCAGGATGTGTTCACGGGTCTGCGGCATCGGGCCGTCAGCAGCCGACACAACCAGGATCGCGCCGTCCATCTGGGCGGCACCGGTGATCATGTTCTTGACGTAGTCAGCGTGGCCCGGGCAGTCCACGTGGGCGTAGTGACGGCCAGCGGTTTCGTATTCGACATGGGCGGTGTTGATGGTGATACCGCGCGCTTTTTCTTCCGGGGCGCTGTCGATTTCGTCGTAGTTCTTGACGGTGCCGCCGTGGGTGCGGGCCGACACAATGGTCAGCGCAGCGGTCAGCGAGGTCTTGCCATGGTCAACGTGACCGATGGTGCCCACGTTCACGTGGGGCTTATTACGTTCAAATTTTTCCTTCGACATGGCTGCCTCCGCGTTCGCGCGCAAGAAAACTACGCTTGATTAAACCAGACCCATTTGGGCGTTAACACAAACGGGCCGCCGCAAATGCGCGGCAGCCCTCAAGTGAGCCGTTTCGACTCAACCCTGGTGCTGATATCCGGACTCGAACCGGAGACCTCTCCCTTACCAAGGGAGTGCTCTACCTACTGAGCTATATCAGCATCGTTCGCTTGAGTCGCAGTGGAGCGGGTAGCGGGAATCGAACCCGCGCTACCAGCTTGGAAGGCTGGAGTTCTACCATTGAACTATACCCGCGCGATCCGAAGCCGCTTGCGCAGGCTCCCGTACAACGTTTTACTGCGACTCGAAATTTGGTGGAGGGGGAAGGATTCGAACCTTCGAAGGCAGTGCCGTCAGATTTACAGTCTGATCCCTTTGGCCACTCGGGTACCCCTCCGGGTATTCCTATTTACTGCATCCTTCCGGTCGGCTTTGCCAGGCCGGAAAGGCCGCGCATTCTGCCAACCTGGCCGGGCTTTTGCAAGCCACGATCACCGGGTTTGCCGTACCGACCGTTGCGAGAGTGGTGCTGGCTGTGGGACTCGAACTCACGACCTACTGATTACAAGTCAGTTGCTCTACCGACTGAGCTAAGCCAGCATCGAACTGCGGTGCCAGCTCACGGTTTGAACGCGGCTGCGTCCATTCTGATTCGCCAAGCCCCAGCGCGTGCTTCCCGCAAAAGGGGCGCAAATTCTACTGTCCCGCCGCTGCTGGCGCAATGTCATTGCATGAAACAAGTGCCTGATTTTGCACGGGGCTGGGCGTTTTTTCGCCAGTCCAGCGCAACAACTGGCGAATTCGAGGCTCGGTTCGAATCCGCTCGATACCGCTGACGTCGACGATGCCTGCTTTTTTGAGTTCTCGCAGCCGCAGCTGCATCGATTCCGGCTTGCTGAACAGGCCCAGCGAGATGCCTCCAGCCTGCGGTCCCTTGTTCAAATAGGCCGCCTCAATGCCCTCGGCTTTGAGCTCGGCCAGCCGCTGCAGGGTCAGCTCGCGACTGGCCTTGGCCGGGACATACACCAGATAGCTGCGGCCAATTTCCTGTTCCTCTTGCTCAGTCTGGAGCAACTCGGCCGCGCCAAGGTCAGTGACTGGCCGCTCTCGCCATGGCGTCCAGGCACACTGCGCCGAAGTCTGAGCGGGCGTGTTGCCAGTGGTCAGTGCGGGAGCGGAAGCATCGCCCGTGCGGCTCAGCGAAGGAGTTTCACTCGCCGGAACGTCGGCGCCGACACTGACGACGGGTGAAGCACTTCCAGCCAGGTTGGGGTCCGTTTGCGCGACAACGGCATCGGTAGTGAGTATGGACTCCGCACCTATGTCACCAAGCGCTTCGCCTGTTGGCTCCGAATGTGGCACCGACGCTTCGGTCGCAGCGGCGTCCCCCTCGGTCGTTAGGGGAGCAGACTCCGCTGGCAGCACCGGGCTGACCGCGCCATCCGGCAGCAATTCGATGGCTGGGGCACTGACAACCGGAGTCCGCGGTGCCGGCACCGGTTCATTGGCGGCAAACCAGCGCCACCCCAGGATCAGCGCATTGACAACGAGCAGGCTGATAACAATCCAGCGCACGCTTAGCGGCCCTCCCGGTGCAGCTTGGCGTATTCACGCAGCCCGTCGAGAACCAGATTGGCGCGCCAGGTCGCCGGTCGCGGCAGGAACGGCTCCAGCAGCGGGCCGTCCCCCCCACATAAAAGCAAGCGCACACTTTCGCTACCCGGCCACGCCGATTCGATGATGTAACGAAGGTAACCTGTGGCCATGGCAAGGCAGCCTTGGCTGACCGCCGCATCGGTGCTGGTGCCCGGCCCGACATTCGCCTCTGTCAGCCAGTTGGCGCGGACGCCGGCAGTACCCTGACGCAGCGCCTGCTCCAGCAGGCCAAGGCCCGGAACAATGTGGCCGCCGCGATGACGGCCATCCTGATCCAGCCAATCCACGGTGATCGCCGAGCCGGCATCGATGATGAGACAGGGGGCTTGCTGTTCGCGCCACGCCGCGAGCATCGCCAACCAGCGATCAACGCCCAACCGGGCCGGCTCGGCATAGCTGTTGTGCAGACCCGCCAGCGACGCCGTCGACACCGCCCAATGGACTTGGGCACAACCGGCCGCCGCGCACAGTGCCGACAGCTTTTCGCGCAGCGCCGGGCTTGCAACCGAGGCGACCCAGACAACCGTCTCCGGCGTCAGCTCGGCCCAGATTGGCGCCTGCGCCAGCGCCTCGCCACCACCATGGTTGGCCGCGCCCGCAAGCACGCCGTCAGCGGTGTCCAGTTGCCACTTGATCCGGGTGTTGCCGATATCGAGCCAAAGCATCCGTTTCACTCACGATCTGCAGAGTGGCTATTGTGCCCGCAAAGAAACCTCGCCGGCCACGACCGCGCGCACACCGTCCGGCGTTTCCAGTAGCAAGGCACCGCGGGCATCGACGCCGGCGGCGATGCCTACTTGTTCAACGTTCACACCGAGCATCCGCACCGACTTGCCACGAAACTCATCGCGCGCCGACCAGGCGGCGGCAAAGGGCGCAAAGCCCTGCTGCGCAAACGTCGTCAAAGCCTGATCAAGCTGGACCAACATCGCCGCGACCACGGTATTGCGCGACGGCAGCTGCGGCGCCAGCGTCTGCAGATCGATCCACGGTTGATCGATCGCGGTCGCCGCCGACGCCGGCATCCGGACATTGATGCCAAACCCGATCACTGCGGTGCACGGGCCACCGGCATCGCCGGCCAATTCAATCAGCACGCCACCGAGTTTCTTGCCATGGGCGCGCAAATCATTCGGCCACTTCAGCTGCACATCGTTGATGGCCAAGGTATCCAACGCTTCGGCAATGGCAAGCCCCACCACCAGACTCAACCCGGACAAGCCTTCAAGCCCACAGGGAAATTGGCGTTTGACGCTGCAGTAAATATTGCGCGCAAACGGCGAAGCCCAGCTTCGGCCACGTCGACCACGGCCGGCGGTTTGCTGCTCCGCCAGCGCCACCCGCAGCGATTCGTCATCCGTCGCGCGGGTGTCACTGAGCAAGAACGCATTGGTCGAATCGATGCGCGGAAAGATGTCCAGCGAGGCGAGCAGGGCCCGGCCATTAATCGCGGCGTGAATCGCCGCCGGGTCGAGCAAATCAAGCGGCTCGCGCAGCCGGTAACCGCGGCCCGGGCTGGCATCGAGTTCCAGCCCCAACTCACTCAGCGCTTGCAACTGTTTCCAGATCGCAGCACGAGAAATGCCGAGCCGGTCGCCGAGTTCGGTGCCGGAGTGTTCGGCGCCATCGGCCAGCAATTGCAGCAACGCCGTCGGGATGGGGGATGTTGTCGTCACACCAGATGCTCCATCAGAACCGCCGCTCGCTCGTCACCACGCATTAACCACCGACGATCCAGACTTCCGGCTCCAATGCGACCGCAAATTGCTGCTGCACTGCCGATTGAACGTCGCGCGCGAGCGCCAGCAGCTCGGCGCCTGTCGCTCCGCCGTAATTGACCAGCACCAAGGCCTGCTGTTGATGGGTGCCAGCCTGGCCACGTCGCACGCCCTTCATACCGGCTTGTTCAATCAACCAGCCGGCTGCCAGTTTTACCTGACCATCAATTTGCGGGTAGAGGGGCATCGTCGGATGCAGCTGCTGCAAGCGTTCCGCATGCTCGGCGCTGACCACCGGATTCTTGAAGAAACTGCCAGCATTGCCCAGCTGTGCCGGATCCGGCAAGCGCGCGCGTCGAACCGCCATCACCGCCTCGGCGACACGCATCGCCGTCAGCGGCGCATCGGACTGCTTCGCCAGCTCTTTCGCCAAGCTGTCGTAACCGGTTTGCAGCGGCGCTTCGCGATGCAACTGCAACGTGACCTCGGTGATCACATAGCGCCCTTTCAATGCGCCTTTGAACACCGAATCGCGATAACCGAGTCGCAGTTCCGTTTGATGAAAATGGCGCAGATTGCCAGTGGCAATCTCGACGGCTTGTACAGACACCAAGCGGTCCGCCAACTCGGCGCCGTAGGCACCAATGTTTTGAATCGGTGCCGCGCCAACCGAGCCCGGGATCAGGGCCAGATTCTCCAATCCGCACAAGCCCTGCTGCAGCGTTGTCATGACCAGCTGATGCCAGTTTTCGCCTGCGCCCGCGCTGACCAGCACGTCGTTGTCATTCAGTGCATGAAAGCGAACACCGGTGATTGCCGGCTGGATGACAAATGCATTGAGCTGCGGCTGGACAAACAGGAAGTTGGAGCCGCCACCGAGAATCAGTA
>DASUEK010000068.1:0-15736 GCA_036275115.1 Permianibacter sp. | reverse complement strand
GTTTACAGCGCCGGTGAAGCGCCGATTGCGGGTGCCGACAGTCGTTCGCTGTGTCGCAGCATCCGGGCGCGCGGCAAGCTCGATCCGATCTTCATCGAGAACAAGGCTGAGTTACCGGATGTGCTGGCAAACGTGTTGCGCGAGGGTGATCTGCTGCTCACCCAGGGCGCCGGTGATATCGGCGGCATCGCCAAGCAACTGGCGAGCCTGAAACTGGATTTGGTGGCACTGAAAAGTGCCTGGAGTTCGACATGATTGCGTCTGCAGCCCAACGGGCCGCGCTGCCGGCACCGTCTGCATTTGGCAAAGTCGCCGTGCTGTTTGGTGGCACGTCAGCAGAGCGTGAAGTGAGCTTGCGTTCCGGCAAAGCCGTGTTGGAGGCTTTGCAACGTGCGGGCATCCATGCCCATGGCGTCGATGCCGTCGGCGATTTTCTGCTGACGTTGAAAAGCCAAGGCTTTGATCGGGTCTGGAATGCGGTGCACGGTCGTGGTGGTGAAGACGGTCAGCTGCAGGGCGCGCTGCAATTGCTCGGCATTCCCTGCACCGGTTCGGGCGTCGGCGCCTCGGCGCTGGCGATGGACAAGGCCCGGGCCAAGCAATTGTGGCAGGGCATTGGCTTGTCGACGCCGAATTTCCTGCTGGTGAGTGCCGAGATGGTCGCCACGGACAGCAAGGCGGTCGAGCTGTTCCACAAACTCGGCCCGATCCTGATGGTCAAGCCGGCGCATGAAGGATCCAGCGTCGGCATGGCGAAGGTGCGCACGCCGGCGGAATTGCGGCAGGCGGTTACCGAAGCGATGAAGTACGACAGCAGTGTGATCGTCGAGCGCTTCATCAGCGGGCCGGAATACACCGTGGCGATCGTCGGCGATGAAGTGCTGCCGAGCATTTCGATGGTGACGCCGCGCGATTTCTACGACTACCAGGCCAAGTACCACAGCGGCGGCACGACCCAGTATCACTGCCCGAGTGGTTTGTCTGAAGCGGACGAAGCCGCGCTCGGCAAGCTGGCGAAGTGGGCATTTGATTCGCTCGGTTGCAAAGGCTGGAGCCGCGTCGATGTCATGCGTGATGCCGACAGCCAGCAGTTCTTTGTGCTGGAAGTGAACACGGTACCGGGCATGACGGAAACCAGTCTGGTGCCGAAAGCGGCGAAAGTGGCCGGCATGGGCTTTGACGAACTGGTGCAGCGGATTTTGCTGCCGACTCTGTCAGCGTAACGGAAACAGGCAATGGCGCAGGCGACACGGAAAACCAACGACAGCGTTCCGCTGACCGTCAAGGTCAAGGCGGCGTTGCCGTTCGTGTCGGCGTTGTTGTTGCTGATTGGCGCGACTCTGCTGGTGGTGTTTATCCAGCAGAAATACCGCAGTGCCGACAGCTGGCAGTTGCAGCGGGTACGGGTCGAAGGTGATTTGCGCCAGGTGAAATCCGCAGACGTGCTGGCGGCGATGCAGGTGCAGGCCGGCATGACGTTGGCGGAACTCGATCTGCGTGCCTTGCATGAGCGTGTCGCCGCACTGCCGTGGGTCAAGTCGGTGAGCTTGCGTCGGGTGTATCCGGGCGAGCTGCAGGTCAGTGTCAGCGAGCGGACGCCGTGGCTGCGCTTGAACAGCAAAGAACTGATTGATGTCGACGGCAATCCGTATGCGCCGGCCAATGCCGCCGCGTTCAGCCACCTGCCGGTGCTGCACAGCTCGCACGGCCAACTGGAAATCGCGGTGGCGCGTTTTGTCGGTGGCAATGAGCAGTTGAAACCGCTTGGCCTGACCATTGCCGAACTGGCGTTGAGTGGCCGCGGCGCGCTGGAAATGACGTTGAACAATGGCACCCGCCTGCTGTTCGGGCGTGATGATTGGGACGGCCGCCTGCAACGCTTTCTCGGCTTGTATCCGGAGCTGGTGACCGGTGAGCAGGTGCCGAACTACGTCGATTTGCGTTACGACACCGGTTTTGCCGTGGCTTGGCCGGAGCCGGCACTGCCGGCAGAAAAGGCCGTCAGTCGCACGGCCGGATTGTGAGCTGCAGCCTTCCGGCCGCGGACACGAACAACAACAAAAACGGGCGCAGGAGCTGGCGCCGACAATAACCACCGGGTAACCGGTGCAATGGAAGAAGATGGTGAAAATGGCAGAGAAAAAACTCATCGTCGGCTTGGACATCGGAACGTCCAAGGTCGTCGCCATTGTCGGCGAGATCTCGACTGACGGCGAAATCCAGATCATCGGTCTGGGTTCGCATCCGTCGCGTGGCCTGAAGAAAGGTGTGGTGGTCAACATCGAATCGACCGTGCAGTCAATTCAGCGCGCGGTTGAAGAAGCGGCCTTGATGGCCGGTTGCGAAATCCACTCGGTTTACACCGGCATTGCCGGCTCGCATGTGCGCAGCCTGAATTCGCACGGCATCGTCGCGATTCGGGATCAGGAAGTGACCTACGACGATGTGCTGCGGGTCATCGATGCGGCCCGGGCGGTAGCGATTCCGGCCGACCAGAAGATCCTGCACGTGCTGCCGCAGGAATTCATCATCGACAACCAGGAAGGCATTCGTGAGCCGGTCGGCATGTCGGGTGTCCGGTTGGAAGCGAAAGTGCATATCGTCACCGGGGCGGTCAGTGCGGCGCAGAACATCGTCAAATGCATTCGCCGCTGCGGTCTGGAAGTGGATGAGATCATTTTGGAGCAAGTGGCATCCAGTTATGCCGTGCTGACCGAAGATGAGAAAGATTTGGGCGTGTGCTTGGTCGATATCGGTGGTGGTACCACCGATATCGCCATTTTTACCGGCGGCGCCATTCGCCACACTCACGTCATTCCGATCGCCGGTGATCAGGTGACCAATGACATCGCGGTGGCATTGCGCACGCCGACCCAGCATGCCGAAGAGATCAAGGTCAAATACGCCTGCGCGCTGAAGCAGCTGACGTCGCTCGACGACACCATCGAAGTGCCGGGCATGGGCGAGCGCGAACCGCGCCGGCTGAGTCGGCAGATCCTCGCTGACGTCGTTGAACAGCGTTACGAAGAGTTGTTCCAGCTGATTCAGGCCGAGCTGCGTCGCAGTGGCTTCGAAGAACTGATCGCTTCCGGCATCGTGCTGACCGGCGGCGCCGCCAAGATGCAGGGCGTGATCGAGCTGGCCGAAGAAGTGTTCCATGTGCCGGTGCGGCTCGGTGTACCGCAGTACGTGTCGGGACTGTCGGAAGTGGTGCGCAATCCGATTTATGCCACCGGTGTCGGCTTGTTGTTGTATGGCCAGCAGCAGCTGGCACTGCCACGCAGCAGTGCCAGTGTCGATGACAAATTCGGCAGTGTGCTGGCGAAAATGAAAAAGTGGTTCAGCGGTTTTTGAGTGTTTTTTTGCTTGATTGATTTTCTCGTGATTGAGTTGCAAGGGCAGGTGTGATCGGAAGTTCCCGTCGTGATCACACCGACATGCAGTGACTGAAGCACCCGGCAACGGGTGATATAAAAAGGGGGTTGTACCATGGCTTTGAATTTCGAACTGTTGGAAAACACCGCGGACAACGCGGTCATCAAGGTAATCGGTGTCGGTGGTGGTGGCGGCAACGCGATCAACCACATGGTCGATGCCAATATCGAGGGCGTGGAATTTATTGCGGCCAATACCGATGGCAAGGCGCTGAAGCAATCGAAAGCACGTTTCACGCTGCAGCTTGGTTCGAACCTGACCAAGGGCTTGGGTGCGGGCTCGAATCCGGAAGTCGGCAAGATGGCGGCGCTGGAAGAAAAGGCGCGCATCCAGGACATGCTGCAAGGTGCCGACATGGTGTTCATCACTGCCGGCATGGGCGGTGGCACCGGCACTGGCGCTGCGCCGGTGGTGGCGCAGATCGCCAAGGACATGGGCATCCTGACGGTGGCGATTGTCACCCGGCCGTTCCGGTTTGAAATGAGCAAACGGGCGCAAGTCGCTGACCATGGCATCACGGAATTGCGCAAGGCTGTCGACAGCCTGATCGTCATTCCGAATGACAAAGTGCTGGCGGTTTATGGCGGCGCCAAAATGACCGAAGCGTTCCGCAATGCTGACGCGGTGTTGCGCGGTGCGGTGCAAGGCATCGCCGATCTGATCACCCGTCCGGGTTTCATCGGCACCGACTTTGCCGACGTGCGTACCGTGATGGCCGAGCAGGGCATGGCGATGATGGGCTCGGGTGTCGCTGCTGGTGAAGGTCGTGCGCGTCGCGCTGCCGAACTCGCGGTGCGCAGCCCGCTGCTGGAAGATGTGAATCTGGCCGGCGCACGCGGCATTCTGGTCAACATCACGGCCAGCGAAGACATGCTGATCGACGAGTACGAAGAAGTCGGTCAGGTGTTGCAGAGCTTCGCGGCGTCGGACGCGTCGGTGAAAATCGGCACTGCGCTCGACAACAGCCTCGGCGATGAGATGCGGGTGACGGTGGTGGCCACCGGTCTGGGTCTCAATGCCACGGCCGCGGCGCCGGTGGAAGACAAGCCGGTGCGTCTGGTGCAGCAGCAACAGGCGCAGCAAGCTGCGTCGCCGCGCGCAACCGATGCCGTCAATTACAAGGATCTGGATCGGCCGACCGCGATTCGCAACAACGGGGGCGTTGCTCCGCAACCGATGCGGATGGCTGCCGGTTCGGATCTGGATTACCTGGACATCCCGGCGTTCCTGCGCAAGCAGGCTGACTAACGGCGGGCGTGGTCACTGTCGTTCCGGTTCCTGCGGCGCCGCCGTCCATCACGGCTCCCCCCTTTGCCGGGGTGGGCGGTGGCGGCTGCCGGTTGGAATGACGGCCAATGGTCAGGGCGAAACGGGCTGTGTCGGTCCGTTTTGCGCCCGGCTATAGGCGATGGCTATCGCTGACAGGGGCATATGTCAGCTTGACTTAGTGGCCGGAGCAGTGCGTAATTGCACACCTTTTGACCAGGCCGCAGCAATTTGCCGCGGTTTTTGTGGTCGTATCAGGGACTTCCCGCCACGGCGGGTTACGCGGTGCGCACAGCGGCCGCGAGCGCAGAAGGAACTCCAGGCGTCGGTCGGGGCCTAGAAGGCCGGCCACTTCAGGAGCAAGAAGCAGCATGATCAAGCAACGTACCCTCCGCACCGCCATCCGCGCGACCGGCATCGGTCTGCACAGCGGCGAGAAGGTGTACCTGACGTTGCGGCCGGCACCGGCCGATACCGGAATTGTCTTTCGCCGGGTCGATCTCGACCCGGTTGTCGAAATTGTCGCGATGCCGGAAAACGTCGGCGAGACCACGATGTCGACCTGTCTGGTCAAGGACAACGTCAGGATCTCGACCGTCGAGCATTTGCTGGCGGCGATGGCCGGGCTCGGCATCGACAATGCTTATATAGAAGTCAGCGCCCAGGAAATCCCGATCATGGACGGCTCGTCGGGTCCGTTCGTGTTCCTGATCCAGTCGGCGGGTGTCGAAGAACTGAGCGCACCGAAGCGGTTCGTCCGGATCAAGAAGCGGGTTGAAGTGCGCGACGGCGACAAGCTGGCAGCATTCGAGCCGTTCGACGGTTTCAAAATCGATTTCTCGATCGACTTCAATCACCCGGTACTGCAGAACACCATCCAGCGCTCGGTGGTCGATCTGTCGTCGACCTCATTTGTTAAGGAAGTCAGCCGGGCCCGGACATTCGGCTTCATGAATGATCTCGAGTACCTGCGTTCCAAGAATCTGGCGCTGGGCGGCTCAATGGACAACGCCATTGTGCTCGACGAGTACCGGATCCTGAACGACGGCCCGTTGCGTTACGAAGATGAGTTCGTCAAACACAAGATTCTCGACGCCATCGGCGACCTTTACCTGATGGGCCACAGCCTGATCGGCTCGTTCCGCGCCCACAAGTCGGGTCATGCCTTGAACAACAAGCTGCTGCGGGCGCTGAAGGCGGACGCCGAGGCCTGGGAGCTGGTGACGTTCGAAGACGATGCCAAAACCGCCCCGATTTCCTACATCATGAACCCGGTACTGGCGGCCGGTTAACCAGGAACTGACTCCAGCAGTAACCAAAGGCCGGGATTCGTCCCGGCCTTTGGCTTTCCGGACTGGGGGATTTGTGCTGACCATCACGGCGCCAATGTGGCACGTACCCGGACGGAAACGCGGTCCTGGCCTACACTGGTGGTGAAAAAATGCTCAATTGCCGGGGCTGACCCGGACGCGGAGTGCCGTCAATTGCGGGTAGCCGGCACTGTTCAGGCCGGCCAGCAATTGCGGGACCAAATAACGCAGTCGGGTAGCGACAGCGGCTTGGCGGGTGGTCAGCTCGACTGTGACGCCGTCCACGGCCGTGACACGACACTGGCCGCGCAGGCTTGCGGGCAGCAGCGGCTGTAGGGTATGGTCCATGCCCTCAAGAAGAGCCAGCCGGTCCAAGAGAGCTTTGAGGGGGCCCTCGGGTTGACCGAGCAAATGGGCGACCGATTGCGCAGTAGGTAAGCGGTTCATGGATTCAGCCGGAAACGGCAAGGCAGCAAAACAGGCTGTCTCAGTGTAACCGCTTCGCGCCGTCGGCACACGCCACGGTAGTGGCAGAGGCTGCCAGGCAGGCGGTTTCGGCTGCAAAGTGACGAGAGTATCAGCATGACCTTGACCTTGATTACCCATACCCGAGGCGGAGCAAAACGGCTTCAGCTTGGTCGCGCCGGCCAGATTTGCGCCGCGTTGGCAGGCGTTGGCCTGCTTAGCGCCGCCTGCTTTGGCGGCTACCTCGTGGCCGTCAAACTGCACCCTAATGGCGTGGTCAGTGAGCGCACGGTCGAAAATTGGCAGCAAGAGCTCGATGCCCAGCGGCAAGCGGTTGAAACCGCGCGCGCCGAATCCGAGCAACAAATCAACGCCCTGGCCGCCCGGGTGGCGCGCCTGCAAGCCCACATCGCCCGTCTGGACGCGGTCGGCGAACGGGTTACCGAATTGGTGGGACTGGAAGGCAAAGAGTTTGAATTCAGCGCGGAACCAGCGATGGGCGGTCCGGAAGGCGAGCCAATCGGCGCCGCGCCGGGCGCGTCACCGCTGGAATTCATTGGTCAACTGGACGCGATGCATTCACAGCTGGAAACCCGTGGCCGCCAGCTGGCGGTGCTGGAGTCACTGCTGCTCGACAAGCACATGGGCACGGAAAAGCTGATTTCCGGCAACCCGGTTAACACCGGCTATATCAGTTCCTATTTTGGGTACCGTACCGATCCCTTCCATGGCAGTACCACCTGGCACAAAGGCATCGACTTTGTCGCGCCGGAAGGCAGCGATGTGCTGGCGACCGCTGCCGGCGTCGTGACGTTCTCGGGTGTCAAGGATGGATATGGCAATCTGGTTGAGATCAGCCATGGTGACGGTCTGGTGACCCGTTACGGCCACAACTCCAAACTGAACGTCAAAGTCGGTGAGCTGGTCCGCAAAGGCCAAGTCATCGCCAAAGTCGGCTCAACCGGCCGCTCGACGGCACCGCATGTGCACTACGAAGTGGCGCGCGACGGCCTGTTCCTGAATCCGGCCAAATATCTGGACAAGAAAGGCTGATTGAGCATTTTCTGGACAAAACGGCGCCGATGGCGCCGTTTTGCATTGTTGGGCATTTGCGTCGTTGCACTTGAAAACGTGGCCAGTCAGCACCACCTGCTGTTGGCTGCCGGATGGCGGAATCCGGGCGGGTAGCGCGTTCCGTGACCCGGCGAAAGCCGGTAGAATGCCGGCTCCGCTGATTCGGTCCGCCGTTCAGCGCAAGTGTGTTGTGCCGCTTCGGTTCCGTCAGGGCGACAAGCGGTTTCAAGACAACACCAAACACGCCGCCACGCCTCGACGGTTTTACGATAACAACGAATTCGCCTGCGGCGGATTTCATCAGATTGGGACGTTCATGTTTGCTTCTCTGTTGACCCGTATTTTCGGCAGCCGCAATGAGCGGTTGGTCAAGAAGTTCGCCAAATCCGTTCACGCCATCAATGCGCTGGAGCCGAGTTTTCAGCAGCTCAGCGACGAGCAACTGCGCAACAAGACGCAAGAGTTCAAGCAGCGTCTGGAAAAAGGCGAGACGTTGGATGCGTTATTGCCGGAAGCGTTTGCCGCGACCCGTGAAGCTGCGCGCCGCGCGCTCGGTTTGCGCCATTTCGATGTTCAGTTGATTGGTGGCATGGTGCTCAACTCGGGTCGCATCGCCGAGATGCGCACCGGTGAAGGCAAAACGCTGATGGCGACACTGCCGGCTTATCTGAACGCCATTTCCGGTAAAGGCGTGCACGTCGTGACGGTCAACGACTACCTCGCCAAGCGAGACGCCAACTGGATGCGGCCGGTTTATGAGGCCCTCGGACTGACTGTCGGTGTGATCCTTTCGCAGCAGCCGGGCGAAGAAAAGAAAGCCGCTTATGCTGCCGATATCACTTACGGCACCAACAACGAATTCGGTTTCGATTACCTGCGCGACAACATGGCGTTCTCGCTCGAGCAGAAAGCCCAGCGCGACCTCAATTTCGCTATCGTCGACGAAGTCGACTCCATCCTGATTGACGAAGCGCGTACGCCACTGATCATTTCCGGTGCGGTCGAAGGCTCAAGCGAACTCTACAAGCGCGTCAACGTGATCATTCCGAAGCTGCAGCGTCAGCAGGAAGAAGATGATCAGGGTGAAGGCGATTACTATCTCGATGAAAAAGGCCGGCAGGCGCACTTGACCGAAAAAGGTCAGGAAAAAGTCGAGCAGCTGTTGGTTGAGGCCGGTTTGCTCGGCGAAGACGAGAGCCTGTACAGCCCGTCGTCGATTCAGCTGTTGCACCACGCTTACGCTGCCTTGCGCGCCCACACCCTGTTCAAGCGCGACGTTGATTACATCGTCCGTGATGGTCAGGTGATCATCGTTGATGAGCACACCGGTCGTATCATGCCCGGTCGCCGCTGGTCGGAAGGTTTGCATCAGGCGGTTGAGGCCAAAGAGGGCGTCGCCATCCAGCAAGAAAACCAGACGCTGGCATCGACCACCTTCCAGAATTATTTCCGCCTTTACAACAAGCTGTCTGGCATGACGGGTACTGCTGATACCGAGGCGTTTGAGTTCCAGCAAATTTACGGGCTGGAAGTGGTGGTGATCCCGACCAACAAGCCGATGGTGCGTCAGGACATGTCTGACTTGGTTTACCTGACCAAGCAAGACAAATACAAAGCAGTGATCGAAGACATCAAGGCCCGCCGCGAAAAAGGCCAGCCAGTGCTGGTGGGTACCGCGTCGATTGAGTCGAGCGAAATCCTGTCGAAGCTGCTTAACCACGACAAGATTGCGCACCAGGTGTTGAACGCCAAATTCCACGAAAGCGAAGCGCAGATCATTGCTCAGGCCGGCCGTCCCGGTGCGGTCACGATTGCCACCAACATGGCCGGTCGTGGTACCGACATCGTGCTCGGCGGTTCGTTGCAGGCGGATCTGGCCGCGCTGCCGGAAGACGCGACCGAGCTGCAAAAGGAAGAGGTCAAGCGGCAGTGGCAAGAGCGCCACGATCAAGTATTGGCGGCGGGAGGTCTTGCCATCATCGGCACCGAACGTCATGAAAGCCGCCGGATCGACAACCAGTTGCGTGGTCGCGCCGGTCGCCAGGGCGACCCGGGTTCGTCACGGTTTTACCTGTCGCTGGAAGACGATTTGATGCGCATCTTTGCGTCCGAGCGTATGGGCGCAATGATGCAGAAACTCGGTTGGCAGGCCGGGGAAGCCTTGGAGCATCCTTGGGTCAACCGCGCCATTGAGAATGCCCAGCGCAAAGTCGAAGCGCGCAACTTTGAAATTCGCAAACACTTGCTCGAATTCGACGATGTCTCGAACGATCAGCGCAAGGTGATCTACCAGCAGCGCGCCGAACTCATGCGCACGGAAGACGTGTCGGAAACCATCAATGCAATGCGTGACGACGTGCTCGACGGTGTGGTCAGCGAGTTCATTCCGCCGCAAAGCGTCGTGGATCAATGGAACATCGACGGCTTGGAAGAGCGACTGCGCGCCGAGTTTTCGCTGGAGATGCCAGTCAATCAATGGCTGCAGCAAGACCAGAATCTGGACGAGCAAGGCATTCGTCAGCGCGTGCGGGATACCGCCGCCCAAGCCTATCAGGCCAAAGAAGCGCAAGTTGGCGCCCCGGTTTTGCGGCACTTCGAAAAAGCCATGTTGATGCAGAATGTCGATACGGCATGGCGCGAACATCTTGCAGCGATGGACTACCTGCGACAAGGTATTCATTTGCGCGGTTTTGCGCAGAAGAACCCAAAGCAGGAATACAAGCGCGAAGCGTTTGAACTGTTCTCGGGCATGCTGGACCGGATCAAGTACGATGTGATCAGCATCCTGTCGCGTGTCCAAGTTCGCACCGAATCGGAAGTCGAGCGCATGGAGCGTGAGGCACAGGAGCGTGCCGAGCGGCAGAAGCTGCAGTTCCAGCATGCAGAAGCCAATGCCATGCAGCCGGAGCCGACCGAAGAAGAGCCGGCTGCCAACGCCAACGCGCCGGTACGTGTCGGTCAGAAAGTGGGCCGTAACGATCTGTGCCCTTGCGGTTCGGGCAAGAAGTTCAAGCATTGCCACGGCGCCATCGCCTGATTGCAAACGTATGGTGATGTCGATAAAAGGTGAGCTTCGGCTCACCTTTTTGTTTTAACAGCTCAGATCATCCATCGGAGTCACTCACGATGACGCAGTATCTCGATGTCGCTGCGGCGGCCATCGTCAACAGCCATAACGAGGTACTGATCGCCAAGCGTGCGCCGCATCGCCACCAGGGGGATCGCTGGGAGTTTCCGGGCGGCAAATTGGAGCCGGGTGAAACCGCGGAACAAGCATTGGTGCGTGAACTGCAGGAAGAGTTGGGTATTACCGCCACCCGATTTCGTCAGCTCATCACCATTCGCCATCATTATGGTGACAAGGCAGTTTGCCTGCATGTGTTCCGAGTTGAATCGTTCAGCGGCACCCCGCATGGCCATGAAGGCCAACCACTGCAGTGGGTGCCGGTGCAGCAGCTGCAGAATTATCCGTTTCCGGCGGCGAACGTGCCGATCATTGCAGCGGTGCAACTGCCGAGCACCTTGCTAATCACTCCCGAACCTGACGACCATCCGGCCTTTCTGAACCGGATTGAACGCGCGTGTGGCACAGGTATCCGATTGCTGCAATTGCGAGCGCACCGTTTAACTGACGCGGCTTATCGTTCGCTGGCAACGCAGGTGCACGCCATCACCAGTCGCTACGAATGCGCGCTGCTGTTGAATCGTGTTCCGGATGTGCTCGCCGGATTGCCGTGCGAAGGGTGGCACTTGTCGGGTGCGAGCATGATGCATGTCGACACGTCGGTGTTGCAGCGACGTCCGCGCTGGTTGTCAGCCGCATGTCACGATGAATCGGAGCTGCTACGCGCTCAGCAGCTCGGTGTGGATTTTGTGCTGGTGTCACCGGTAAAGCCTACGGCTACGCATCCCGGCGCCGCAGCGCTGGGCTGGCCGCGATTTGCCGAATTGGCCGCGCAGGCCAATTGCCCGGTTTATGCACTCGGCGGCATGAGCACGGACGATGTGATGTTCAGTTGGCAATATGGCGGCCAAGGCATCGCTGCGCTGCGCGCATTGTGGCCGGGATGAAAGCGATACGGTGCGGATGGTTGCTTATCAAATACCTGCCGGTCGAGTCTGACCGCTGAGTTGTCACGTCTGCACGTGCTCACATGCTTTCGAAATGAGGCTTTCTGGTTCAGTGTTGCGGGAATCGGGAATGCCGCTACCGTAGTTTGTAACCAGATAGGTTGTAATTGCTTGGCGCGATTGCTTTTGGTGAAAACCGCTGGGAGCGGTTTCATGGGAGCCAAATCGTGGGCAAATCTTCTACAGCCGTTTGCTGACACTGCGTAATTCAAACCCACCACTGATCTTTATCAGCCGTTCTCTTCCGGATCCGGGTTGACCGATTCGCCGGCAATTCGGTGCCCTTCCGATGCCCACTCGCCCAAGTCGATCAGCCGGCAGCGCTCCGAGCAAAACGGACGATAGGGATTGTCGGCGCGGTATTGCACCGATTTGCGGCAGCAGGGACAGGCAACAATAAGAGGGGTACGCACGTCGCGATGGTCGGTCATGGCGTCAACCGCACAGTGCGTATTCGAAACCACTGCTTTCGCGCAGATACTTCACGGCGCCATCGTCGTCGGCAACCGCCAAACGGATCACGCAACGTTGCCGGCCACTGCTCACTTCAGGAAACACCGATTGGGTATTGGCCATGCGCAGGCGCAGCAATTGGCCATGAACCGGCTCCAATTGGAAAAAGCCTTCATCGAATTGCGCGCTGCGCCAGGCGGTACTTTCGCGCATGAGTCGCAACAATACATCGACACTGGTGCGCACGCCGTGCAGTTCATTGAACCATTGCTGCAAGCGCTCACGCCTCGCCTCAGCAGGTCGTTGCAGAAAGCAATACAGGCGCGGCAGGTCGAACGCGCACGTGCCGCCCGGCAGGGCGTAGCGGTGCTTGATGGCGTGCAGGAATTCGTTCTCGCGCAGACGGGCAGCGAACTTGCCCTGATGATGCAGGATCCAGTGGTGCAGTTTCTCCAGCTGCTCAAGAAAGCGACGCAGTTTTTCGGTATCGACTTTCGGGTTGCTGCTCAAGGTGCGCAGCTGTTGCACCTGTTTGTCCAGATCGCTGTGCAGGTCACCGCGCAGATCGCCGTGATCAACCGAATCCATCAGTTCGAACAGGGTGCCGAACGCGGCGTAATGCGCGGCCATGCTGGATTCGGCGAGCAGTTGCTGGGCCCGGCCAAAGATGCCTTCCAGTCGCAGGTAGACCCTGGTCTTCTCGTTCAACGGCTGTTCAAACAACAGTGTGGCGGTGCCAGCTTGTGTCGATGCGGTCATGGGTCAGGTCGCCAAGCCCTCGGCCAGTTGCAGGTAACGTCGGTGCAGGGATTCTACCTGCTGCACCAGTGATTGTTCATCTGCATTGTTGTAGACAACATCATCGGCGATAGCGGTGCGCTGGCCGTCGTCCGCCTGTGCCGCCAAGATGGCGTTGGCTTGCTCGGCGCTGATGCGGTCACGTGCCATCAGGCGCTGACGGCGAGTTGTGAGATCGGCCTGCACCAGCAGCACCCGATCGTAGTCCTGTGCTTGACCGGTCTCGGCCAGTAACGGAATGACAAAAAGCTGGTAAGGTGCCGGCCGCGTCGCGGCTTGTTCTTGCATCCATTGGCTGATCAGGGGATGGAGCAGGGCGTTGACACGTTGGCGAAGGATGTCGTCGGCAAAAACGCGTGCGCGAAGAGCGCGGCGGTCCAGCTGGCCATCTGCTTGAAGAATGCTGGCTCCACAGAGCTGCACCAAACCTTCCAGCCCGGGGCTGCCCGGTTCGACAACCTTTCGTGCCGCGATATCAGCGTCAATCACCGGCACTCCGAGCTTCGCAAACCGGTCGGATACAGTGGTCTTGCCGCTGGCAATACCGCCGGTCAACGCCACCCGTAGCGGTTTGACCGACGTTGACATGGAACGGCTCACAGCCCGGAGGCGCGCAGATAGGCGCTCATCCAGTCCGCGCCGAAATAGAGCGAACACCATCCGGCGATCGCAAGATAAGGGCCGAACGGGATCTGGCGATCCTTGTTCTGAGCGAACAGCATCATGCCGCCGCCGATCATGAGCCCTGCTACCGCGGCCAGAATGATGATTACCGGCAATTGCTGCCAGCCCAGCCAAGCGCCGAGGGCGGCGAACAATTTGAAGTCGCCGTAACCCATACCTTCCTTGCCAGTCAGCAACTTAAAGGCCCAGTACACCGACCATAAGCTCAAATAGCCGGCAACGGCGCCGATAATCGCGTCGTTGATGGGCACAAATCCGTTCTGCAGATTGAACAGCAAGCCCACCCAGAGCAGCGAATAGGTCAACTGGTCCGGTAGCAGCTTGGTGTCCCAATCAATACCGGCCATGGCGATCAGCAAACCGGTAAACAACAGCGCACCAAACAACAGCGCGTCCGGGCCAAATTCCCAGGCCGCGAACGCAAAAGCCGCGCCCGTGAGCGCCTCGACAATTGGATAGCGAACGGAAATGGGGTGACGACATTGCCGACACTTGCCGCGCAACATCAGCCAACTGAACAACGGAATATTGAGCCAGCCCGGAATGGCATAACCACAATGCGGGCACGCCGAGCGCGGCATGACCAAGCCAAACTCAGCCGGGTAGGCATCCTGATAATCCCGATCAACCTTCGCGCCTGATTCTTCAATCAATTCGCGCGCCTGAGCATGCCATTGCCGCTGCAAAATAATCGGCAGCCGGAAGATCACGACATTCAAAAAGCTGCCAATCAGCAGGCCAAAAATACCAACGGCGACCGTAAAGAAACCACGGTCGCCGCCGAACAAGTCGAAGAATGCCATTGTTAAAAATGCTTAGATAACTTTGCCGAGATTGAAAATTGGCAGGTACATCGCAACGATAAGTCCGCCGACAATGACCCCTAACACGGCCATGATAATGGGCTCAAGCAGTGAACTTAATGAGTCAACTGCATCATCCACCTCAGCCTCATAGATATCTGCCACCTTCGATAGCATGCTGTCTAAAGAGCCTGACTCTTCACCGATTGCAACCATTTGAACCACCATATTAGGAAACATGCCGCAGGTTTGCATTGCGAGGTTCATTTGCATGCCAGTTGTAACGTCATCACGAATTTTCAGAATTGCTGTTCTATATACCACGTTGCCAGCGGCGCCTGCTGCAGACTCCAGTGCTTCAACTAGTGGAACACCGGCGGCAAAGGTGGTCGACAGAGTGCGCGCGTAACGAGCAATAGCAGCTTTATGTAGAATGAGCCCGACTACCGGCAACTTCGGCATCAACCGGTCCTTGCTGTCGCGAAAGGCTTGTGAATTGGTGTTGAAGTATGTAAATGCGAAGCTCATGCCAATTATAATAGCTAAATAAAGGTACCAAGTTTCTTGAAGAGAGTTGGAAATGCCAAGTACAAACTGGGTAAATGCTGGCAGATCTGCACCGAAGTTCTTGAACATATCCTCAAACATGGGTACGACAAAAAGCAGCAAAATAGTTGTGACTATCGCCGCTACAACCAACACCGCCGTTGGATAAAACAGAGCTTTTTTTATTTTTGCCTTGATGCGCTCAGTTTTTTCCTTATAAGTCGCGATTCTGTCGAGCATTTGCTCTAATGCGCCAGATTGTTCGCCTGCCGCAACGAGGTCGCAGAACAATGGGTCAAAATATTTTGGGTGTTTTCTAAGGGCCTCATGAAATGGCGAGCCTGCCTCGACATCGGATTTTATTGTTAACATGAGTTCTTGAACAGACGGTTTCTCGTGGCCGCGACCAATGATCTCAAATGATTGCACTAATGGCACGCCGGCCTTCATCATTGTTGCCAACTGACGAGACATCATGGCAATGTCAGCCGGTGTAATTGGCTGCTTTCTCGCTGCAAATAGGTCAGCCGCTTTGCGATTAACCTTTCCTGGTGTTAAACCCTGTTTGCGCAGCTGGGCTTTCACCATCGCTTCATTGGCGGCCTGCATTTCGCCTTTGATTTTCTGGCCTTTCTTATCAATGCCCTCCCAAGCAAAGGTCTTTTGTTTCTCAACGGTTTGCTTGGTTCTTGTGACCGCTCCAGGGCGCGGTTTTGCGGCGGTTTCTTTCTTGACGGCTTGCAGTGCCATAGCCAAGATCCTTTGTAAGCT
>DASUEK010000067.1:0-11076 GCA_036275115.1 Permianibacter sp. | reverse complement strand
TTGATGTGCTCGATGTATTTCTCGTAGGTTTCCTGCGGGAACTGCTCCCGCTCCAGTTGGGTCTCCAACACGTACAGCAAATGCACCGGATTGGCTGCCACTTCGCTGTGGTCAAAGTTGAAGACTCGCGACAGAATCTTGAAGGCGAATCGCGTCGACAGCCCGTTCATGCCCTCATCGACGCCGGCATAATCCCGGTACTCTTGATATGACTTGGCTTTCGGGTCAGTGTCTTTCAGCGATTCGCCGTCATACACCCGCATCTTCGAGTAAAGGCTGGAGTTTTCCGGTTCTTTCAGTCGCGACAATACCGAGAATTGCGCCATCATCTGCAGCGTGCCAGGCGCGCATGGTGCTGATGACAAATCGCTGTTGGACAGAAGCTTTTGATAGATCTTGATTTCGTCGGAGACCCGCAGGCAATAAGGCACCTTGACGATATAGACCCGGTCGAGGAAGGCCTCATTGTTCTTGTTGTTGCGGAAGGCTTGCCACTCCGACTCGTTCGAGTGGGCAAGAATGACGCCGCTGAACGGCAGCGCGGACAGACCTTCAGTACCGTTGTAGTTGCCTTCCTGGGTCGCGGTCAGCAGCGGGTGCAGCACCTTGATTGGTGCCTTGAACATCTCGACGAATTCCATGATGCCCTGGTTTGCGCGACACAGCGCACCCGAGTAGCTGTAGGCGTCCGGATCGTTCTGGGCGTAGCGTTCCAACATGCGAATATCGACTTTGCCGACCAGTGCCGAGATGTCCTGATTGTTCTCGTCACCCGGCTCTGTTTTGGCGATGGCAATCTGGTCCAGCACTGATGGCTTGAGTTTGACAACCCGGAATTTGCTGATGTCGCCGCCGAATTCGTGCAGTCGCTTGACCGCCCAAGGCGACATGATGGTATTCAGGTATCGCTTGGGAATGCCGTACTCGTCTTCGAGAATGCGGCCGTCTTCATTGGCGTCAAACAGGCCGAGCGGGGACTCGAACACCGGTGAACCTTTCAGCGCATAGATCGGGCATTTCTCCATCAGTTTTTTCAGCTTTTCAGCAAGCGACGATTTGCCGCCGCCAACCGGGCCCAGCAGATAGAGAATCTGCTTCTTTTCTTCGAGACCTTGTGCGGCATGCTTGAAATAGGAAACGATTTGCTCGACCGTGTCTTCCATACCGTAGAACTCATGAAAGGCCGGGTAGCGGGCAATGACGCGATTGGAGAACAGGCGTGACAACCGGGAATCGGTTGAGGTGTCGATCATTTCTGCGTCGCCAATCGCCTTGAGCATCCGCTCGGCGGCATTGGCGTACGCCATGCGATCCTGCTTACAGAGTTCGAGATACTCCTGCAGGCTGAATTCGTCTTCTTTGGCTTCCTCGTAGCGTGACCGGTAGTGCTGAAACAGGCTCATGACGACCTCCACGGTGTCGGCGCGAAAGAGCGCGCGTGTGTGCCTTGATACGAAGTGTAGTTCGTGCTGGTACAGACGACTGCCGTTGATGGCAAAGGTTCACACCGCCGGTCGCGAGATGCCCCTGACCCCTTCGCGGGCGGGCGAGGGCCCAACTCTTTGCTGCGATGCAGCATAAAAGGCTGCAAAAGCCAGTGCTTGTAACTGGTCAGTGGTCTTGTGAGTGGACAGGGGAGCGGTTAGGATTGGTCAGCTCTCTTGCGCCTGCCGACCTTGATAACGGCAGTGCTGACGGCACGCATCGCGGATGCAAACAACGACAATAGTGGAACAGCCTTACTGGGAGAATTCCATGAAGAAACATTTGCTTGGACTGGCGCTGGTCAGCGCGTTCGGCTTGGCCGGATGTGGCGGAGGTGACGGCCCGGCCGACCCCAAGATCCCCGATGCGACCGGCGGTGAAGGCTCGGTTCGGTTGACCCGGCCGTTGTTCTCACCGGCAACCAGCCAGATTCCTGTACCCAACGACCTGCTGTTTGCCAGCAGCGTTTACGGCAATACCACCGATCTGACACTTCGTTCGCCGACCGCGGCCAATGACCGCACCGACGAAATTTACATTGATCCGAATCCGGCGCTCAGCAACTCGGCCTACGCCGCCAACCACCTTTTTGCTCTCGATGGCTGGTCGGCCGTCGCGCCTTTCAATATTCAATTCGTCAACGAGGGGGGCGCCAGCCTCGATGCCAGCACCTTGATTGCCGGTGAAACCGTGCACGTTTTCAAGGTCGCGCTTCTGCGCCCCGAGGTTGCTGCTGGTGTGCCGGCTCCTACCGGCGTGGTCACTCAGGTGCTCGAAGTGCTTGATGGCAGCGATTTCCGTGTTGATGTTGTTGCCGCGAGTGAAGACACCAATCCGGCGCTGCGCACCATTCGCATCACCCCGATCAATCCGTTGGAAGAAGACACGGGCTATGTCGTCGCCCTGTCGCGCGGGATTCGCGACGGCAACGACAACCTGGTTGTCGCAGACGGCCAGTTCGCTGCGGTTACCGGCACGGACCCGATTGACCCGCAAAGCAGTTTTGCTGCCCTTGAGCCGGTCCGTCAGCGCGTCAACTTTATGTTGAACGCAATCGATGCGTATGTACCGCGCGAAGAAGTGACGCTGGCTTACCAGTTCCGTGTCCAGGGTGTCGGTGACGCCCTGAATACCATCAGCATGATGGTCAATAACCCTGCCGCGCCAGCTCCAGCCAGCAGTGGCTTTGCCCCGCGAGCACCATTTGCCGCGATCAATGCTGCGTTGGATTCTGGTGCGGTGCTTTGGCAGGGTTCCCTGACCGTGCCGTACTACCTCAGCGCGCCGACCATGTCGAACCCGCTGGCTCCGATCAAAGAGTTCTGGAAGGCCGATACCACGATCGTTCCAGGGGCATTGCTGGGTACCAACCTGTCCTATGTCAACCGGATTCCAAAGAAAACGGCTGACGAAACCATCCCGATGCTGCTCGCTGTGCCGGGGGGCGCTTGCGTGAAGCCGGTTGATGGTTGGCCGGTCATGATTTTCCAGCACGGTATCACTGGTCATCGCGCTCAGATGTTGCCGATTGCCAACACCATGGCGAAAGCACCGATCTGCATGGCGACCGTTGCCATCGATCTGCCGTTGCACGGGCTGCGCGCGGCTGCCGATTACGCAGCCGGTTCTTCGGATCAGGGCTTGGCTGGCCTGCTGCATGTCGGCTACACCCCGGGCGGCGTCCGTGAGCGTATTTTCGGGGTCGATTACGTCAACAACACCACTAGCGCAAGTGGCCCGGATGGCGTTGTTGACAGCTCGGGCGCACATTTCATCAACCTGACCAGCCCGCTTACCTCGCGTGACAATCTGCGTGAAGCAGCGGCTGACCTGTTGGCCTTGTCTCGCGCGTTGACCGTCATGGACTACGACACTGGCGGTGCGGATTTTGACACCAGCAAGCTGTATTTCTCCGGCTTGTCGCTTGGCGCAATCACGGGCGCTCAGTTCGTTGCCTACGATCCGCGCGTCAAAGCCGCTGCGTTGGTCAGTCCGGGTGGTGGCTTGGGCAAGATGGTGCCGGTCTCGCCAGCGTTTGGTCCTACCATCAATGGTGGCTTGGCTGCCGCGGGTCGGGTAGTTGGCACGGCCGGTTACGAGCAGTTCCTGTTCCTGCTGCAGACCGTTGTTGATCAAGGTGATCCGCTCGGCAATTGGCAGCAATTCCGCGCTGCTGGCGTGCCGACCTTGATGTTCCAGGTTCGCAATGATCTGGTTGTGCCGAACGATGGCTCGGCCCTGAACTATCAAGTGCCGGCCAGCCCGCCGTTCCCGATTGCGTTGCCGACCAACGTTCCTGCAATCGCCCCGTATGCCGGTACCACGCCGCTGGCTCGAGCATTTGGTTTGCCGAACCTGAGTGCGGATGCGATGAATGCGGAAGGGGTCAGTGGCTTCATTCGCTTCAACACCGGCTGCCATGGCTCCTTGTTGACTCCGGCCACTTGTGCGCCTGCGACCACCGATCCGGCATTGGCACTGGCAGTGACGGTGGAGATGAACTCGATTATCGCCAAGTACTTTGCCTCCAACGGTGCTTTGGTTGATATCTCGAATAGCGCCATCATCGAGAACTGAGACAGCTCCTGCTGTTGAAGACAAAGCCCCGGCCCAGTGCCGGGGTTTTTGTTTGGCTGTCCCCTCTACGGGTTCTTGCTATGATTCACCGCCCAGCCAGCCGGCGGGTTTCCGGAGTTCATTGCCTTGATGCAGTTTCTTTACGAGTACGGCCTGTTTCTGGCCAAGGTAGCGACCGTGGTGGTTGCCATTTTGTTGATTGTCGGCGGTATTGTTCGTGCCCGACAGCACCGCCATCAGCCGGCACCGGGTGAAATTGAGGTCCGTAATCTGAGCGAGGAGTACAAGGATCTGACCGATACCATGTACGCCGAGATTCTCGACCTCGACGAGTACAAAGAGCGACACAAGGCAGAAGAAAAGCGCGAAAAGGAAGAGGCCAAGGCGCGCAAACGGCTGGCAAAACAGGCACAGAAAAAAGCGGCACAGCTGACAGAGTCTGAGCAATCAGATGAAGACGGTGATGACAGCGAAGATGATGAGCCGGCCCGCAAACCGCGCGCGTTTGTGCTGAACTTTTACGGCGATATGGAAGCCTCGTCCGTCCAGTGTTTGCGTGAAGAAGTCACCGCCGTACTCGCCGTTGCCGAAAAAGAGGCAGACGATCAGGTGATTTTGCGCCTGGAAAGCCCCGGCGGCTTGGTTCATAGCTATGGTCATGCGGCGTCGCAGCTGCAGCGCATTCGTGATGCAGGCTTGCCGTTGACCGCAGTGGTAGATGAGATTGCTGCCAGCGGCGGTTACATGATGGCCTGTGTCGCAGACAAGATTGTCTCGGCTCCCTTTGCCGTAATTGGTTCGATTGGCGTGGTTGCTGAGCTGCCCAACTTCAATCGCCTGCTCAAGCGCTTTGACATCGATTACGAACAGCACACTGCGGGTCAGTTCAAGCGGACCTTGACCATGTTTGGTGAAAACAGCGATGAGGGCCGGCGCAAATTCCAGCAGGAGTTGGAAGACACGCACCGGCTTTTCAAGGCCTATATCCAGCAGCACCGGGGGGCAGTCGATATCGAAAAAGTGGCGACCGGCGAACATTGGTATGGCACCCAAGCGCTCGAGCTGGGCTTGGTTGATGAATTGCAAACGTCGGATGCCTTGCTGCAATCGTTGTATGACAGTCACGATGTCTTTGAAGTGAACTACGAATTTCGCAAGACGCTGGCGGACCGCCTGTCGTTGGCGGCGCTGATGACTGCTGACAAATTGCTGCTGCGTTGGTGGCAGCGCGGTAGCAGCACGCACGCATTCAAGCGTTGAACGCTTGGCGGAAGGGCGAGGCTGATGGAAGACGCGTATTGGCAGACTCGTTGGCAGCGTGGAGAAACTGGCTTTCATTTGCCACGTCCGCATCCCAAGCTCGTGACGTTGTGGCCGACATTTGCGCCTGATTTTGCGTCACCGGTTTTCGTGCCATTGTGCGGCAAGTCGTTGGATATGGTGTGGCTCGCTGAACGAGGACATGCCGTAATCGGCGTCGAGCTCAGCGAGTTGGCGGTCACGGCTTTTTTTGCCGAACAGGGCCTTGTGCCGGATCAGCAACAGCAAGGGGCGTTGACCCGCTTCAGTGCCGGCCACTACACGATTTACTGCGGTGATTTTTTTTCCATGTCAGCCGAGCATGTGGCGGGTTGCGAGCAGATTTACGATCGTGCGGCGCTGATTGCGCTGCCTGCACCGCTGCGCGAAGCCTATGTCCAGCATCTGCGCTCCATGTTGCCTAAGGCGCAGCTCTTGCTGATCACGTTGGTTTATCTGCAACACCAGATGGCAGGTCCGCCGTTCTCCGTACCCCCGGAAGAAGTCGCAGCGCTTTTTGCCGATGCGAATCGGGTTCAGCTGATGGATCACGATATCCTGAGTCATGAACCTCGCTTTGCCGCCAAAGGGGTGACTGCGTTGCGCGAACAAGTGTGGAGGCTGAGTTGGTGAGCCAACCGCTACCCATCGATGCAGTTATTGCCGGTGCGACACGGCGAAGCTTGTTGCGTCATGATGGAGAATCGCTGTATTGGCTGGAACAACGCCCACAGGCGCAAGGCCGTGGTGTCATTGTTCGCTGGAACCAATCCGATGGCACGACCGACCTGACCCCGGAAACGCTCAGTGTCCGCTCGCGGGTACACGAGTACGGTGGTGGCGAGTTTGCGGTCTTTCGAGGCGATCTGGTTTTCTGTGCCGACCCGGATCAGCAAGTGTGGCTGCGGACCGTTGACGGCGCATTGCAGGCATTGACGCCGCCATCACAACCCGCGCGATCTGTACGTTATGCCGATTTTTGTTGGCACCCGAGTGGCGCGTGGTGCTGCGCTGTGCGTGAGCGTCATTTGCCGGAGGGTGTGCACAACGATCTGGTCGCGTTGTCGCGTAACGGTGAAGTCCGGGTACTCGTGAATGGTGCAGATTTCTATGCTGCGCCGGCCTTTTCCAGTGATGGTCAGCAACTGGTTTGGTTGCAGTGGTCGCATCCGTTCATGCCGTGGGATTCAACCCGTTTGATGGTGGCGACTGTCGATGACGGAATGCAGCTCGCATCGAGGCGGCTGCTTGCCGGAGGTGATGATATTTCCGTGTTGCAGCCGGGTTTTGACGCGCGCGGCCGGTTGCTGGCGGTGAGTGATCAAAACGGCTTCTGGCAACTCGGTGAAGTGAGCGCAAACGGCTGGCAGGCGCTCGCCGATGTGCCCGGTGAAGCGGCGGTAGCGCCTTGGTCTTTGGGGCAACGCAGCTGGTGTGTGACGCCGGACGGGCATTGCTACTGGCTCAGTGCCGTCAATGGCGAACAATGCCTGTGGCATTTGCCGAGCTTGGCTGCCGAACCGATTCCTCTGCATCGCGGCTGTCTCGCGCCTTATCTCGCCGGCTGTGATGACGCGTTGTTCATGTTGCACAGTACGGTCGCCACGGCGGAGGCCTTGATCCGATTGGCACGGTCGAGCGGACGGGTCAGCACATTGCAGCCGACACCAGCTTGGCCTGACGATACGCCGGTCGTTCCGGCCCGCTCTCAGTGGTTGGAACATAACGGTCGGCGGATTCCTTATTACCTCTATCTCCCCAAAGCTCAGGGGGATGGCAAGTTGCCGCCGTTGCTGCTGCTTTGCCACAGCGGCCCAACCGGTGCAGCTTCGCCCGCTTTGCAACCCGCCATCCAGTTCTGGACGTCACGTGGCTATGCCGTCGCGGATGTCAATTATCGTGGCAGCGATGGCTTTGGCCGTGTCTGGCGGCAAGCCCTGCTCGGTCATTGGGGCGAGTTCGATGTGGCCGATTGTGTTGTCGTTGCCAAGCACTTGGCTGAGGGAGGCCTGGTCGATCCCTCGCGGATTTTTGTCCGTGGCAACAGTGCCGGCGGCTTGACCGTGTTGCAGATGCTGGCTGCAGAAGACGCCCCGTTCCGGGCGGCGGCCGTCCGCTATCCGGTCGTCGATCTTGTAGCCTTGGCGGCCGACAGCCACAAGTTCGAATCGGCCTACCTCCGACGGCTGGTCGGGCAATCGGCGCATCGCCCCGATGCCTTGGCTCAGGCTTCCCCGATTCGTCAGGTGGAAAAACTCACAACGCCGCTGCTGATTCAGCAGGGCGATCAGGACCCGGTGGTTCCCTTGAGCCAAGCGCAATGGCTGGCCGATGCACTGGCCCGACGTGGTATCTCCCATCAATTGGTGGTGTTTGCCGGTGAAGGGCATGGCTTTCGCCGCGCCGAGACCCTCAGGGCGGCGCTCGAAAATGAGCTGGCATTCTTCGACCGCTTCCGTTGACCGTTCGGCGGCCATGATCGTCCGGCGGTCGCCCCGATTTGCCAAACTTGTCGAAGATCTAACGAAAACCCCTTGATCCGACAGAAAATTTGCCCACTGCTTGATTGCCATCCTCGGGACCATGGATTAGGCTTACCTACATTCGCGTGGCAGCGGCGGTTCACCCGTATCCGGTGGATGCCGGTAGCAGGAGTAAAACGATGAGCGTTTGGCTGAAGAAAGGATGGGCCGTACTGCTGGCAGCGTTCGTGCTGGCGGGCTGCGGTGGCACGGGGACCTCGGACGATTCAGATGGTGAAACGCCTACCGGGCCTACGCCTGCAATTCTGGAACTGAGTTCAAATCTGGTTGTGCTGCCATCAAGTGGTGCAGAATCCGCCACCCTGACCGCTTTGGTGAAGGACAGCAACAACATCGTTATTTCCGGGGCCACCGTTGGTTTCTCTGCCAGTTCTGGTTCTCTTTCCGTCACCCAGCCAACGACCGATGCAGAGGGCAAGGCGTTTGCCACATTGACGACTGGTGGTGATGCGGCGTCTCGTACGATCACGGTGACGGCTACGGTGAGTGGCACCACGCTGACGCAAACGCTGTCGATTGCGGTGGCCGGTTCACAGCTGACGCTGACGGGTCCAAGCTCCATGGCCGCTGGTGTAACGCAAGATATCACGATCAATTTGCGTAACTCGGCCAACGCAGGCATTCCGTCAGAACCCGTCACATTGACCTCAGTACTGAATAATGCGTTCTCGAACAGCTCACCGACCACCGGCGTAACAGGTAGTGTTACCGTTCAATACACTTCAACGACGGGTGGGAGTGAAACGATTACTGCTACGGCTTTGGACGGTACTGTAGTTGCGACATTGCCGATTAACATCTCGAGTCAAACCTTCTTCCTGGAGCAAACTGCGCCTGCATCGGGTGACATCATGTTGAGTGGCTCGGGTACGGTTCGTTTGACGTGGACGAGTGGTGGAGCTGCCCAATCTGGCCAGAACGTCACCTTCACCACCACACGTGGCACAATTGATGGGGTTGGCACCTCGGTTTCAAAGTTGACTGACGGTGCCGGGCAAGCTGCTATCACCTTGACCTCGACCAATGCAGGACCGGCCGTTATCACGGCATCGAGTGCCTCGGGTCCGACCGCAACGTTGAACGTGTACTTTGCGGCCGCTACGCCAACTGCAATTGCTGTCAGCGCCTCGCCGGCTTCCATCGGTGTCGGCGGTCAGCAAAGCACGATCAGTGCTGTCGTACGCGATGCCACAGGCAACTTGGTGAAGGGGCAAATTGTTGATTTTTCAATCACCAGCGATCTGACTAGCGGCTCACTCAGTTCAGCAAGCGCGACCACAGATGCGAATGGACTGGCATCCACGGTTTACACCTCATCGAACACGCCAAGTGCCCAGAATGGGGTTACCGTCTCTGCTACCGTACGTAATAGTGCGGTTACCGGTTCGGTTTCGTTGACGGTGGCACAGAGCCCGCTGTTCATTACCATCGGTACTGGTAACTCGATTCAGGAGCCGGATAGCACGACCTACATCAAGCAGTTTGCCATTTATGTCACTGACTCCGGTGGCGTGGCGCGTGCTAACCAAAGTGTCACGGTGTCGGTAACTCCGTTGTTGCCTTCGCAGGGTGACGGTGTTGCATACCTCAAAGGGGTTTATGTCTGGACAGGCTCGTTCTGGTCACCTGCCTATTCCGCGATCTGCGCTTCGGAAGATTTGGATCAGGACGGGGTTCTGGATGTAGGTGAGGATACAAACGCTGATGGCAGTTTGACGCCTGGTAATAAGATTGGTGTTGGCTCACTGGGCGCAGCAAGTGCAACCGTAACTACGGATAGCACTGGCTATGCCGTCGTGAATTTGCGCTATGCGCAACAGTATGCTTACTGGATGCAAGTTCAGATAAAGGCCTCTGCTTCGGTGAGCGGTACGGAATCGAATGCAACCCAGAACTGGGTAGCGGAAGGTCTGGCTTCTGACTTCAACAAAGAAGATACCGCACCTCCCGGCCGTGTCTTCATCGATTTCGGTACATCGACGACGGTCATAGGTAGTCCGTTTGGCAAGTCAGCTACTTGCGCAGACGCCCTCTGATTGCTAGTCGCCAAGCCAAAAACAAAAAGCCCGCTCTTGCGGGCTTTTTGCTATCTATCAACGTGGTTGGCGAAGTCACGTGACCTCTAATAGTCAGGTGTGCCGACTTATACCAATCTCTGAGTCATACGTAGCGCAACCGCAACATTTCCTGCAATGCGGCGATGGCGCTTCGACTTTCTTCAACCAGTTGCGGATCGGCCAAGTCCTCTGCGCTCAGGCGATCGCGGTAATGATGGTCTGCCCACGCATTCAGCGCGGTGAATTGCTGCTCGTTCATGAACACGTTGCTTTGGATGGCAGCACGTTGGGCATCGGTCAGGACCACACGTTGACGCAGGCAAGCCGGGCCGCCACCGTTACGCATGCTTTGTTTGACGTCGAAGACATGCACGGTTTTGATCGGGCCGTTCTGGCTGAGCAATTCCTGCAAATAAGCCCAGACCCGCGGGTTGGCTTCGCATTCGCCGGGAACGATCAGCGCCATGCCGCCGCTCGGCAGTGACACCAGCTGGCTGTTGAAAAGGTAAGAGCGCACTGCATCTTCGACCGGCACGGCCTTGGTGCTGACTTCGACAAAGTGCAGCTCGTCATTACCGTAAGCGCGGCGGATATCGGCGAGCGCGGTTTCCTTGTCGAGGAAGGCTTGTTCGTGGAAGAACAGGACGTTGCGGTTGCCGACCGCGATGACGTCGTTGTGGAACACGCCTTGGTCGATCACCGCCGGGTTCTGCTGGACGAACACCACCTTGTCGTCGTGCAATTGGTGCAGGCGGGCGACTGCTTCTGACGCCTCTCGGGTTTGTCGGGCCGGGTATTTCTGCGGCGCCAGTTTGCTGGTATCGAAGGCGTATTTGCCATAGACGAAAATCTGCACGCCGGGCTCACCGTATTCGCGACACAGACGGGTGTGATTGGCTGCGCCTTCGTCACCGAAGTGGTCGCCGAGCGGCAGCGGATCGTGATGCACGAAATGCTTGTCGTCGGCGAAGATGGCGCGCAGCAGTTTGGCCGTTTGCGGGCCCTCAATCGAGCGGTGGAAGCGGTTAGCGAGATTGGCCGCAGTAAAATGCACCTTGCCATCGAGGCTGTCGGCCGACGGGCTCATCGTGCAGGCATTTGCAGTCCACATGCTC
>DASUEK010000066.1:0-14164 GCA_036275115.1 Permianibacter sp. | reverse complement strand
GGCTTGGCGCTTCTGAACGGCACCCAGTGCTCGACCGCCTTGGCGCTTGCCGGCTTGTTTGAAGCCGAAGACGTGTTCGCCTCCGCCGTCGTGGCCGGTGCGCTGTCGGTCGACGCCGCGATGGGCTCCGATGTGCCGTTTGATGATCGCATTCACGCCGTGCGCGGCCACGCTGGTCAACGCGAAGTCGCGGCTGCGTATCGTGCACTGCTGAAAGACTCCGCCATTCGCGCCTCGCACGAAGACTGCAGCAAAGTGCAGGACCCGTATAGCTTGCGCTGCCAGCCGCAAGTGATGGGCGCCGCGCTCGATCACCTGCGCTTTGCGTCGTCGGTACTGCTGACCGAAGCCAACGCGGTATCGGACAATCCGCTGGTATTTGCGGAAGACGGCGACATTCTCTCGGGCGGCAACTTCCACGCCGAACCGGTCGCGATGGCGTCCGACTTGCTCGCAATTGTCATTGCCGAAATCGGCGCATTGAGCGAACGCCGCGTCGCACTGCTGATGGACAAGCACCTGTCCGGCCTGCCGCCATTCCTGGTGAAAGACGGCGGCGTCAACAGCGGCTTCATGATCGCGCAAGTCACCGCTGCCGCACTGGCCAGCGAAAACAAGACCTTCGCTCATCCGGCCTCGGTCGACAGCCTGCCGACCTCGGCGAACCAGGAAGACCACGTCTCGATGGCAACGTTTGCTGCTCGCCGTCTGCACGACATGAGCCAGAACACCGCCGGCGTGGTCGCGGTGGAATTGCTCGCGGCCGCGCAGGGCGTCGATTTTCGCGCGCCGCTGCAAACCTCGCCGCAGCTCGCCAAAGCCCACCAGCGCTTGCGTGCCGATGTGCCGTTCTATGAAAAGGATCGCTACTTCGCGCCGGACATTGCTGCAGCAACCCGACTAGTCAATGGCGGATTGAACGATCTGGTTCCGGCTTCGCTGCTGCCGAGTTTTCACTGAGCGCGAAGCTATTGCTGCTGGATAAAGAAAAACCCGCCAAGTGGCGGGTTTTTTTAATGACTCAAAAGCACACCCATGCAGCGACAAGCGATTGCAGACAGACAAAAAAAGAAGCCCGGTATCGGGGGACAGATCAGGCCGGGCTTTACCTCTCACACAGGAGAATCAAAAACTACTTACTCGGAGCACTACCACTGCAACAACACTTAACAACACAATCGACACAACGCAATCAATACGGCTCAATCCAAACTGCACAACCGATACTGCTCATGCGATACGACTAATTGAACACAGCAACAGGTCAGCGACCGAATAGCGTTTCCAATGGTGCTAGCGACTGGAGACTCTTCCGAAGCGCAACTGCCGGTATCAACCTCGCTTGCTCTGACGCACAAGCCATCAGGCAGTTCCCAGCAATCACTGTGAAAGGCCGGATACGCACCGTTCACGCTGGCAGTATAGGGAGCCCTCCAAACCCGGCCGGAAATTGGCGATGGCGGTTTGACGCTGAAAAATCAAACACTTGCCGATCAGCAAAGCATGTACGAACGTACATATAAACACTCAATCTAAGTGGCGTTCCTTTAGTCACAGCAAATTCTTAACACTGGGCCTGTTCGCTACCGACGGCTCCGTGCTAGGCTTTCGCCACTTTTAGAAAACATTTTCCAAAATTATTTTCGAAATGAATCCTTCTGATCTGTCGGCCGATCCACGCAGCCAAGCCACCCGGGACGCCCTGCTCCGGGCCGGCGCCCAGCTGTTTGCCCGCCATGGCCAGGCGGCGGTCAAGCTGCGCGAGCTGGCCGCTGCCGCCGGCACGCCAATCTCGGCCATTCACTACCATTTTGGCGGCAAGGATGCGCTCTACATTGCCGTGTTGGAGCGCCTTGCCAGCGAAGCGCTTGCTCGCTTTCCCCTGCCCACCGCGCCGGAGGCGCAGGCTGCGCTTGGACAGCTGAGTGCGGAACAGCGACTGGAACTGCTGGTGAAGAACATGCTGTCGCGGTTTTTCTCGACCGAGGACAGCGCGCTGCTCGGTCGGCTGCTGGCGCAGGAGCTCGCCAACCCAAGCCCGGCGCTGGACCGATTGGTCGAGGTGGTCACCCGTCCGCAGTTCGGTCAGGCCGCCGCACTGGTCAGCGAAGTGCTCGGGCCCGGCCACGGTCCGGAGCGCATCCGCCAGTGCACGCTCAGTGTGCTGGGTCAATGTTTTGTCTACCTGTTCGCGCAGCCGGCGCTGTCCCGGCTGTTTCCCGGCCTGTACAACCCGGTCGATATCGACGGTTTGGCCCGGCACATCGCCCGCTTCAGCCTCGCCGGCCTGCGCGCCGTTCCGTCGCCCCATGCAGGAGAATCGCCGTGAATTCGGTCGCTACCCGCCCACACGCCTTCGCGCGTTGGCTGCTCAGCCTGCCGGCTCTTGCCTTGTTGGCGAGTTGCAACAACGAAACGCCTGAGCCACTGCAAGGCTACGCCGAAGCGGAATACCGCTACCTCGCGAGCCCAGCCGCGGGAACCCTCGAGCAATTGCACGTGCGACGCGGCGCAACGGTCGCCAAAGACACGCCGCTATTTGCGCTGGAACCGGCGCCGGAACAGGATGAGCGCGACCGCTTGCAGGCTCAGCTCGATCAACAAGAGGCGTTGATCGCGAACTTGCGCGCCGGCCAGCGGCCGGAAGAACTGACCGTGCTGCGCGCGCAAGCGAGCCAGGCGCAAAGTCAGTTGGCACTCAGTCAGGCACAGTGGCAACGCACGCAGGAACTCGGCTTCAAGAATCTCGCCAGCACCGATGCGATCGATGCCGCCCGCAGCCAATGGCAGCGTGATGAAGCACGGGTGCAGGAGCTTGCTGCCCGCTTGCAAGTGGCCAAGCTCGGCGCCCGCCGCGACGAAGTGCGTGCGGCCGAAGCGCAGCGCGAGGCCATCCGCGCCCAACTCACCCAAGCGCAATGGAAACTGGCGCAGAAAACCGTGGCCGCACCAAGCAGCGGCCGCGTGCAGGAAACGCTGTTCCAACCCGGCGAATATGTCGGCAATGGCCAGCCGGTTGTCGTGCTGCTGCCGGACAACGCGATCAAAATCCGGTTCTACATACCGGAGACCTTGCGCGCCAAGCTGACGGTGGGCAGCGCCGTTCGGGTGCAATGCGACGGCTGCGGCGCCGACATTCCGGCGGAAATCCGCTTTGTTGCCGATGCGGTCGAATACACGCCACCCGTGCTGTTCAACCGCGACAATCGCGCCGCGCTGGTGTACCGCGCCGAAGCCTGGCCAACGGTGCCGAACGTCACGTTGCAACCGGGACAACCGGTTGATGTGCACTGGCAGTGAGTCGGAACCATGTCAGCGCACGCACACAGGCCCCATGCGGGTAACGCCGCGCCGGATGACAAACGCTTTGGCGAGACCGTGATTGACGTCAGCGGTCTGCAAAAACGTTTTGGCACCCGCATCGCGGTGCAGAACATGTCACTGCATATTCGGCGCGGCGAAATTTTTGGTTTTCTGGGTCCCAATGGCAGCGGCAAAACCACCACGCTGCGCATGCTCTGTGGCCTGCTGACACCCGATGCCGGACAAGGCCATTGCCTCGGCTTTGATATTCGCCGCGACAGCGCAGCGATCAAACGCCGGGTCGGTTACATGACGCAGCGCTTCAGCCTGTACGAAGATTTGACCGTGCGGGAAAACCTGGACTTTGTTGCCCAGGTATATGACATGGCCGCGCGCGCGGAAAAAATCACGTCGAGCCTGGAGCGGATTGGCTTGGCCGATCGCGCCGAGCAATTGGCCGGCACCTTGTCCGGTGGCTGGAAGCAGCGGCTCGCGTTGGCAGCCTGTCTGCTGCACGAACCGGATCTGCTGTTGCTCGACGAGCCCACCGCCGCCGTTGACCCAAACGCCCGCCGCGAATTCTGGGAGCAAATCCATTTGCTGAGCGCGGATGGCATCACTGTGCTGGTCAGCACCCATTACATGGACGAAGCCGAACGCTGTCATCGGCTGGCCTATATCAGCGCTGGCGAATTGCTAGCCGATGGCGCGCCGAGCGCGCTGGTCGCGCAGTTCGGCCAGCCGACCTGGGAGCTGCAATCGCCGAGCGACATTCGCGCGCTGGCCGACATCCGTGCGCTGCCCGGCGTGAGTCAGGTGGCGCCGTTCGGTAATGTGCTGCACGTCTGCGCCGATAATGCCCGATTGGCAGCGCCCGCGCTGGCCGCGTACGCGCAGCAACATCAGCTGGCGCTGCAGCCGACCACCGCAAGGCTTGAAGACGTGTTCATCGCCTTGCAGCGACAGTCGGAGCAGCGGCCACGCGAGACCAAAAGGCGTGGAGCCAGCTCATGAGCCGGTTCAGCTGGCAACGTTTTCTGGCGATCGTGCGCAAGGAATTTATCCAGATGCGGCGCGACCGGCTGACGTTCGCGATGATGATAGGCGTGCCGCTGCTGCAGCTGACGCTGTTTGGCTTTGCCATCAATGCCGATCCCAAACACTTGCCGACCGCGGTACTGAATCAGGACGACAGCCCGTTCAGCCGCAGTCTGATCGCCGCGATGCAAACCAGCCAGTATTTTGTCCTGACCGAAACGGTCAGTCGTCGCAGCGACGCCGATGCCTTGCTGAAGCGTGGCGACGTGCAGTTTGTGCTGGAAATTCCCGGCGACTTCTCGCGCCGTTTGCTGCGTGGTGAAAAACCGGCGCTGCTGCTGACCGCCGACGCCACCGATCCAGCGGCGACCGGCAACGCGGTGGCGACGCTGAACCAGTTGGTGCAGCAAGCGCTGCAACCGGATCTGCATGGCCCGCTGCAGCCGCTCGCCGGTGCACCGCCGGCATTCGAATTGCGGCTGCACAAACGCTACAACCCGGAAGGCATCACCCAATACAACATCGTGCCGGGATTGCTCGGCGTCATCCTGACCATGACCATGATCATGATGACCGCGCTCGCCATCACCAAGGAGGCCGAACGCGGCACCATGGAGGCGCTGCTGGCGATGCCGCTGCAAGCCGCCGAGGTCATGCTCGGCAAAATCGTGCCATACATTTTCGTCGGCTACATTCAGGTCGCCGTGGTATTGCTGTCGGCGGCGTTTCTGTTTGGCGTGCCGATCGTCGGCAGTATTGCGCTGCTGATGGCCTGCATCCTGCTGTTCATTCTCGCCAATCTTGCCGTCGGCATCAGCATTTCCTCGGTCGCCCGCAGCCAGACCCAGGCGATGCAGATGACCTTCTTTTTCTTTCTGCCGTCGCTACTGTTGTCCGGTTTCATGTTTCCGTTTCGTGGCATGCCGACCTGGGCGCAGTGGCTGGGTGAAGTGTTTCCGCTGACCCATTTCCTGCGCATCGTCCGCGGCATCCTGCTCAAAGGCAACGGTGTGATCGAAGTAAGCCCGGCGCTGCTGGCGCTGACCGTGTTCACGCTGGTGGTGATGGCCATCGGCTTAAAGAAGTACCGGCGTACGCTGGATTGAATCCGTCCTGCGCGCGTTGCTGCGCAGCCGTCGAGCTGCAACACGACGCGTTCGGGAGGCGAAAAGCTGGATTTTCATTGCGCAGATCAATGCCGGCACTGGAGCGGCCCGGTATGATGCGCGCCGTTTGTCAGCCGCCTGCCGCTCACAATGCGCAATTACTTCCAGAAATGGCGATCCAAGGGTCACTGCCCGCCGCGCAAGCCAGCCACGAAAATACTCTGGTCCGGATTGGGGGCATTTGTCGGCATGCTGCTGATTGCCGGTCTGGAACAGCTACTGCGGGTCGACGGCAGTTGGAATGTGTTTTTGATCGCGTCGTTCGGGGCATCGGCCGTGCTGCTTTACGGCGCGCCACAGGCGGAATTTTCGCAACCGCGCAATCTGATAGGCGGCCATGTGCTGTCGGCGATCGTGGGTGTCAGCGTGGCGTTGCTGTTGCCGCCCTATCCGGTGCTGGCCTGTGCGCTCGCCGTGTCACTGGCGATCATGCTGATGCATGTCAGCCGCACCATGCATCCGCCCGGCGGCGCCACGGCGCTGATCGCGGTGATCGGCGGCGACAGCATTCGGGCGCTGGGTTACGGTTTTGTCGTGACGCCTGTACTGACCGGCGCGCTGATCCTGCTGCTGATTGCGCTGCTGGTGAACAACCTCTCCCGCAACAGCCAGCGCCATTATCCGGTGTACTGGCTGCAGTGAATCAGCTCGATCTCAATGCGTCACCGGCGCGATCGTGAATGAAAACGTCGCGCCCTGGCCTGGCTTTGCCTCGGCCCACAAGCGGCCACCGTGACGCTGGACAATGCGCCGGCAGGTTGCCAAGCCGATACCAGATCCCTCGAATTCGCTTTGCGCGTGCAAGCGCTGGAATGGCGTGAACAATTTGTTGACATCAGCCATGTCAAACCCGGCGCCATTGTCCTGCACATGAAAAACGGTTTCACCGTTTTCCTGCCGGCAGAATACCCGGATCTGCGGATGTTCGACCCGACCGGTGAATTTCCAGGCATTGCCAAGCAGATTGGTCATCAAAATCCGCAGCTGATTCAGATCGGCGTCGACAACCATACCATCGGCAATATTGCAGGCCACACGCCGCTCCGGCTGTGCTGCTGCCAGCTCGGTGGCAATTTCCTGACACAGCGATGACAGGTCAATGCGGGTTTTGCGCAGCTCGCCAGAGCTCAGCCGCGACAACTGCAAGAACGCACTGATCAATTCATTGAGCCGGCTGACACCGCCGCGTATGCGGGCCAGATGCGCCTTGCCGTCGTCGCTGAGCCGCTCGCCTTCATCTTCGGCCAGCGCCGACACGAAGCCATCGATGGTTCGCAGTGGCGCACGCATGTCATGCGACACCGACCAGGTGAACGACTCCAGCTCACGATTGGTGGCCGCCAATTGCTCGGTCCGCTGCGCGATCTTCTGCTCCAGTTGCGCACTCAGCTCGGCCAACTGCCGCAAGCTGCGCTCGCGCTCGATTTCTGCCGACAAACGGGCCGCGAATACCCGCAACAAACTGAGCCGGCTTTCACTGCGCGGCATCGGTTGATCATGCAGCACATTGACCAAGCCAAACGGTTTGCCATCGGCGCCGAGCAGTGGCATGCCAAGGTAGCTGCGTACGCCGAGATCGGTCAGCATGCGGTCATCCGGATAACGTGCCGCTGCCGCGTCTTCAATGAACAAGGCCTCGCCGCTGATCACCTGCTCGCACGGACTGCCCGGTAATTCGTACTCGATGTTTTCCACCAGTTTGCCGTCCGCATAATAGCCCTGCGTTTGCACGCGCTTGCCGTCCGGCATCAGCAAACTGACCGAGGCCCAGCGCGCGTTCAAGGCGCCAGCGACACCGCCGAGCAATTTGCCGAGGAAGGGTTGCAGCGCGCCCTGCGGCGCTTCTGCGGCCAAGGCCGCCATCGTGGTACTGAACCGGGCGAGTTCCTGCTCGGCTTGGCGACGCTCGGAGATGTCTTCGTTGCTGCCCACGTAACCGCGCAACTCACCGTTGCGATCAAACAACGGACTGATGCGAGTCATGCACCAGACCACGTTGCCGTTAGGCTGAACAAAACGGAACTCGAACGCAGCGCCGGTTTGCTGGTCGCGCGCCGACCGAAAATGCGCCCGGGCCGGCTCCCGGTCATCCGGATGCAAGGTTTTCAGCCACGCCAGTCCTTTTGATTCTTCAAAGCTGTAGCCGGACATCGCCGACCAGCGCGAGTTGGCGTACAGCGCATTGCCTTGCAGATCGAGCTGGTAAATGCCGATGGGCGCGCTTTCCGCCAACGAGCGGAAGCGTGCTTCGCTTTCGGTGAGCGCCTCTTCAATCCGTTTGAACTGGTCGATATTCTGGACATGGCCGATGAAGTGCAGCGGCGAGCCGTCTTCGCCACGCATCAACGTCACCGTGATCAGCACCCAGATGGTCTCGCCATCCTGCCGGACAAAACGCTTGCGTGCCTGAAAATGCGGGATCTCGCCGCTGGTCATACGGGCGATGGTTTTCAGCGATGCCGCCCGTTCATCGGGATGGACGATCTCGACATACTGCTTGCCGACCATTTCATGACTCGGGTAACCGAGCATGTCGCTGAGCGCGCGATTGACCAACAGCACCCGGCCACCGGGGCTGATCAGCGCGACACCGCTGGCAGCGTATTCGATCGCGCCGCGGAACAGATCCTGCGCGTGCTGCTGCGCAGCCAGCGAGGCCCGCAATGCGTGCATCGCTGCCACCAGCAGCATCGCGGTGATGGCCAGCGCGATATTGGCCACCTGCACGTTGAGCAGAATGTAGCTGCGCTCGGCGCCGGCACTGGGATACCACAGCGACAGGCCAATCACGCTGGCCAGATTGATCGCAAATACGGTGAAGAAGGTTTCGCGCGGCCCCATTCGCAGTGCCGCCCACATCACTGGCGGAAACAGCAAGTAGCCAGCGGCCGGGTCGCCGTCATAAATGGCGCGGCCGCCAAACACCACCACACACACCAGCAGCGTCACCGCCACCAGCAGTTCCCGTTCCCAGGTTTGCGCCGGCCCGCGCGGTTGGTTGGTGGTGGTCTGGAACAACGCGAGCAGCAGTGGCGCCAGCATCAGCACACCAGCGATGTCGGACAGCAACCAGGCGCGAAATGCTGCCAGCACATCAGCCGGCGGCGTTGCTACCACGTTCAGCACCAACATGCCGAGCCCGGCGCCGATGGCAAACGGCAGGGTCGCGACAATCGACGCAAACAGCACCGCATGACGTGGCGTCGCATACGGACTTTCCCGACCGAGCAACACTCGTGCGATCGCAAACGCAAGCAAGGAGGCCGACATCGTGGCGGTTGCCAGACCGAACGCAGTCAGCACATCGCGGCCGGTCAGCAAACTGTTCAGCAGTGGCCCCAGAAACGCGCCGGGCCAGTAGTGCAAACCAAAATGCCAGAGCACCGCGAAATCGAGACCCGCCGGCAACCACAGCGCGGCGATGCTGGAATCGACGCCGGCCAGCAAACGCCCGGCGAGCGCCAGCCCCATGTTGGCGAGCGTGTACAGCAACAACCGGCGCCAATACTGTGGCTGCCGATACGGCGACGCGGACGATAGGGTTTCGCTGGACATACCCGACAACGGCAAAGGGTTTCGATCAAGCATAGCTGACCGTCAACCGGCGCCGCCAGACGTCGCGTCTGCCGAGCAGAAAGCGTATCGAAGCGTGCCTTATGAAAGTGGGGCCTGGTCGGTTGCAGCGGTTGCCGGATACGGGCGCTAGCAGGTTTAGACAGGCTCCGACGCGCTGTCCGGCAGGGCGCCGCTCGGCGTCGCGTGTTTGACCAACGCCGGAAAGCACAAGGGCAGACTTGCGCCTGCCCTTGTGGTGTTTCCCATCATGTCACTCATTGGGACATGAGCGTTTGCAGTGTCCGCGGATCAGGCCGCCATGTCCTGCCGACGGCTGCCGGCACCGATGGCGCTGACCGCATAATGACCGCGGGCAAACGCATCGACCTGAATGACCTCGCTGCGCAGCCGGTCGGCTTCACGCAGCAGCTCGGCTTCCTGTTCGGTGATAAGGCCGGCTTGCTGGGCGCCGCGCAAAATGTCCTCGTAGGTTTTCGGGCCTTCGCCCAGTTGCAGACCGCCTTTGCGGGTGGCTTTGGCCAACTTGCGATCGGCATCGGCAGCGGCCAGCGCAGCTTTGAACGCAGCGTCCATTTTCGCCATCGGCTGATCGGCATCGCCGATGTAGACCGAGCTCGAAATGCGATCACGCAGTTCGTGATCTTTCATCATCGACGCAACCAGCTGGTGATCGAGTTTGTCGTTGGCCTTGCGGATGTGCTTGCCGAACGGCAGCACGATGCGGCGCAATACACCGGCAGCAAAACGGTTCGGCATGTTGGCAAAGAACTGGGTGAACGCGGTTTCGCATTCATACAGTGCCTTGCGGACACACCAGCGCACGTACGGCAGATCGGCCGCCGGACAACCCTGATCGTGGTAGTACTTCAGCACCGCCGAGGCGAGATAGAGGTTGGACAGGACATCACCCAGACGCGCCGACAGGCGTTCCTTGCGCTTCAGATCGCCACCGAGCAGCATCATCGCGACATCCGACACCAGTGCCAGCGACGCCGAGAACCGGGTCAGCTGCTCGAAGTGACGCTTGGTCTCGCCCGAGGTCGGCGCATTGGCAGCACGACCGGCGGTGATACCGAGCACCAGCGTGCGGACGAAATTGCCAGCCGCGTACGCAATGTGTTTGAACAGCAGCTCGTCGAACTGGGCCAGACCTTCGGCTTTATTCGGGTTCGCCGCGGCCAGCATTTCCTTGTACACATACGGGTGGCAGCGCACCGCGCCCTGACCGAAGATCATCAGGTTACGAGTGAGGATGTTGGCGCCTTCGACCGTGATGGCGATCGGCTGGGCGACATAACCCGCAGCCAGATAATTGTTCGGGCCCATGATGACGCCGCGACCGGCGTGCACATCCATCGCATCGGTCGCCGAAGCGCGGCCCATTTCGGTCATGTGGTATTTGGCGATCGCGGTGATCACCGACGGCTTGACACCGAGATCGAGCGCGCCAACGGTCATTTGCCGCGCCGCTTCCAGCATGTAGGTGCGACCGGCGATGCGCGCCATCGCTTCTTCGATGCCTTCGAAATTGCCGATCGGCGTCTTGAACTGCTTGCGCACGCGGGCATAGGCACCGGTCATGCGGTAAGCGACTTGCGAGGTCGCGGTGCCGAGCGCCGGCAGCGAAATGCCGCGACCTGCGCTCAGGCATTCGACCAGCATGCGCCAGCCCTGACCGGCGTATTTGACGCCACCGATGATCCAGTCGAGTGGAATGAACACGTCCTTGCCGGTGGTCGGGCCGTTCATGAACGCCTGCCCCATCGGCAGGTGACGACGGCCGGTTTCAACGCCCGGGTGATTGGTCGGAATCAGCGCGCAAGTGATGCCGTATTCGACTTTGTCGCCGATGAGCTTGTCCGGGTCATACAGTTTGAACGCGAGACCGAGCAGGGTCGCGACTGGCGCCAGCGTGATGTAGCGCTTGTTCCAGTTCAGGCGAATGCCGATGACTTCTTTGCCCTCGTGCAGGCCTTTGCAGATGATGCCGGTATCCGGGATCGCGCCGGCGTCCGAGCCGGCATCCGGCGCAGTCAGCGCAAAGCACGGAATTTCGTCGCCACGGGCGAGACGCGGCAAGTAATAGTCTTTCTGTTCCTGGGTGCCGTAGTGCATCAGGAGCTCACCGGGGCCGAGCGAGTTCGGCACCATCACGGTGACGGCCGCAGTGCAGGAGCGGCTGGCGAGTTTGGTCACCACCGCCGAGTTGGCGAGCGCCGAGAATTCTTTGCCGCCGTACGCTTTCGGAATGATCATGCCGAGGAAACCGGCTTTCTTGATGTACTCCCAGGCTTCCGGACTCAGATCACGATCCTTGTTCATCACCTCGAAGTCATTGACCAGCTTGCACAGCTGCTCGACTTCGTTGTCGAGGAAGGATTGCTCTTCGGCGCTCAGCGCCGGTTTCGGGAAGCTCAGCAGCTTGTTCCAATCCGGATTGCCTTGGAACAGCTCACCGTCCCACCAAACATCACCGGCTTCGAGCGCCTCCTGTTCGGTACTGGTCATCGGCGGCAGCACGACCCGGAAGATTTTCAATACGGGCGATGCGATCAGGTTCTTGCGCAGCGGCGTCGGCGCCAGCAGCAGCAGCGCCACAGCATAGATGCCCCAGCTGGTCCACGACGGGCCGAACGCCAGCGAGCAACCCAGCAACACGGCGCCGAGCACGGCAAAACCGGTCAGCCAGCGGCTGCGGAAGTACAACAGCGTGCTGGTCACCAGCACCAGTGCCAACAAATGGATGAGCGTCGTCATCACAATCTCCTGCCTTAGCGTGTGACCGGCGCTTTGAAGCCGCCGGCCAGGAAAGGAATCAAGCGCGCCACAACATCGTCGAGGCCCACTTGCTCATTGAAATCGGCTGCCGAAATTTCGCCCAGCGCATTGCTGCCGCCGATGGCGAAGACCAGCGAACCCAACATGAAATGCAGCCGCCAGAACAACTCGCTGGCTGGCAAATCCGGATAGGCCTGCTTCAGCGCCTGGGTAAATTCGGCCAGCACATGGCCGTATTTGCCGAGCACAAACCGGCGCAGATGGCCCTGCGTTTCGGCGTAGGCGCGGCCCAGCAGGCGCATGAAAATGGACGCGCCATTCGGCTCCAATTGATCGAGCGCTTGCAGCGGCCGCAGGAAGGTGGTCAGCACCGCCTCGACAGTCGGCTTGCCGCCCTGCTGACGCAAGCTCGCCAGCTCAATCGCAAGCTCGGCGGTCAAGCGGTCCATGAACCGGTCGAACACCGCCTGAATCAGATCTTTCTTGGAACCAAAATGGTAGTTCACCGAGGCCAGGTTCACTTCCGCGCGGGACGTGATAAGGCGCAGCGAGGTTTCGGCGAAACCCCGCTCGGCGAACAGGTACTCTGCGGCAGCAATGATGCGCTCGCGGGTGGACGCGGTTGTCTGATCCACGCAATCGGCCATCTTTTCAATTAAACGAGTGTTTGAAACATACGTTCAAACGCTTGTCCACGTCAAGCCGGGCGCCTGCTGCGATGCAACAAAATCAAGGACTTCCGTGAGCTTGCCAGCTCGCCAACCACTGCTCGACCTGCACCAGATCGAACGGCCAATCCAGCTCATGCGTACCAAAAAGGAGCACCGGCAAACGCAGGCCGTAGCGCTCAATCAAGGCGTCGCTGTCGGCGTGGTCAGCAATGTCGACCACGTTCAGCTGCCAACGGCCGCTGTCGCGCAGCGGCTGCAGCAACCACTCGGCCTGTTCGCACAAATGGCAGCCGTAGGTGCCGAACAGCACCAGCTCGGTGCGCTGTCGCCCGGCCACAGTTGCCGTTGCAGTTACCGACTCACTCACTTGATCATTCGCCTCGTTGAAATGTGTTACGTCGCCCTTGCGGCGCACGATCATCTCGCCTTTGTTCGCATCACAGCAAGCCGCGTTGGCGGCGACCTTGATGGCAACCCAAGCGGCCGCACACAGGCTGAACCGGCTTCCGCCTTGCCGGTCACCAACAGCGCGCTCCGACTCGGCACCTGCGCGTCGCTTGGGTTGCACCTCTCGATCATCCGCCCAAGCTGTGTGCGCGGCATCACACAGCGCCGGGCAGAAAACCATCAAGCACCGTCCGCCTCCGCATCGGCAACCGTTGTGACGCGCCAGCACGCTTTGGCCGATTCCAGTCATGACGTGCAGCTGTTTTTTGCCAATCACCATGTGCAGCCCACGCACGAAATTGTGCGCGTTACGCCAAGGAATAATTGACAACGCAGGCGATTTCGAGGATTTTTCGCGCTGAAGTGCAGGAGCCTCGGATTGCGCCGCCGGGCGGCGCAACGCAGTCGACGCAATCCGAGGTTCCCCTTCTCCCCTCTATGACAGGAATAACGACCATGGCAAAACCGAAAAAACCGATTCCGGAAGCTGCGGCTTCGGAAGCAAAGGCAAAGAAAACCGCCAAGAAAACCGCTAAAGCCAAGCCGGCCAAAGCTGCTGCCAAGAAAACCACCAAAGCCGCCGCCAAGCCAGCCAAAGCCGCTGCCAAGAAAACCACCAAGGCTGCTGCCGTGAAGAAAGCGGCCCCGAAAAAAGCCGCTGCCAAGAAAGCCGCTCCAGCCAAAGCCGCGAAAGCCGCCAAGCCGGCTGCGAAGAAAACCGTGAAGAAAGCCGCTGCCAAGAAGGCCGCTCCGGCCAAGGCAGCAAAAGCGGCCAAGCCGGCCGCCAAGAAAGCCGCCGCGAAAAAGGCCGTAGCAAAGAAAGCGGCGCCGAAGAAAGCCGCTGCCAAGAAAGCTGCGCCGGCCAAAGCCGTCAAAGCGGCAGCCAAGCCAGCCGCCAAGAAAGCCACGGCGAAAAAAGCAACCGTGAAGAAAGCCGCCGCCAAGCCGGCAGCCAAGAAAGCGGCTGCCCCGGCCGCTGCGGCAAAAGCTGCCAAGCCGGCAGTGAAGAAAGCTGCGGCCAAGAAGCCGGCCGCGAAGAAAGCCAAAGCTGTCGCCGCTCCAGCTGGCGATGGCGCCGCCGCACCGGTTGCCGCCAAGCCGAAAAAGCCGCGCGCTCCGCGCAAGCCGAAAGTGGTCGAAGCCGCGCCGATGATCGAGCCGGTTGTCGCACCGGTCGTCACCCCG
>DASUEK010000065.1:0-8198 GCA_036275115.1 Permianibacter sp. | reverse complement strand
GCTCAGTGCCAATGCCGGTCAACGCGCCGGTTTCTCCCACGATCTGAACCGTCCCCCCCGAACCGCCTCCGTTTGATCCGGTGCCGTGTGTGCCGTGCGGTCGGCTGCCTGAGCGTTTCCTGATATTCGCCTGAAGCTTGCCGAACGGTGCACGCCCTGTCCTGATGGATTGACGAGGCTGTCATGGTTCTGCCTGAAATTTCTCGCGCATTGGCCGGGCGTTCGCTCGCTGTCCTGCTCTGCGCGTTACTAACTTCCACCGCCGATGCCGGCAATGCGCTGCAAACTGCGCTCGATGCCTATTGGCTGCGTCACCCGCAAGCGCAGGCGCTGACCGCCAACGCCGACGCGGCGCGCGCCGGTCAGGCGCGTGCCGATGGCTGGCTGGCCGATGCGCCAACACTGGCCATCTCGCGACTCGATGAGCGCGACGGCCCCGCCCGCGAAACCGAACTGGAGCTGGCCTTGCCGCTCGCCCGCCAACGCGCCGAACGCCAGCAGCACGCTGACGCCAGCGCGCAAGCGGTGAACGCGCAAGCGCGCTGGCTGCGACTGACATTGGCCGCTGAACTGCTCAACGTCGACAGCGAACGCCGCTACCGCGACGATGCCCTGCTGCTGAGCCAGCAGCGGCTCAACGTGGCGCAGGCGCTGGAGCAGAATGTCCGCGCCAAAGTCGATGCCGGCGAGCTCGCCCGCACTGACGCGCTGCTCGCCGGCAGCGAAACCCTGGCCGCCAGCGCGGCGCTGCTGGACGCCGAACAGCGCGCCGAAGAGGCACGCAATGCCTGGCAATTGCGGGTTGGCGATCAGCCCGGTTTTCCCGAGCAATTGGAAGCCGATGTGGTGCCGGTCAGTGGCGCCATCGACCTGCATCCACAATTGCAGCAAGCGCTCGCCATTGCCCATGCCGCCGCCGCGCAGGCGCGGCTGGATCGCCGCTACAGCGGCGATGCCGAACTCAGTCTGCTGATGAAGCGCGAAGACGATCCACTGCTCGACGAGCAAGTCGACAGCGCCGGCATCCGGCTCAGCGTGCCGCTGTTTGCCGGCAGCCAGCGCGAACAAGCCGCTGCCCGCGCCGACGCCGAACGGCTCAGCGCCGAAGCCGAAGCGCAGCAACTGCGCCACCGCTTGCAACAAGAACAAACGCAAGCGCGGCGTCACTACCAGCGCAGCCAACAACAGCGTGCCTTCGCCGAACAACAACAGCAATTGAACGAGCAAAGCTGGCAACACGCGCAAGCCGCGTTTGCCGCCGGTGAATTGCCATTGGCCGAATTGCTGCGCCAGCAACAACGCCTGTTTGACAGCCACGAAAGTCTGTCACTCGCCAAGCAACAGCAACGCGACGCCCTGGCCCGACTGATCCTCGCCGAAGGTGTGCTGCCATGACGCGCCGTTCGTCCCCTGTCTGGAATCGACTCACGATGAAACCATTTTCTGCCCTGCCGGCGGCCGTGGCCGCGGTCTTGATTGGACTCAGCGCGGCCCTGTTGCCGGGCACCGTGCACAGCCACGGCGGTGAAGAGCACGGCGACGAAGCGGCAGTCGCGCTGCCGGTTGAGGTCGCAGCGGCACGTGCAACCCTGCAAGGCGAGTTCGCCGAAGCGGTACTCGCTGCCAGCGACGAACAACTGATGCTCTGGCTCGATGACAGCGCCAGCAACGCCCCGCTGCAAGCAGAGCTGCAATTGCAACTGGGTGAACAACTGCTCAGCCCGACAGCGGTTGAACCCGGCACCTACCGGCTGGCGCTGTCAACGCCGCTGGCTCACGGCACGCATGTCATTGTGCTGACCGTCATCACCGACGCGGGCGCCGATCTGCTGAGCGGTGAGCTGTTGATCCCGGAACACGCGGACGATGCCCACACGCATGCGTCGCGCTGGTGGTGGGCGCTGCTGCTGGTACCGATTGCGGCTGCCGTCGCGTGGCGGTATCGCGGTCGTCAGCTCGGCATCACGCTGCTGGCAGGCAGCTTGCTGCTGCCAACCTTGGTCAGCCGCGAGGCGCAAGCCGGTGGCGACCACAGTGATGGCCACAGCCATGGTGACGAAACCCCGGCGGTAGCCGTTGCCTCGGGTGAAGCGCCACGACGTTTGCCGGATGGCAGTTTGTTTGTGCCGAAATCGGTGCAGCGGCTGCTCAATGTCCGCACCGAAGCGATCACGATTGGCGAGCACGCCATCAGCCTGCGGCTGAACGGTCAGGTGATTGCCGATCCCAACGGCAGCGGCCTCGTGCAGGCCCCACAAACCGGCCGCCTCCTACCGGTCGACAAGCGGCTGCCGTCGCTCGGCCGCACGGTAAAAGCGGGCGACGTATTGGCCCTGCTCGAACCGGTACTGAACCAGAGCGAACGCGCCAACATGACCGGCGAACTGGCCCGGGTCGAAGCGTCGCTGGCGGCAGCGGAAAAACGGCTGCAACGGTTGAGCGGCATTCGCGACAGTGTGCCACGGCGCGAACTCGATCAAGCGGAAGTGGAGGTCGCTGGCCTGCGCGCCCAGCGCGATGCACTGCAGGCCTCGCTGCACGCCAAGCTGCCGCTGCGCGCGCCGATCAGCGGCGTGATCAGCGAAGCCTCGGTGGTGGCCGGCGCGCAAATCGAAGCCGGTGACACCGTCTACGAAATCATCAGCAATGACACCCTGGCGGTGGAAGCCGCTGCCTACGACGATCGCTACCTGCGCTCGGTGCAGCAGGCGGTTTTCGTGCACAACGGCAAGGAATATCCACTCAAGCTGCTCGGCGTTGGCCGCAAGCTGCGCGATCAAGCCGTGCCGGTGCAATTCCAGGTCATCGGCAATGCCCGCGAGCTCGCTACCGGCGCCATCGGCACCGTGCTGGCGCAGAGCAGTGATCAGCAACGCGGTGCGTCGGTGCCGCAGTCAGCGCTGCTGCGCGGCGACGACGGCCGGCCGACCGTGCTGGTCAAGATCGCGCCGGAGCAATTCAAGCTGGTCGCTGTACTGAGCGAACCGCTGCCAGACAACCGCGCACTGGTCAGTGACGGCCTGCACGACGGTGATCGCGTGGTCATCAGCGGCGCCTCGCTGTTGCAGCAGATCCGCTGACGGAGATGTCCATGTTTAACCAGATTGTTGACATCAGCCTGCGCCAGCGTCTGTTCGTGCTGGTGCTGGCGGCCTTGCTGCTGGTCGGCGGGTTTGTGTCCTTGCAACGCTTGCCGGTCGATGTCTTTCCGGATTTGAACCGGCCGACCGTGACGGTGATGACCGAAGCGGCCGGCATGGCGCCGGAAGAGGTCGAACAGTTCGTCAGCTTTCCGCTCGAATCGGCGCTGAACGGCATGCCGGGCGTGACCCGGGTGCGGTCGGTATCCGGCATCGGCCTGTCGGTCATTTATGTCGAATTTGACTGGGGCACTGAGATCTACCGTAACCGGCAATTGGTGGCAGAAAAACTGCAAAGCGCCCGCGAACAATTGCCCGCTGACGTCAGTCCGCAGCTCGGCCCGATTTCGTCGATCATGGGTGAGATCCTGCTGATCGCGCTCAGTGCCGACGGCGTCGATGCCATGCAGCTGCGCGAGCTCGCCGAGTACGATCTGCGGCCACGGCTGCTGGCGCTGCACGGTGTCGCGCAGGTAATTCCGATCGGCGGTCAGGTGCGCGAATACCGGGTCACCCCGGACCCACAGCGACTCAGCGCGCTCGGCATTTCGCTCGCCGAATTGTCAGACGCGCTGCAGGATTTTGGCCAGAACACCAGCGGCGGCTTTCTCGACCAAAGTGGCCGCGAGTATCTGATTCGCCATCAAGGCCGCAACACCTCGCTCGACGATTTGCGCCGTTTGGTGGTCGCCCACCGTGATGCCCACCCGGTGCTGCTGATGCAGGTCGCGGATGTCAGCCTCGCCGCCAAGCCCAAGCGCGGCGATGGCAGTTTCAACGGCGCGCCAGCCGTGATCCTGTCGGTGCAAAAACAACCGGGCGCCGATACCCTGAAATTGAACGCGGCGGTGGAAGCCGAGCTGGCGCGGTTCAATCAAAGCCGGGCCGAAGGCATCAAACCGGCGGAAGTGCTGTTCCGGCAAGCCACGTTCATCGAAGCCTCTGTAAGCAACGTGCAGGAAGCGCTGCGTGACGGCGCGCTGATGGTGCTGGTCGTGCTCATCGCCTTCCTGATGAGCGCACGCACGACAATCATTTCATTGACCGCGATTCCCTTGTCGATTGCGGTGACGCTGGTCGTATTCAGCTGGCTTGGCCTGACCATCAACACCATGACCCTCGGCGGTATCGCCATTGCCGTCGGCGAACTGGTCGATGACGCGGTGGTCGATGTCGAAAACATCCTGCGCCGCTTGCGCCAGCGCGGCACCGACAGCGTGTTGAACGTGGTGCGCGATGCCTCGGTCGAAGTGCGCTCCGGCATTGTTTATGCGACCGCGATCGTTGTGCTGGTGTTCGTCCCGCTGTTTGCCCTGCCCGGCATCGAGGGCCGGCTGTTCGTGCCGCTCGGTATCGCCTATATCGTGTCGGTGCTGGCGAGCCTGCTGGTGTCGATGACGGTAACACCCGTGCTGTCGTCGTGGTTGCTGCCGAAAGTTGCGACCCGCAGTCAGGGCAAGCCAGAGCACGATGACAGCCGTCTGGTGCGCTGGCTGAAACAGCGTGACGAAACGCTGCTGCACTGGAGCTTCAAGCATCCGAAACCGATCCTGCTCAGCGCCGCCGCGTTGGTACTGATTGCCACCGCGCTGGTGCCGTTCCTGTCACGCAGCTTTTTACCGCCGTTCAACGAAGGCACGCTGACCATCAACCTGTTGATGAAACCCGGTGTGTCGCTGGAGGAATCGAACCGGGTCGGCACGTTGGCCGAAAAACTCGTGCTGCAGGTGCCGGAAGTGTTGAAAGTGGGTCGCCGCACCGGCCGCGCCGAAATGGACGAACACGCCGAAGGCGTGCATTACGGCGAGCTCGATGTCGATCTGCAGGAAAGCGATCGCCCGCGTGAAGCGGTGATTGCCGACATCCGCAGCCGCCTGGTGCAGTTGCCGGCCAGCATCAGCATCGGCCAACCGATTTCACACCGGCTTGATCATCTGCTCTCGGGTGTCCGTGCCGAAATTGCCATCAAGATTTTCGGTGACGATCTCGACAGCTTGCGCGGACTCGCCGAAGGCTTGCGCGAACAGCTCGCGCGCATTCCCGGCGTCGTCGACTTGAGTGTCGAACGGCAAGTCCGGGTACCGCAGTTGCAAGTGCAGCTGGACTACGCCCGCGCCGCCGCACTCGGTGTATCGCCGGCGCAGGTGCTGCGTTCGCTCGAGCAATTGGTCGGCGGCGAGCACATCAGCCAGTTGGTCGACGGCAACCGCCGCTACGATCTGGTGGTGCGCGTCGATGACAGCTACCGCAACGCCGATGGTCTGTCGCGCCTGCTGATCGCGACCCCAAAAGGCTATGTGCCGTTGACCGAGGTCGCCAGCATCCGCGAAACCGACGGCCCGAACCAGATCGGCCGCGAGCAGTCACGTCGGCGCATCGTGATCTCGGCCAACACCGACGGTCGCGCGCTGTCTGCTGTGGTCAGCGACATTCGCGCCGTGATGGATCGCTACCCACTGCCGAATGGTTACAGCATGGCGCTGGAAGGTCAGTTCCAGGCGCAGGAGCAGGCAACGCGTTTGATTGCGCTGCTGTCGCTGGTGTCGCTGGCGCTGATTTTCCTGGTGCTGTACAGCCGCTACCGTTCAACCACGCTCAGTCTGCTGATCATGGCGAACATTCCGCTGGCCTTGGTCGGTAGCGTGTTTGCGCTGTATCTGGCCGACCAGCCGCTGTCGGTTGCGAGCCTGATCGGTTTCATCACCCTGGCCGGCATCAGCGCCCGCAACGGCATCCTGAAGATCAGCCACTACCTGAACCTGTGCGCGCACGAAGGCGAGCAGTTCGGCCCGCAGATGATCATCCGCGGGTCGCTGGAACGGCTGACGCCGGTGCTGATGACCGCGCTGACCGCGGCGTTTGCCTTGATCCCGCTGGTGTTGTCGGCCGGTGAACCGGGCAAGGAAATTCTGCATCCGGTTGCCGTGGTGATTTTCGGCGGCCTGATCAGCTCAACCCTGCTCGACACGCTGGTGACACCGGTCGCCTTTTTGCTGGTCGGCGAGAAACCCTTGCGCAAATTGTTGGCCGAAGGCCGCAAGGAGACGTTCTGATGTGGACATCGCTGCATTCATTTTCGCCCAGCGTTTATCCAAGGTCGCGTCATGCCAGCACAGTTCCGTGCGGCAATCACCCCACCCTGGCCCTCCCCTTGACAGGGGAGGGAACGCGCAGCTCCTCCCCCTGTGAAGGGGAGGCCGGGAGGGGGTAGTTGCCGCACCCAAACCCGCCAAACATTTCATTTCTTCTACCCGCACCAAAGGAGTTCCAACATGCAACTGAAACACCTCATTGTCGGCGCGCTCGCGCTGGTCACCAGCAGCTTTGCCGTTGCCCACGACGACAACTGGCTGGATCAACAGAAAGCGCCGCACGGCGGCCAACTGCGCATGGCCGCGCAATACCACATCGAGCTGGTGCTGACCGACAAAGGCATGGACGCGTACCTGACCGACCACGCTTTCACCGAGCAGAAAGCCGACGGCATCACCGCCAATGTCACCGTGCTGGCCAACAAGAAAGCCAGCCAACTGAAACTGGCGGCGGCGGGCGGCAACAAGCTGACCGGTACCGGCAGCTATGAGCGCAGCGAAGACATGCAGGTGGTCGTGGTGCTGAACGTGCCCGGCCAGAAACCGCTGCAAGCCAAGTTCCAGCCGCTGCGCAAGAAGGCCGCCACCAGCAATCACGATCACGGCCATGATCACAGCCACGAAAAGGCCGAGCACAGCCATTCGCACGACGACAAGCATCAACACTGATGCAACTGCCGGCGCCTGACGACGGTCAGGCGCCGGTTGCTTGCACTCGCTTTTCCGACAAGGACATCACCATGAAGTCAACTTCTGTCTTGCTATGCCTGCTGGTTACCAGCATCAGCCTTGGCTTGTCGCAGACTGCACACGCCGGCAGCGATCCGCTCAGCACCGTCGCCGCGTTTCATGAAGCGCTCAGCAAGGGCGACAAGGCGGCGGCGCTGGCCGAGTTGCACGACAACGTGCTGATTTACGAATCCGGCCATGTCGAGCGTTCGCGTAACGAATACGCCAGCCACCACCTCGGCTCGGACATGGCGTTCAGCCAGGCAGTCAGCCGCAAACTGCTGAAGTCGGATGTGCGCACCCACGGTGATTTGGCGGTGGTCACTCAAGAAACCGAAACCACCGGCCGATACAAGGACAAGGACGTACACCTGATCGGCGTCGAAACCACGGTGCTGACCCGCACCGATGGCGGCTGGTCGATCAGCCATGTTCACTGGTCGTCACGCAAGGCGCACTGATCGGCTGATGCCGCGGCGACGGACCCCGGGTGGACATGCCGAGCCGTCATATACACTGGCCGTTCTATCGGCTTGACACCCACTGAAGCCGCGAGGCACTGTGCACGCATCATGATGACGCTACTGCTTGTTCTGGCGACGATTGTCGCCGTGACCACTACCGGTACCAGCACTACCCGCTTGCGGGCGGTGGGGGCCGGCGCGTAAGTCAAAAAGACGGCAGCGCAAAACAACCCGCCACCCGCAACGGTCGCGGGTTTTTTGTTGCCTGCGAATCCTGCATAAAGTTGCGTTGGCATGGCGGTCAACCCGGAGGACCGACACGATGTTGGTAATGAAATTTGGTGGCAGCTCGCTGGCGAAGCCGGAGCGGCTGCAACAAGTCGGCGCGTTGATCCGCGACGGCCACCAGCGCAATCAGGGCAAGCCAATCGGTGTGGTGGTATCGGCGCTCGGCGGCGTCACCGATCAGCTGGTGCGCCTGCTTGCGGCCTGCCAGCGTGGCGACAGCGCGACAGAAGAACGGCGCCTGCTGCGCCAGCGTCATCTCGACATGCTGGCGGCGCTGGCGTCCGACTGGCCCGCGTCGCTGCGCGACCAAACCGCAGCCGCGCTGGAGCAGCGACTGCAGCAATTGAACCAGGATCTGGATGGCGTGCACTTGCTGCGCGCCTGCCCCGATGAAGTACAGGCACGCGTGCTCGCCTGCGGTGAGCAATTGTCGGTGCTACTCGTAGAGTCGCTGCTGCGTGCTAGCGAGCTGCGGGTGCAACGCA
>DASUEK010000064.1:0-4667 GCA_036275115.1 Permianibacter sp. | reverse complement strand
GACATACCCGCGGTGCGGTGCGCCGTGCGCGTCCGGATGCCGTGCGCATGAACAAGAAGATCCTGCCGCGCGGATTTGCCGAAGCGCTGGTGCGCGGCCGGCGCTGGGTCATCCTCGGCATGCTCCTCAGCCTCCACGCGGGCCTGGTGAGCGCTGCGGGCGGTGATTTCCAGCGTGTATGGATGCTGGTGCATTTCGGCCTGTTCCTGCTCTGGCAGCCGCTGTTCAACACCGACCGCGAGCTCGAAGCGTTTGCCGCGCTGCTGTTGCTGGGCATCGGCGGCGTAATCCTCTACGCGGTTTCCGGATGGTCCCAGGTGCTCTGGCTGGCGATCCTCATCGGCATCATGGGCGGCAAAGTATTCACCGCGCAGGCGGCGCGGCGCACGCGCTTCTATCTCGTGGCCGTGTTCTACCTGTTCACGATGCTGCTGCTATGGACCGTGCCGACGGCCTTGCTGGGCATCAACGTCCTGCCGCAGGGCTTGTCGATCGTCGTCGAGTTCTTCCTGCCGCTAAGCCTGCTGGCGATGCTCTTTCTGCCGTTTCGCGCCGAGGACGAGGCCTCGACGCAGATCTTCGATTTTTTCTACAGCCTGATCGTGTTCCAGTTGGTGGTCGTGCTGGTGCTGGGCAGCATCGCGGCAATGCGCGTGACCGAGAATCAATATTTCCAGGCGGTGGTGCTGACGGTGTTGGTGTTTTCCGGGGCGCTGTTTGCGCTCGCGGTGCTCTGGGCACCGCGCACCGGGTTCGGCGGCCTGCGCACGTACTTTTCGCGCTACCTGCTGAGCGTCGGCATGCCGTTCGAGCTTTGGATGCGCCGCATCGCCGAATTGTCAGAAGCCGACAGCAGCCCGGCGCGGTTCCTCGAATCGGCAATGGCCGAAGTCGAGCGATTCCCGTGGATCGTCGGCGCGCGCTGGCAATCCCCGGAAGGCAATGGCTCCTTCGGCCGGGAAACCGAGCACGAGTCGCGGTTTCACTATCACCAGCTTGAGGCGGTTTTCTACACGGGCATCCGCCTGTCGCCGGCCATGTTCCTGCACCTTCGACTGCTTGCGCAGGTCATCGGCGAATTCCACGAAGGCAAGCGCCGCGAAAACCTGCTCAAGCAGCACGCCTACATGCAGGCCGTCCATGAAACCGGCGCAAAGCTGACCCACGACATCAAGAACCTGCTGCAGTCGCTCTATGCCCTGACAACGGCAGGCCTGGCCCGCGCGGAAAACGACCGGCGCAGCAAGAGCGAGTACCAGGCCATGCTGGAGCGGCAGCTGCCGCACCTGGCCAAGCGGCTGCAGACCACCCTCGACAAATTGCAGAATCCGCAGGACGGCGCTGCCAACGTCATGCTGCAGGCCGCAACCTGGTGGAGCGAGGCGCAGACGCGCCATGAGCACGAGCCGATCGAGTGGTCGGCCAGCGGCGAGCTTGCGGCGACGGTTCCGAGCAACCTGTTCGATACTGTCCTAGAAAACTGCCTTGAAAACCTGCGCAAGAAGAAGATCGCCGAGCCGAACCTGACGATCCGCGTGGCGCTAAACCTGGGCGACGGCGTGCGCCTGTCGATCACTGACACCGGCAACCCGATCCCGTCCGGCGCGGTCGAGCAACTGTTCAACGCGCCGGTCAGCAGCAACCGCCGCTCCGGCCTGGGAATCGGCCTGTATCAGGCCGCGCGCCAAGCCGAACGCCTGGGCTTTGCGCTGCGCCTTTCGGACAATCGCGCCGGCAAGGTGACGTTCGAACTGGCCAAGCAGGCGGCGAAACGCGCCGATTGAATCAAGGTAGCTTGCCAGCCTGAACCATGCGCGAAAACAGCGTGTTGAGGGAACCCCAGGTGACGATGTCGTCGAATTCGCCGGCAGCCGTGCCCGCCGAGGTGCGCGTATGGGAGACAAAATAGGCGTCGGTCACATCGACGTTATGCGCTTCATCGGTATCGATGCCGCCGGTCGGCGCATTTTTGCCCAGCGAAAACACGACGAACGGCGCCTTGGTGGACAAGGGCGTGGTGCAGCCGGTGGCGGCGCCCGCAATACCGGTCGGCGTAACCGAGCAAACCGTGATGAGGTTGACGCCCGCGTCGCTCAGACAAGGCATCGAGGCATTGCGGATGCCGTTGTTGGCAGTCATGACTTTGCTGACTGTTGCGGTGCAGGCCGCAGGTGTCCCGCTGGCGATGTCGCGATTGCTCACCGCATAGCGGACGCGATTGGCGGTCACTCCCCAGGCATCGACCGCAAAGCCGTTCTCGTCGACCGGATTGATGCCCAACGTCAGGGCCGGAACCAAGCCTGCATAAGCCTCACAAATGCCGTTCGAGGAATTGCCGCCGACGCCGAATTTCTCCGAGCCGCCGCTGGCGGCGGTCGCCGGGCAAGGGAGCCGGCCGTTGGACAGCGCGAAACCGTAGACGGCCTCCTTGATCAGTTCCAGCTGTCGCATCGTTTCCTCGGTGCGGCGTTGCTCAAGCTGGCTTGCCAGCGGCTGGGCAACAATCACCAGCAGAACCGTGATGATTGCCAGTACGACGGCGATCTCCACCAGGGTGAAACCGAATGTTCGCAGGAGCGGGCGGGTGGCCATCATGGCGCAACCACCGTCAGCTGGTCATTCGAACTTGCCGTCGCCTGCGCGGGCGCCGACGCAAACGTGCAATTGCTCATCCCGGGTGCCGCACCGCCCTTGCCGGTGGCGTTGGCGCCTTCGAGATAGTCGGCAATTGCCGCCGTAGGCCGCGTGTTGGCGCCCAAGTTCCGGCCGGCCTGAATTGCCAGCAGCTGCACGCCAGTGGCTGCACCTGCGGTCAGGCGTGTCACACCGCCGCCACAGGGATTTGAATTGGCAGGGGCCGAATCCGGCGCGATCGCCATGAACGAGGTTTGATACCAAAGGTTCAAATGAAACCAGCCCGGCATGACCGGATGCACGCGCATGCGATTGAGCGTCACGCCTTTGCTTCCGGCTGCCGGAGCAAACAGCGTTGTGGTGACCGTGCGCGGCAGTTGATTGTAGGTCGTGCCGCCAAAGTTGTTGATCGTGTCCGTGGCAGCCAAGGAAATCGTGCTCACACCGGTGATCGCCGAACAGGACCAGTTCATGCGATGCACATCGCCCGCCGTACCGGCCTGGAATGCCGTAACCGGAGTCCCGCCACAGGTGGCGTCCAGGGAGAGCGAATCGATCACGCGGGTAAAACTCAGTGTGGCACTTCCGGCCGCGCTGCTGCAACCGGTGTCGGTGTAAATCGTCACGCTTTTCTGAAAAGTCGAGGTCAGGCTTGCGTTGGTGGCAGCACATTGGGCGCGAGTTCCACCACCGCGCCAACGGCAAAACCCGCTGGCCACCGGCGCCGTTCCGCTGGCCAGGTTTGGAGTTGCCAGCGGTGCCTTGATGGCGTTGATCAACGGGGGCTTGATATACCGGTTTGGCGACCCGTTGATGCGTCGACAGGTGCTCGAGAGCGTTTCGTCAAAGCCGCTCAAGACCCAATCGAAATCGGTCGCATAGTCGGCCGGGCTTGCATCCGCCGGGTCAACCATGAAGGGGAACAGGCCGAAATACGTATTGGCCGTGCTGGTCAGTGAAGTTGTCGAGGCGGGTGCTGCCGTGTGTGCTGCCGCCCAGGGAAAGGACTGGGGGGAGAAACTGGCATTGGCCTTGAACTGCCGGAGCGCATCCGCCATGCGCGCGTTGACGCGGCGCTCGATATACGGCAGCAATTCGTCGATGGTCACGTACGCCACCTGGTCATTGAACGGAATCGACTCACCCTGCAGCGCGGCGTTTTGTGCCGTGACGGGGTAGCGAGAACCGGGGGGAATCGAAACAAAGGCGTTGCTCAGTCCGGCGTTGTCATAGGTCGTGCAACCGGTGGTGCAGCCGAGCGGCAGCTTGATATCGTCAAGATAGTCGCGCGGATTTCCCGGGCTTGCCGAACTGCGCGCCTGGCTGCGGGTTTCGGTCGTCAACGGCGAACCGGGCAGGATGATTACGGCAGCGACGCGATTGGAAAGGGTCACGCCGTTGGCATCGATTACGGTAAGCCATGGGTGAGCCAGTTGCGTCGGTTGCGGATACGGCGGCGTCAGCGAGGGGCAGTTGGCCATGGCCGGCGAATTCAACGCCATGGAGTCGGAATTGAGCACCAGCAAGCAAGTATCGTAATTGACCAGGTTCGCGGAGACGGCCAACCACGGAACTTCGCCGATCGGGTCATGTGCGGGCGGGTTGCTGAATTCCAGGCCCAGCGCCTTCCACGGAACCTTGCCCAGGCATCGTTTCGAAGTTGAACTTCCACCGACCGCCGGCAACCCGTTTGTGCCCGTACCCAGGCAGCTACTGTCCTCGTTTCCATCGTAATTGCCGTTGGCAAGCGAGTCGGGAGTCGGCAAGGTGCCGGCACGCACCGCAGCATTGGGAGGGCTGAGCAGGTAGCCGATCATGGCTTGGCGCACGGCCCCGAGCGAGTCGTTGCCCAGTTGCACCCGTGCGCGCAGCGCGGTAGCCGGATCGTTCTTTGACGCCAGGCCAACGAACAATGCGGCTCCTCCCAAGGCGACCAAGGCCAAGACAATCAACAGCAGCACAACTCCGCGCTGGCTGCGGTGTTGCGAGCCGGCATGCACATGTTGGCGCGCGGCAGGCATTGCGCGACTCAG
>DASUEK010000063.1:0-25199 GCA_036275115.1 Permianibacter sp. | reverse complement strand
TCGCGCAACCGGGCCCAGGCCGAGTACATCGACAATATCCGCCATCACGACATCAGTTTCGGTATCGGCCCGGCCGGTACCGGCAAGACCTATCTCGCGGTGGCCTGTGCGGTCGATGCGCTCGAACGCCAGCAGGTGCGTCGTATCGTGTTGACCCGGCCGGCGGTGGAAGCGGGCGAGAAACTCGGCTTTCTGCCCGGCGACATGGCCCAGAAAGTCGATCCGTACCTGCGGCCACTGTACGACGCGCTCTATGAAATGCTCGGCTTCGAGAAAGTCGCCAAGTACATGGAGCGCAACGTCATCGAAGTGGCGCCGCTTGCGTTCATGCGCGGCCGCACCCTGAACGAATCTTTCGTGATTCTGGATGAGAGCCAGAACACCACGATCGAGCAGATGAAAATGCTGCTGACCCGGATTGGTTTTGATTCGAAAGCCGTTATCACCGGCGACATCACCCAGATCGATTTGCCGCGCAAAAGCCAGAGCGGTTTGCGCCATGCCATTGAAGTGTTGAAAGGCATCGACAAGGTGTCGTTCACCTTCTTCTCGGCCGATGATGTGGTCCGGCACCCGGTGGTGATGAGCGTGGTGCGGGCCTACGAAAGCTGGGAGCGCAAACAGGCGCTGCTGAAAGACGCGGCCGACAGTGCGGCTGAGGCGGACAAATCCGGCAAAGGTGACATGACGTGAGTTTACGCTTGAGTCTGGATATCCAGCGGGCATCGCGCCGCAAGGATTTGCCGAGCGATGCGCTGCTGCGGCGCTGGGCGCGCGCGGCCTTGTTGCACGATGCCGATCACGCCGACGGCAAGGCGGCGCTGACCATTCGTCTGGTCAATGAAGCCGAAAGCCAACAACTGAACGGCGATTACCGCGGCAAGGACAAACCCACCAACGTGCTGAGCTTTCCGTTCGAGACCCCGGACATCGCCGGGCTGTTGCCGGTGAGCAATCACTATCTCGGTGATTTGGTCATCTGCGCCGGTGTGGTGGCGGCAGAAGCAAAAGAACAGGGCAAACCGCTGAACCATCACTGGGCTCACATGGTGGTGCATGGTGTCTTGCATCTGCTAGGCTACGACCACATCAAGAACGCCGAAGCGGTCCGGATGGAGGCGCTGGAGCGCACCATTCTGGCGTCCTTGAATATCCCTGATCCCTACGCCGGAGAGCGTTAAAAGTCCCCCATGTCTGACGACTCGTCTAGTTCCAGTAGTTTGCGTCGGCGCGGCTGGTTTCACCGGCTGCTCGACGCGATGCAACCGGGTGTGCAAAACCGCGAGGAGCTGCTCGACAGCCTGCGCGAAGCCGCCGACACCAATGTCGTGGATCGCGACACCCTGACCATGCTCGAAGGCGTCATGAGCGTGGCCGAACTGCGGGTGCGCGACATCATGATCCCGCGCTCGCAGATGATCGTGCTCGATGCCGACGATGAGCTGGCCGAGATCCTGCCGAAAGTCGCGGAGGCCGGGCACTCGCGCTATCCGGTGATCGGGGCCTCGCGCGATCAGGTCGAAGGCATTCTGCTGGCGAAAGATTTGCTGCAGTTCAGCCTGCTGTCGCCGGACGCGGCGCGCGATCAGTTCAATATCCATGAAATCCTGCGGCCGGCGATGGTGGTGCCGGAAAGCAAGCGGCTCGACAGCCTGTTACGCGAATTCCGCAGCAGCCGCAATCACATGGCGATTGTGGTCGACGAGTACGGCGGCGTTGCCGGTCTCATCACCATCGAAGACGTGCTCGAACAGATCGTCGGCGATATCTCCGATGAGTACGATTTCGAGGACGCAGAAGAATACCTGCGTCAGCTCAACGACAGCGAATGGCATGTCCGCGCCGACATGGAGCTGGAAGACTTCAACCGCGAGTTCGGCACGGCGCTCGATGAAGAAGAGTTCGACACCATCGGCGGCGCCGTTGCCAACCAGTTTGGTCATTTGCCGCAGCGCGGCGAGCAATTGCAGATTGGCGGTTATGATCTGACCGTGCTGGCCAGTGACAGTCGCCGCATCAAATTGCTGAGGGTGAAAAAGCCGGCGGTGACCAGCTGATCACGTGTCACCGCCACCAGCACAACGGGCCGGCTGCGGCCCGTTGTCGCATCCGGAAGGGCACACGAGCGACCGCGGCGCGGCAACACGACAAAACAGGATGAATGCAATGCAGGCTGTGTTTTCCCGCTGGGGCATGCCGCTGTTGGCCACTGCCGGTGGCGCGCTGTTTCCGCTGGCGTTTTCGCCGATCGATCTGCCGTGGTTCAGCGCGTTGTCGCTGGCCCTGCTGCTGCTGGCTTGGCGCGACGCGACACCGAAGCAGGCCGCATGGCGCGGTCTGTGCTGGGGCGCTGCCGCGTTCGGTGTTGGCGTGTCCTGGGTACACGTCGCGATTCGTGATTTTGGTCAGGCACCGCTGGCGCTGTCGCTGTTCCTGACGGCCGGGATGGTGATCGCACTGGCGCTTTTTGTCGCCGCCGCTGGTTGGTTGCTGGTGCGGATTTTTCCGGCACCGGGCGCGCGCATGCTGGCGTTTGCGCCGCTGTGGTTGATCGGCGAATTTCTCCGCGGGCATTTGTTCACCGGCTTTCCGTGGCTGTTTGCCGGTTACAGCCAAACCGATACGGTGCTGCGCCATCTGATGCCATGGTTGGGGGTGTACGGCGCCAGTCTGGCGGTGGCATTGGCCGCCACGTTGTTGCTGTGGTCGGCGCAGCCCATGTCGTCACGAGTGACATCGAAACCGGTCTCATCACCCGCCGCGACCTCATCACCACGGCGTCCGCGACGCTGGTTGCTCAATGCGGTTGTCGCCGTGGTGCTGATCGGGCTCTTGACGCCGCAAGCACAAACGCCCGCCACGATGCCGGCCGCATCGGCGACGACACCGAAATTGTCGGTCGCGCTGGTGCAGGCAAACATCGAACAGAGTCTGAAATGGCAACCGGAACAGTTGAATCGCATCCTGCACCAGTATCAGGAGCTGACCTTGCCGTTACTTGGCAAAGTTGATGCGGTGATTTGGCCGGAAGCCGCGATTCCGGCATTTGCTGACAACCTCGGCGATTATTTTCCACGCCTGAATCAGGCCGCACTTGATGCTGGCACCGCGTTGATCACCGGCTTGCCGGTCGCCAACGCCGACGGCCGCTATTACAACGCGATTGTTGGTCTCGGCACGGCGTCTGGTCGTTATGACAAACGTCATCTGGTGCCGTTTGGCGAGTACGTGCCGTTTCAGTCGGTGCTGCGTGGCATGTTCGCGTTTTTCAATCTGCCGATGTCGGGGTTCAGTGAAGGTGAGCGCGCCGCGCAGCTGACGCTCGGCTCGCAGGCGATGGTCGGTGCGGTCTGTTATGAAATTGCCTACCCAGAATTGGTCCGTGACAACGTCCGTGCATTGAACGGCGGTGCCGGTTACCTGCTGACCGTCAGCAACGATGCCTGGTTTGGCACCAGCTTCGGGCCGTGGCAACACCTGCAGATCGCCCGCAGCCGCGCACTCGAAAACGGTGTACCGGTCATTCGCGCCACCGTAACCGGTGTCAGTGCCGTGATTGGCCCCGATGGCCGTATTACGGATCGCCTGCCGCAGTTTGAAACCGCGATTCTGCGGACCACGGTGACGGCGCAAAAACCGGACACCCTGTGGGTGCATTGGGGCCTGTTGCCGGTGTCAATTTTCGTGGCTTTGTTACTGGGTATTGCCGGCTGGCAACAACGCTTGAATTCGCGGTCAAAAGCCCCAGAATTGCAGCCGTAAACGGCTCCGCCATTGGTGAGTGAGAGTCTGGAGAGGAATCATGTTACGCATCGTGTTGTTCCTGTTGACCAACCTGGCCGTCATGCTGGTAGCAGGCATTGTGCTCAGCATTCTTGGCGTCGGCAGCGCCTACCAGCCGGGCGGTCTGAACCTGACCAATCTGCTGATTTTCTGCGCCGTGTTCGGTATGGCCGGCTCACTCATTTCGCTGCTGATTTCCAAATGGATGGCAAAGCGCACGATGGGCGTACACATCATCGAGCAACCGCGCACGGCTGAAGAGCGCTGGTTGGTCGATACGGTTGCCGAGTTGGCCCACAAAGCCGGTATCGGCATGCCGGAAGTCGGTATTTTCCCGTCACACCAGTCGAACGCGTTCGCCACTGGCTGGAACAAAAACAACGCGCTGGTCGCGGTCAGCGAGGGCCTGCTGCGCCGTTTCTCGCGCGATGAAGTGAAAGCGGTGCTCGGCCACGAGATCGGCCACGTCGCCAACGGTGACATGGTGACGCTCAGCCTGATTCAAGGGGTCGTCAACACCTTCGTAATGTTCTTCGCCCGCATCATCGGCTACGCAGTCGACAGCTTCCTGCGTCGCGATCAGGAAAGCAGCGGCCCCGGCATTGGTTTCTATATCGCCACCTTTGTTGCCGAAATGGTGCTGGGTATTCTGGCGTCGATGATCGTTGCCTGGTTCTCGCGCCGGCGTGAATTCCGCGCCGACGAAGCCGGTGCGTTGTTGACCAGCAAATTTGCCATGACCGCGGCGCTGCAGCGGCTGATGGCGGAATCCGGTCAGCCGGTCGAAATGCCGGCCGAGATGACTGCGTTCGGTCTGCGTAGCGGGGGCGGTATCGCGCACCTGTTTGCCACCCACCCGCCGCTGGAAGTGCGCATTCGCGCGCTGCAGAATCTGCAGTAAGCGATACCGCGATAACGCATCGACATTAAGGCGCCGTTCAGGCGCCTTTTGTTTTGCTGCATGCCCGGCAAGTGATGGCGGATGGAGTACGCGCATGCGAAGGGTGATTCCGATTCTGCTGATGGCAATGGCCGTGTGGCCCCTGTCGGGATGTTCGACGGTGTATGTGCACGCGCAAGCGCCGGAGCAGCTCTATCCCTACAAGGGCAGTCAAACGGCCTTTCGAGAAGTCGGCCGCGCTTGGCAGGACCCGATCATTCCCGGTGAGGCGCCGGTGCGCGCGCTCATCGATCTGCCGCTTTGTGTCGCGACCGATACCCTGTTGCTGCCGGTCGATTGGTTGATTTGGCTCAGCAACCAACCCTGAACCTGCTTGCGAACGCCAGCCGCGGATCCGGCATCACGAGGATTGGGCGGATGGCCGTTGGGGCGGCTCGACAAACCGCGCTCAAACCACGCCAGCTGTCGCTGACTCGACTACGCTTCTGACACCGTGCCGACGCCGATGCCATCGGGCGCAGATGAGACGCCTGTTTCTGCCAAGGTAGCGGATCGATCCGCTTCCCGACGGATCGCACAAGGGAGGTAGCACATGGCAGTCAGTCGTTTCTCGGCAGCGATGCATCGCGTTGCTGCGTTCAAGCTGGCCACCGCGGTGGTCGTGTTGATGGGGGTTCAAGTTGCTGCACCACGAGTCGGTGCGGCGGAAGGTCCCACCATTAATATCAATATCAAGGTCGATACGTCCGGACCGGTCTTCGATGACCAGGGCCAGAAAACCGTGCGTGCAAAAAACCGCGCCAGTCAGGTGCAGTGGCATTGCAACGGTTGCGACGGTAACCAGCCGTTATCGATCAGTTTCACTGACTGCCGTGACAGTCAGCAGCAGCCGCAAACCTGTCCGGCCAATCCCGTGGCGCACAGCGACAAGAAATCGGTGTTTGAGGTCAACGTGGCGCCCGAGTTGGAAGACGGCACGCTCGACTATGTGATCAAGGTGGGGGAGCAGGAGGTCGATCCGTCGATCATCGTCACCAGGGCCAATTGACGCAATGCGTGTCACATGAGCTGAGCAAGACCCGCTGCGCGTGTCGCTGGCCAAAACAAAACGGGCGGAGGAATCCGCCCGTTTTGTTTGTCGGCAATCGCTTGCTCAGCGCTCGATTGGCTTGTACTTGAGCCGGTGCGGCTGATCGGCTTCGACGCCGAGCCGGCGCTTCTTGTCGGCTTCGTAATCGGCGTAGTTGCCTTCGAACCAGACCACTTGCGAATCGCCTTCGAACGCGAGGATGTGCGTGGCGACGCGGTCGAGGAACCAGCGGTCGTGCGAGATGACCACGGCGCAGCCGGCGAACGACAGCAGCGCTTCTTCCAAGGCGCGCAGCGTTTCGACGTCGAGATCGTTGGTCGGTTCGTCGAGCAGCAGCACGTTGCCGCCGCTTTTCAGCAGCTTGGCGAGGTGCAGACGGTTGCGCTCACCGCCGGACAGATCTTTCACCCACTTCTGCTGATCGCTGCCCTTGAAGTTGAAGCGGCCGATGTAGGCGCGCGACGGCATGCTGAAGTTGCCGATGGTGATGATGTCGAGACCGTCCGACACTTCTTCCCAAACCGTCTTGTTCGGGTCGAGCGTGTCGCGCGATTGATCGACGTAGGCGAGCTTCACCGTGTCGCCGATGCGCAGTTCGCCGCCATCCGGCTTCACTTCGCCGGTGATCATCTTGAACAGGGTCGATTTACCGGCACCGTTCGGGCCGATGATGCCGACAATGCCGCCCGGCGGCAGGTTGAAGCTCAGGTTGTCGTACAGCAGCTTGTCGCCGAACGATTTCTTCAGGCCTTTCGCTTCCACCACGAGGTTGCCCAAACGCGGGCCCGGCGGAATGTACAGCTCTTGCGTTTCATTACGCTTCTGGAATTCCACGCTCGACAATTCTTCGAAGCGCTGGACGCGGGCCTTGTTCTTGGCCTGACGCGCTTTCGGGTTTTGCCGGACCCACTCCAGTTCTTCTTTCATCGTCTTCATGTGCGCGGCTTCGGCGCGCTCTTCCTGGATCAGGCGAGCCTGCTTCTGTTCCAGCCAGGACGAGTAATTGCCTTCCCACGGAATGCCGTGGCCGCGGTCCAGTTCCAGAATCCAGCTGGCGACGTTGTCGAGGAAGTAGCGATCGTGGGTGACCGCGATCACGGTACCTGGGAAATCGTGCAGGAAGCGTTCGAGCCAGGCGACCGATTCGGCATCGAGGTGGTTGGTCGGTTCGTCGAGCAGGATCATGTCCGGCTTGCTGAGCAAGAGTTTGCACAGCGCGACCCGACGCTTCTCGCCACCGGACAGGGTTTTGACGTCGGCATCCCACGGCGGCAGGCGCAGCGCGTCGGCGGCGATTTCCAGTTTGCGATCGATATCGTCACCGCCGTTGGCGGCAAGGAAGGCTTCCAGTTCGCCTTGGGTTTTCGCCAGCTTGTCGAAATCGGCATCCGGTTCGGCATAGGCGGCGTACACGGCGTCGAGTTTGGCTTTCGCTTCGAGCAGATCGGCGACCGCTTCTTCGACGTTGCCACGCACGTCTTTGTCTTCGTTCAGTTTCGGCTCTTGCGGCAGGTAACCGATCTTGGTGCCGGTCAGCGCGCGCGCTTCGCCATCAAATTCCTTGTCGACCCCGGCCATGATCCGCAGCACAGTCGACTTGCCGGCGCCGTTGAGGCCGAGCACGCCGATTTTGGCACCCGGGAAAAACGACAGCGAAATGTCCTTGATGATGGTGCGTTTCGGGGGCACGACCTTGCTGACCCGATGCATCGTGTAAATGTATTGCGCCACTGACGCGGTCCTCTTGGGGAAGGGGAAAAACCGGCCGGCATTGTACCTGAGCCGACCGGTACTGCGGCTGCCGGCACGCTTCTCGCGGGCCGGTCGGCTCTGTTACTTTCGCCGTAACTGGTACAACACCTGCCGCCCCGACACTTGCCGAGATCCCGCCGATGCGCCGCTTATTCCGCTGTGGTTTGTTGCTTGTTTCGCCGTTTTTGCTGGCGGCCGCGCTGTCGGCGGCCGAACTGGTCAGCGTCGATGCCCTGATGGCAGCGGCCGATCGGCGCGACCCGGCCGATCCGGCGTGGGCGGCGGCACTGGCGCAGGACAATCCGGTGCTGTTGCAGGCAGCGGCGCGCGGCCTCGGCCGTATCGGTGGTGATGAGCGGCTGGCGCAGTTGTTGCCGCTGCTGGGTCATGCCGAGCCGGCGGTGCGTGCCGAAGCGGCGTTTGCCATTGCCATTCTCGAGACCAGGGGGCCGGCCGTGCAGGCCGAGCAGGAGCGGGCGCTGGCGCTGCGGCTGACGCTGGAACCGGACGCTCTGGTCCGCCAGCAGTTGCTGCGCGCGCTTGGCAATTGCGGTGGTGACCGCAGCCAGCAGCTGCTGCGCGACTACCGCATCGACCATCTCGGCGCCGATGAGCGCGCCGCTTGGGCGCAGGCGGTTGGCCTGCTGTGGAGTTACCGGCGCGGCGCCTTGTCCGGGCTCGATGCGGCCTTGGTCGCGCGTTTACTGGGCGTGCTGGATCGGGCGGAACCGGTGGCGGAAATGGCGGCGTTTGCCTTGGCGCGCGCCCGCAAGGAGCCGCTGGTGCAGGCGCAAGCGGCGGCGCTGAAAGCGGCGTTTGGCCGCAGCCGCTCGGCCGGTGCCCGGATTTTTCTGCTGCGGGCCTTGGCCAGTGACGTGACCGAAAAAACGGCCAAGCGTTGGCTGCGGATACAGCAGCAACAACGTCTCGCCGGCCGGGCCTTGCACGCGGCTGAACGGATGGAACTGAACGCGCTGCTGGCCGCCAATCTGCCGATGCCGGCCTTGCGCTCGGCGGTGGCACATGGCCTGCGCAGTGCCGCCGCAGCCGAGCGGCTGGCGATCCTGCAGGCGCTGACTGGCCGACCGGTCGAGGCGCAGGCGCTGCGGGATCTGCTGCAGGCGCATGCGGCGCTGCAACCGGCCGATCAGCGCTGGTTGCAGGACTTGCTCGAACCGGCCCAGGTGACCGCAACAACCGAGACCGAAGCCGACCCCGAACCGGCGGCGGCGACATCGGCCTATGCCGAAGCGCTCGCCTACGTCGGCCTGCGCTACCGGCTGCACACGGTGCGCGGCGTCGTGGATATCGAACTGTTGCCGGAGGCGGTCTACACGGTGGCCAACTTTGCCCGGCTTGCCGACAAGGGCTATTACGACCGCAGCACGTTTCATCGGGTCATTGGCAATTTCGTTGCCCAGGGCGGCGATCCCAGCGGCACCGGTGAGGGCGGCCCGGGCTGGCGCATTCGCGAAGAGTTGTCGCCGCTGCCGCACGCACCTGGCTATGTCGGCATGGCGACCGCCGGCAAAGACACCGCCGGTTCCCAGTTTTTCATCAACACCGGCCGCAATCCGCATCTGGATTGGCACTACACGATTTTTGCCCGGGTGATTGCCGGGCAAGCGGTCGCTCAGCAGCTGTTGCCGGGCGATGCCTTGTTGGCGGTTCGGCGTCTGCCGTGAGCGCGCCGTCGGCACTGACGCGTCGCGGCCATTTCGGCTGACAAAACGCTACAAGAAAAAAGCGTCGGCTTGCCCGCTGCCGGCTGCAGCCAGCGTCTAGACTCAAACGAATTGCCGTCCGCCGATCGGTCTGTATTCCGGCACCAGTGGATGGCGCATGTCTTCGATCAGGAAGCGTTTCGTGTCGGCGTCGGTAACAGGAAGTGCCCCCGCTCTCGCGCCTTTTGAGGCGATCCGCTGGCCCATGCTTGGCTGGCTGACGCTGCTTTACGCCGTGCTGGGCTATGTCGGTTTGCATTTCGACGATGGCAGCGGTCTGGTGTCGGCGGTCTGGCCGGCGTCCGGGCTTGCGGCGGCCACGGTGCTGCGGCACGGCCCGCCAGGCTTTTGGGTGCCGCTGCTCGGCAACCTGATTCTGATGCTGCCGATCAGCATGAGTTATGGCCAGCCGTTTGCCGTGGCGCTCGCCATCGCCATTGGTTGCGCAGTCGCCAATACCGGCGAAGCCTGGTTGATTCTGCGATTGAGTGGCGGTTACGGCCCGCAGCGCTTGCACGACAGTCGGGCGTTTGTCCGTTTCGCGGCTGTTGCCGCACCGATCGGTTGCCTGTTCAGTGCTGTGGTCGGCATCGCAACCTTGGTGGCGCTGTCACTGAAAGCTGAGTTTGGTCCGCTGGTGCGGATGGCGCTGTGGTGGAGCGGCGACATGGTCGGTTGCCTGTTGCTGGCGCCACTGCTGCTGACTTGGCCGGAGCGACCGCGCGAATGGCGCTTGTTCCGTGAATTTCTGTTGCTGCTCGCTACCGCTCTGCTTTATCTCTACTTCCTGCTGACCCCGACACTGGATGACAGCGGCTGGCGCGTACTTGTCGCGCCGCTCGGTTTGCCGTTGCTGTTCTGGGCAGTGGCGCGTTTGCGTCTGTTTCATCTGACCGCGTTTCTGGTGTCGCTCGGGCTGGTGTTTGTGCTCGCGCACTACCATCAGCTCGGCCCGTTCCAATTGCCGACGCCGCTGCGCTCCCATTGGGCCTTGCAATCGTTTCTGGTGGTGCTGCTGAGTTCCACCGTGCTGGCGGCAACGCTGGTTCGCGAGCGGCGTTATCTGCACCAGCAATTGCAACACACCAACGAAGCGCTGGAGCGGCAGGTGCAGGAGCGCACCGACGCCATCACCCGGCAACGCAATCGCTTGCAGGAAATTGTCACCATGCTGCCGCTGCATTTGTCGGTGCGCGACCGGCAAGGGCAGGCGCGGATTGGCAATCGCGCGATTGGGCTGATCGCCGATCAGGAGCCGGACTGGTTGCAGGCAGCCCGCGAGCTCGCCTTGCAGCGCGGTGAGCCGGTGCGTGATGTCTTTGGCTCGATCCGGACTGCGCGCGGCAACGCGCTGCATCTGCAGGCACAAGTGGTGCCGCTGCGTGAAGAAGCCGATGCATCGGTGCTGGTGGTGGTGCAGGACATCACCGAACGGGTGCGCCGCCAGCGGCTGGAACAATTGCACGCCACCGTGCTGCAGCGCTTGGCCGGCGAGTCATCATTGACTGCGGTGTTGCAGCAAATTGTGTTGACCGTTGAAGAGCTCGAGCCAACGGTCATTGCCACCATTTTGCTGATTGACCGGCAGCGTCAGGTTGTTCGCCATGGCGCGGCGGGCCGGATGCCGGAGTTTTTTTGTCAGGCCATCGATGGTGTCAGCTACGGCCCCGGTGTCGGCAGTTGCGGCAACTCGGCCGCAACCGGCCAGCGCACCATCACCGAGGACATCGCCAACGATCCGTTCTGGCAGCCCTTCAAGGATCTTGCTGCGCAGGCCGGATTGGCCGCCTGCTGGTCGGAGCCGGTGCGCGATAACCATGGCAATGTGCTGGCGACGTTTGCCCTTTACTCGAAGCAGCCGGCGCGGCCGACCGCGAGCCAAGTGCTGCTGATCGAGGCGATGGCGGCGCTGGTGCGGCTCACCATCGAGCATCACCACAGCTTGCAGCATCTGCGCCTGTTGTCGCGCGCGATTGAGCAAACCGCCAGCGCGGTGATCCTGTGCGATGCCGGCGGCAACATCGAATACATCAACGCCAGTTTTACCCACATGCTGCTGCAGCCGAGCGAGCGTTCCCGTGGCCAATCGCTGTTCGATGTCTTGCTGCCCGACGACGAAGACGGGATGCTGGTGCGCACAGCGATTCAGCAAGTGGTTGGCAAAGGCTCCGGTTGGCACGGCGAATTTGTCGGTCGCCGCTCCGATGAGAGCCGGATTTGGCTGCATGCCTCGATCTCGCCCATGTTCTCTGCCGATGGCCAGCTGGAAAAACTGGTCACCGTGCTGGAGGACATCAGCTCGTTCAAACAGGCGCAGGCAAATGTCGAATACCTGGCGTTCCACGATCCTTTGACCGGCCTTGCCAATCGGCGCTTGCTGTTACTGCGTCTGGACGAAGCGGTGCGCCGCCGTCGCCGCACCGGCGGCATGTCGGCGCTGCTGTTTTTTGATCTCGATGAATTCAAGCGCATCAACGACACGCTGGGGCACGATGCCGGCGACGATCTGCTGAAACAAATCGCCAACCGCCTGCTGAGCAATGTCCGCGAAGACGATCTGGTTGCCCGGCTCGGGGGCGACGAATTCTGCCTGCTGCTCAGCAACCTGCATGACAGTCTCGAAGCCGGCAATTTGGCGCGCAAGCTGATGCCGATCATGGCGGCTCCGATGCAGCTGGGCGAGCATGCCATTTCGGTGTCGTGCAGCGTCGGCATCACCCTGCTGCCGGTCGATGGCGACCAGCCGGATGTCCTGCTGCGCAATGCCGATTTGGCGATGTACCAAGCCAAATCGGAAGGCAAGAACCGGTTTGTGTTTTTCTCGCCGGAAATGAACGATGTCAGTCGGGTCCGGCTGCAACGCGAAAGCGAGCTGCGCCGGGCACTCGGTTGCAACCAGTTCAGATTGTTCTACCAGCCGATCGTCAACATGCCGGATGGAGCCCTGCGCGGCATGGAAGTGCTGCTGCGCTGGCAGCATCCCGATGAGGGCTTGCTGAGTCCTGACGCGTTTATTGAAGTGGCCGAGCACACCGGACTCATCGTTCCGATTGGCGAGGAGGTGCTGGTGCAGGCGCTGCGCGATCTGCCGGCGCTGCAGCAGCGTGGCGAGAACCTGCGGCTGTCGGTGAATGTGTCGGCGCGGCAATTGCGCGAGCTGGATTTCGCGGACCGGGTGGTTGCGTTGATGCAGCGGCATCAGGTGCCACCGGGGCAACTGCAGCTGGAAATTACCGAAAGCCTGCTGCTCGAACGCAGCGCCGTGACCGAGCACAATCTGGAGACCTTGGTGAAAGCCGGCGCCCGGATCGTCATCGACGATTTCGGCACCGGATACACCTCATTCAATCAACTGCGCGATTTGCCGATTCACGGCATCAAACTCGACCGACTGTTCGTGCGCGAGCTGCCGGACAACGAGGACGATGCCGCGATCGTGGCGGCCCTGATTGCCATGGCAAAGCAGCTGCAGCTGGATATTGTCGCCGAAGGCGTAGAAACCGAAGCGCAGCGCGACTTCCTGGTGCGATACGGTTGCCCGAGCGGACAGGGCTGGCTGTTCGGTCGGCCACAGCCGCTGTGAGGCGATGCTCGCAGCGGCCGGATGGTGGCGGGCTGACGTGTGCGCCTCAGTTGGCTGCAGGCGCGACTTTCTGGAAGAACAGCGTGACTTCGCCGACCTGCACGCCGAATTTGCTCAGCGTGGCTTTGTTGAACAGGCGCTGATCGTCCATCTGATACATCCAGTCATCAAACGCGATGTCATAGGTCGTGTCATCGACCGGCAGTCGCAAGGTGTAACGCCAGCGCAGCGTGTTGCCGGCCACTTCGCCTTCGGCCTCACCCACCACGTCATCGGCGGTACCGCGGTAACGCTGGCTGTCGAGCTTGGTCAGTGTCCAGCGCCGGAACTGTTTTTCGCCGTCATCAAAAACGAAATGTTCGTCGAGCGTGCCGGTGTCACCCTGCCATTTGCCATCGATGCTGACCTGGAAGCGGCGGGTGACGTTACCGTTGAAATCCTGAACCAGTCCCCAGGCTTCGACCCGGCCGTTGAAATACTGCTGCAAGTCCAGCCGCGGCGTGTTGTGCTGATACTGCTGCAGCGACGGTGCGCAGCTTGCCAACGAAAAAATCAGTGCGGCTGCCGCGAGCGGGCGCCAAAACCTGCGGTGATTCACGACCGTTCTCCCAACAATTGCCGGCGCAGCGTCGATTCGCTGCTGTCCGGGTGCAGCCAGATCGCGGCGAAGCGCGGACCGAATTCCTGATCAGCGACGCTGCCCAGCAGCTTGCCGTTGTAATAGAAACGGGCTTGCCGTGCGTCATCGATGTGCAGGACCAGCGTGTCGCCCGGTTTCACGTCCGGCCACAGTTGTTGCAGCTGCGGCAACCATGAATTTGCCTTGTCATCCAGCAGACCCAAATCGTCCCACGCCGACTCGGTGGCGCTGACCAAGTCTTTCGCGCTGATCTCGCGGGCATAGACGATCTGCAAAGCAAACGGCGCCGGTACGCTGCCGTCTCTTGGGAGTGCTGGCACGTCGGCCCAGGTGCTGGCGTCGTAAACGTGAAAGCCGAGCCAGCGCAGCGTGCCGCTGCCGATTTGTTGCAATCCCTGCGGCTCCGGCAGTCGCAATTCCGCACGCGCGCTGAAAGCCAACAGCAGCAACAATACTGTGCAGCCGATCCGGCTGGCACCTGAGCTTGAGCGTGACAAGGTTAAGGCGTTCATGTGAACTCTCCGGGCCGACGGGGATGTCTGGCAAACCGAGTGTGCGTTGCGACGGACAACACAGCGCGTAAGCCAATGACAGCAACAGTACGTTTCACCGCAACAGGACGTTTCACTGCAGCCGACGTGAGCACATCGCCAGAACTGCAGACGTCATCACGGCGACAAATGCTGCTGATGCGACAGCGGCACCGGCGCACGCGGTTCATCACCGCGCACCTGCCACAGCAGCGTCAGCGCCGACCAACCGATGACCAGTGTAATGCCGTACCACAGCGGCTGTTGTACTGTTGCGGCGCCCAGCGCCGCACCGGCGAAATAAGCCAGTGGGGCGGCGATGACGAACACCGCAAGCTGACTGGCGCGGCGCGGCAACCACTGTTGCAGGCGCGGCACGGTCAGCGCAAAGCTGATCCAGAGCAGCAGCAACCACAGCGGCAAACCCAAGGCTCCGGCGTCGCGGAAGGCAACCAGATCGAGCTGCACCGTCAACGCATCAAGCAGCAAGCCACTGCCGGTCAGCAGCAACAAGCGGCGCCAACTCGGCAGGTTGTTACGGTCCAGCCAAAACGTGAGCGCGATCTGGACTAGCAAGGCCGCAGCGGCGAGCGCTGCACCGGCCAGTATCGCTGCCCACCAGACGGCTTGCGCCATCAGAACCGGCAGTACCGCTGCCAGCGGTGCCAGCATGCGGTAGTTGCCATCGTGGTAGAACGGGCCGCGGTAAAACATCGCGTTCAACTCTCCTGCCAATGTCAGCGAGGCTCAGGGCAACGCCGCCGTGCAACGCGGTTTGTGCATCAGCATCTGGGCACAGCTGATCACCCGCTCACGGAAGCCGCCTTCGCAATAGCAGAGGTAGTACTCCCACATGCGGATGAAGCGTTCGTCGTAGCCAAGCGCCCGAATCTCGTTCAGCTTCTGGTGGAAGCGATCACGCCAGTCTTTCAGGGTGCGGGCGTAGTGCAGGCCGATGTCTTCGTGATGGACCAGCCGCATGTCGGTGACATCGCGCAGGCATTCGCCGACCCGGGTGTTGGACGGCAGCGCGCCGCCCGGAAAAATGTAGCGCTGGATGAAGTCGACATTCTTGGCGGCGTAATCGTAGCGCTGGTCCGCAATGGTGATGCTTTGCAGCAGGAAGGCGCCGTTCGGTTTCAGCAGTGACGAACACTTGGCGAAGTATTGCGGCAGGAATTGCAGACCGACTGCCTCGATCATTTCGACCGAGACCAGTTTGTCGTACTGGCCTTTCAAATCGCGATAGTCTTCCAGCAGCAGCTCGATGCGGTCGCCCAGACCGGCGGCGTCGATACGCTCGCGCGCCAGCGCGTGCTGCTCTTTTGAAATGGTGGTGGTGGTGACCTTGCAGCCAAAAGTCTGGGCGAGATAGACACTGAGACCGCCCCAACCAGTGCCGATTTCGAGCAGGTGATCGTTCGGTCCGAGTTGCAGTTTCTCGCCGATGCGCTGCAGCTTGTGACGGGCCGCGTGTTCCAATGAGCTGTCGGCGCTCGGGTAGATGGCGCTGGAATACATCATCAGCGGGTCCAGCCAGAGCTTGAACATGTCGTTGCCGAGGTCGTAATGGGCGGCGATGTTTTTGCGCGCCTGCGCGTGGGTATTGCGGTGCCACCAGTGCAGGCCTTTGCGGGCCAGATCGGTGAAGAACGCGACTTTGCCTTCCATCTGGTCGAGCAGGCTGAGGTTGCGGGCAAAGATCTGCACCAGCGAGGTCAGATCGTTGCAGCGCCAGTCGCCGCTCATGTAACTCTCGGCAGCGCCGATGCTGCCGCCCAAGGCAATTTCGGCCCAGGCGTTCGGATGCAGGATGTGCAGTTCGGCATGCAGCTCGGCCTCGGCATCGCCAAAGCGGGCATGCTGACCGTCTTCGTGCACGCTGATGCTGCCGCCTTGCAGTTGACTGAGTTTGTCCAGAACGGCACTGCGGCAGCGCTGGGTCAGCAGGGAATCGCGAACAGGCAGGCGCTGACTTTCTATCTGGGCACTCATTTCAGATTCTCCGGTGCGGGGCTCATCAGCTGGCTATCGTGTTGGGTAGGGAATGTCGATGCGGCAGGGCTGCTGGCCGACGGACCCGGATGGGAATAGAACCGCGCCCGTTTGCCAAACAATTTCACCGCTTGCCAATAAATGCCGAGCAGGGTTTTCAACCCTTGCGGCCAGTGCTGCCACAGTTCCCGCTGCAACAGCGCCGGGCTCAGCGCGGCAACCTTTTGCAACGCCAGCGTTGCCCTGAACACTGTTACGCCATCGCGGCTGTTGCGGATCTGCACATTCAGCTGTTCGTCCGGTTGGCTCAGCTGCCAGTGGTAGTGCAGCGCCATCGGCAGGAACGGCGAAACGTGGAACTGCTTGCGATGGGCATCTGGCTGGGCGGCGTGACGCAGATCGAGCGCATAGCAGTGTCGTTGCAGCCACGGTGTGTTGCGGACTTCCGCGAGCACGTACTGCACCTGGCTGCCGCTGCGGTCATAGCAGTAGTACAAGGTCAGCGGATTGAAACCGAAACCGAATACCCGCGGTGCCGTCAGCATGCGGATGGGCCCTTCCGGACGGGCACCGAGTTGCTCAGCAATTTCGTCGCTGACCGCTTGCTTCAAACAGGTGGTGTCGGCACGCAGGTAGTCGCGCCGACGTAGCCAGCCGAGCGCCGGCCGGGTGAACGACCAGCCGCGCGTGGCGGCAAACAGGGTTTCAACTTCATCGAGATCCAGCCACAGCAAGCGCATGCGGTATGCGAAGCGATGGGCCGGTGCCAGATCGCGCCGATGGGTCAGTACGCCGCTGTAAATAGCGCTGTGCGTGTGCAGATGGGGGATGTCGCCCATGGTGTTCATGACGAACCTCGCAAGGCCGTGACCACGCGCTGGGCGCTGCGCACGCCGTCTTCGTGGAAGCCGTAGAACCAATAGGCGCCGCAATAATGACTGCGGCGAACACCGCTGATTTCGCCATGACGCTGCTGCGCGTGTACCGCGGCGCGGCTGAACTGGGGGTGGGAATAAAAATAGCGGCCGAGTACGTGTTCCGGCGCGATCGCGCCAGTGCGGTTCAAGGTGACACAGAAGGTTTCCGGTGCCGACAGTCGCTGCAGAATATTCATGTTGTAAGTCAGTGTCGGCAAGCTGCTGCCTTCGCTGGCTGGCGGTAACAAATAATTCCAGGCGGCCCAGGCGCGCGGTGTTTTCGGCAGCAGCCGGGTATCGGTGTGCAACACCACTTCGCTGGCTTTGTACGGAATCGCCGACAGGATCTCGCGTTCGGCGCTGGACGGGTCGGCCAGCAAAGCCAGCGCTTCATCGCTGTGGCAGGCGAAGATGACCTGATCGAAACGCTCGGTATGGCCATCGGCGAGCGTGAGGTCGACGCCATCGGCTTGGCGGCTGACGCTGCGCACCGGCATTTGCCGGTGCACGGTGGCCGGTAACCGTTGCAACAGCGCATCGACGTAACTGCGGCTGCCGTTTTTGATGACATACCACTGCGGCCGATCATTGACGCTGAGCAGGCCGTGGTTGTCACAGAATTGCAGAAAGAAGCCGAGCGGGAACTCGCTGACATCGCGCAGCGGTGTCGACCAGATGGCGGCCGTCATCGGTGCCAGGTAATGACTGATCACCGGGCCGCTGAACTGGTGCTGACGCAGGAACTGCGCCAGTGTTTGCTCATCGCTGATGGCCTGGTCGCGCAGCACCTGTTTGGCCAGATTGTTGAACCGCAGGATGTCGCGGATGAGGCGCCAGAAGCGCGGTGACAGCAGGTTGCGACGCTGGGCAAACAAGGTGTTGAGGTTGTGGCCGTTGTATTCAAGGCCCGTATCGGCGCAGCTGACCGCGAAACTCATGTCGGTGGCGGTGCGGTCAATGCCGAGCTCACTGAGCAACTGCAGAAACAGCGGATAGGTCTTGTCATTGCAGACAATGAAACCGGTGTCGATGGCGTAGCGGCCACTCGGTACGCCGACATCCACCGTGTGAGTATGCCCACCGACATAGTCGTTGGCCTCAAACACCGTCACCTGATGCTGTGGCGCCAGCCGCCACGCCGCATACAAACCTGAAATTCCACCACCAACAATTGCCAGTTTCACGCTTTCACTCACTGTTATTCAGGCTTTGACCAGCGAACCGGTCAGTTTTTGTTGTACGCCCAGCGGCAACGCCCCGAGCAGCTTCAACAGTCTGGTAAAGCGGCGCGGGAAATGGATTTCCTTCTTGTTGCGTTGCAGGCCGGCAATGATTTCACTGGCCGCTTCTTCGGCGCTGATCTGGCAGGGCATGGCAAAGTCGTTGCGATCGGTCAGCGGGGTTTTGACAAAGCCCGGGCAGATCACGTTGACGCTGATGCCTTCCGGTTGCAAGCCGAGTCGCAGCGTGTGCAAAAGATAGCTCATGGCGGCCTTCGACGCGCCGTAGGCCTCGGCGCGTGGCAGCGGCAAATACGCTGCCGAGCTCGACACGGCTGAAATCTGAGGTTGCAGGCCTTTGCGCAGCAGTGGCAAGGCCGCTTCGATGCAGCGGCTCAAGCCGAAGAAATTGGTGTCCATCACCCGCTCGACCACAGCGCTGTCGAGCGCGCCATGATCGATGTATTCGCAAGTGCCGGCATTGTAGACAAGGGTATCGATGGCACCGAAACTGTTTTCGATGCGCCGGGCGGCGGCCTGGATATCGTCCGGTTTGGTGACGTCGCAGGGAACGACCAGCTCCTGATCCGGATACTCGGCGGCCAGCTCGCCGAGCGGCGCGGTACGGCGCGCCGACATCGCGACCTTGTGGCCGTCGGCCAGCAGCTGCCGCGCCAGCGCGAGGCCAATGCCGGAGCTGGCGCCCACCAGCCAGATGCGCCGCGGTTGCGTAGAAGACCAGCTCATGCGATGCGCTCCTTGATTCGGCGAATGGCCCAGCCGATGACGGGCACTTGTTCGTACAGCAAGGCGCCCGCATCAAAAAAGTCGCGATGCAGCGTGATGCGGTCGGTGAACTCCAGTTCGGTGACGCCGGGAATGTGCAAGGTCTTGCCACTGTTCAGACGCGGATGCGACAGCGACATGGTCCAGCGGATCAACGCCGAACTGTCATCCTGCAGCACCCGCTCAAATTGGAATTCGACGTGCCGGACATTGCTGTACATGCCAGCGAAGTATGCTTTCAATGCCGGCAGCCCCTCGATGCGGTGAAACGGATCGATGAACAACACGTTTTCGGCATAGACCCGGCTGAGCTGTTCCAGATTGCCTGCGTGCAAATTGCGATACAGCTGTTGAACTTCTGCGACCAGATTCATGGTTGCCTCGATAAGGGTAGACAAACGTCAACGCGACGCAGCGACCCGCCATGCGGGTGAAAAACGGTGCTGCCGGTCATACTTCGAGCGCCATTTGTGCCGCCGGCAATTTGCCACCGAGACGCTGGAAATGATGGATGGCGAGCGCCCGGCTTTGCTTCAGATCCACCATCGGCGCCGGGTAACCGCGACGGGCGCCAGCCAGATGAATGGTGGCCGGTGTTTCGTTGCGCAGCTCGCTGACCCAGTTACGCACGAAGGCGCCCTCGGGATCAAACTTCTGTGCCTGGCTTTCCGGATTGAAGACCCGGAAATACGGGGCGGCGTCAGTGCCGGTGGAGGCGCTCCATTGCCAACCACCGTTGTTGGCAGCGAACTCGCCGTCGATCAATTGATCGAGAAAATAATGCTCGCCCCAGCGCCAGTCGATGAACAGGTTCTTGGTGAGGAACGACGCGACGATCATCCGTAGCCGATTGTGCATCCAGCCAGTGTCATTCAGGCAACGCATGGCGGCATCGATGATCGGAATGCCGGTTTCACCGTTGCGCCAGCGGTCGAAATCGGCGTCGTCATGCCGCCAGGGCAGTTGATCGGTGTCTTCCTTGAATGGTTTGCCTTTCGACAGCCGTGGGATCTGGGCCATCAGGTGCTGGTAGAACTCGCGCCAGAGAATTTCATTGCGAAATCCGGCGCTGCCCTCACCCGGCACGGCGGCGGCGGCACGCCAGACTTGCCGCGGCGACAGCACCCCCAACATCAGATACGGTGACAACCGACTGGTGCCAGTGTGATCGGGCCGGTCGCGTAGATCCTTATAGTCACGAACAGACTGTTGGCAGAACTGCTGCAGGCGCGCCAGCGCGGCTGCTTCGCCGATCGGCCAGTCGACCAGCGCAAAGGCCGTTTCGCCAACAAACGTAGCGGGTATCGGATCCGGTGAAAGTGGGTTGGCGGGCTGGCGCGTTGGCGGCGGCAACACGTGCAGGGTGCCGGGTAGGCGTGCTTCGCACGCGCGCCGGAACGGCGTGTAAACGGTATAGGGTTGTTGCTTGTCGGCGGTCAGCACACTGCCCGGTGGCAACAGCACGTGGTCACAGAACCGGTGCACCGCGAGCCCGGCAGCGTGAGCGGCGCGGCTCAGGCGGGCATCACGATCCTGTTCATGCACGCCATATTCATCATTGAAGTAAATGGCCTGACAGCCGTGTGCCTGGGCAAATGCCAGCACTTCGTCAGCCTGACCGACAACACGCCGGCTGTATATCAGCTTCAGCGGGATGTTCACCGCCGCCAAGGCCGCCGACAAGGCCACCAGATGCGCGCGCAGGAAGGCGCGCTTGCGGCCAGCCCAGCGATGCTGCTGCCACTGGTTTTCGCTCAGCACATACACCGCCGTCACCGGCGCTTCGCCCGTGCAGGCGGCCGCCAGCGCGCTGTTGTCAGCGATGCGCAAGTCGTGTCGGAACCAGACCAGTTTCACGGCGCTTACATCCGCGTGGGGTGGGGGTACGAACTTTTACGTCCTTGCCCGATCACTGGATCAGTGCGGGAAAAAGAAACGGCGCCGAGGGCGCCGTTTCGGTACTGCTGACCGACTCAGAACGAGTAGGTCATCTTGGCGTAGGCAAACTGCCCGCGCGGGTTGTGGACGTTCGAGGCGTAGCCGTAGACGTCGGTGTCGCCGTCGCCATTGACGAACGGCGGCTCTTCATCGAACAGGTTATCCACGCCGACACTCAGCACGGTACCGGCGAAGCCCATGTAGCGAGCCTGCACGTTGACCGAAACGTAGGCATCAACTTTGCGGCCACTGGCGTCCCATTCCGGAGCCGCGTCGGCATCATCGCCGTCAAAGACGTAGTCTTCAAACTCGCCAATGTAGTTGATGGCGGCGGTGTAGCCCCAGTTCTCCATTGCCAGGTCTGCATTCAGCTGGAAGCGATCTTGCGGGTATTCGTATTCACCCACCAGATCAACCGTCGGGCCCGATGCAACGAACTGCCGATCGAACTTGAGCAGATGGGTCCAGTTGAAGTCCAAGGTCAGCTTGGCGTCGGCCATCAGATCCGTTTGCCAATTGACATTGATGTCCAACCCGGTCACGTCCTGCTCACCGGTATTTTCGAACTTGCCGTATATGCGGGTAACCTCGCCGTAAGTGAAGCCCGGTGCAGGCGCGTCACGCTCGACCCGGAACTCGCCGGTTGTCGCGTTGCTCGACATGATGCGCTGCGGATCCTTGTCGATCACGTTTTCTTGCAGGATGTTCCAGTAATCGAGCGAGAACGACAGCCCATCTGTTGCCTCCCAGATCGCGCCGATGTTCCACGACTCGGATTCTTCGGCATCGAGGTCGGGGTTGCCGACATAGAACGCGCTGTATTCGATGGCGTTACAGGCAAGCTCAATCTGGTCTTGAACCGGTTGGGTGTTGGCGTCCGGCCGTGCCCGCAAGTCGGCGCAGCGAACGCTGTCGATGACTGCCGGTGATTCTTCCGAGGGGCCGAGGCCGGTTTGTGCCAACGACGGTGCCCGGAAACCGGTGCTGTAGGATGCGCGCAGCGCAAGCGAATCCATCGGCGCCCAACGCAGCGCGACTTTCGGGTTGGTGGTGGTGCCAAAATCGCTGTAATCGTCAAAACGGCCGGCCAATTGCAGTTCCAGCTGTTCGGTCATCGGAATATTGAATTCGACGAACGCTGACCACTGATCGCGCTGCGATGCGGCGGAAACCGCTTCGGTGCCGACAATCAGCAGTTCTTCAAACTGTTTGTCCGGGCGGTCCTTGACGTCCTCTTCGCGGTATTCCACGCCGGCCGCCATGGCCAGTGCGCCGTGCTCCATCTGGAACAGGTCGCCGGTGATATGGGCATCAATACCGGTGAGATGCGATTCACCGGTCCGGGTCACATGAGTCAGCACCCGATCCAGCACATCCTGCGATGGAACCGTGACGCTGCCATCGGGCTGCGCGAACGGATTCAGGCTGCCATCGGCAAAGGCTTCGCGCAGCCGGTCAACCCGAACCCAGCCTTTCGAGCCGCTTTGTACCGAGCTGACCCGCGCTTTGTTGACTGCTGCTTCCCAGTCCCAATCGCCGATCGAGCCGCGCAAGCCGGCGAGCAAGCGTGCCGAATTGGTTTCGAGCTCCCATTGGCGCGGACCCGCCCAAGTGGTGCGATAGCGGGTGAAATCGACATCGAAGCCGTACGGGTTGAACGGTGAAGACGCCGGCAGAATCAGATCATCGACCGGAGTGCCGGGGCTGGGTGCGCCCAGCGCCTGCGAAGTGTTGTGCTGGTAGGCAATCTCGGTAAACAGCTCCAGATTGTCGCCGAGATTCTTGCTGCCAAAGAACATCAAGCCTGTGCGCTCGGCTTCCGGGAACAAAACGTTTGATGGTGCGTAATCGTACGCGCAGCGGGTGCCACGGACACTGCTGGCGGCGCAATTCGGATCGGGTTGCTCACCTGACACGCCGTCCAATATGACGAATGAACCGGGGTTGCCGGTCGAGCTGCGGTAGTCGTCACCGCCGCGGTCGCGCTGATCGGCGCTGTCAGCAAAGCTGCGATCCTTGTTCATCAACGCATTGTTGTTGAAATAGTCAATGATCAGCGTGCCGTGCGATTTGTCGTCGCCAAATCCCCAGATGAAACTTGCGGTTTGTTCGGAGGCGTCGGTGTCGGTTGTATTGCCATAGCCGAGGCTGACCTCTGTGCCGGAGAAATCGCGACGCAGCACGACGTTAATGACACCGGCCACTGCATCAGAACCGTAAACGGCTGACGCGCCGTCTTTCAAAACTTCAATACGCTCGATTGCCGAAACAGGGATCTGGTTCAAATCGACGAAGTTGGTGTCGATTTCCTGCGCGAAAGGGCTCATCGACACGCGTCGGCCATTGATCAGCAGCAGGGTTGCATCGGCGCCCATGCCGCGCAAGCTGATGCCGGCAGTGCCGTTGGCGGTTGAGTCCTGGTTGTTGCCTTGGGTCGAAAATGTGCCAGTACCGGCGACCGGGAGTTTTTCCAGCAATTGTTGCAAGTTGTTGTAGCCGGATTTTTCGATGTTGTCGCGGTCGAGGGTCAGGATCGGCGATGGGCCTTCGATGTCGGTGCGTTTGATGTGGGAGCCAACGACTTCCATGCGCTCGGCTTCTTCGCCTTCGGCAGCAAAAAGCGTTGGGGTAAGCAGGGTGCCAGTGGTGGCAAGCACGGCGAGATACAGCTTGGACATTTTGGTTTTCATGGTTGCTCCGTTTGCAGGTTTTTCTACGTTTCCACGTCTTTTTTCTCCCGCCTTCATGGGCGGGGGTGTCGTCAGATGTCTGTCTCATCTGCGACCCCGGACTGCATTGCTCGGGTACAACGGTGCTGATGCTGCAAGCGGTTTTGCTCCTGTTCAAAACCGCTGGTCCGGCCTGGTCGCCGGGGTGTTTCTCCTCACATGGCAAAAACTCATGTCGCCGGAGGCTACGCCGGCGCTGCTCGGCTGACAAGAGTGCCAGTTGCAAGCTGCTGTTCGGCCATCCAATCGAGTACAATGCGCGCTCATTTTTTCGCCCACTTACCCGGTACCCGTCCCATGCTGCGTAATCCCGCCACCCTGGCCCAATATGACGCCGAACTCTGGTCGGCGATGGAACATGAACGTCATCGTCAGGAAGAGCACATCGAACTGATCGCTTCCGAGAACTACACCAGCGCCCGGGTCATGGCGGCGCAGGGTTCGGTGCTGACCAACAAGTATGCCGAGGGTTATCCGGGCAAGCGTTACTACGGCGGCTGTGAATACGTCGACGTGGCCGAGCAGCTGGCCATTGACCGGGTCAAGCAACTGTTTGGCGCCGACTACGCCAACGTCCAGCCGCATTCCGGCTCGCAGGCCAACTCCGCCGTGTATATGGCGCTGCTGAATCCGGGCGACACCGTGCTTGGCATGTCGCTGGCCCATGGCGGCCACCTGACCCACGGCTCGCCGGTCAACTTCTCCGGCAAGCTGTATAAGAGCGTGCAGTACGGCCTGACCCCGGCCGGCTACATCGATTACGACCACGCCGAAGCGCTGGCCCTCGAGCACAAGCCGAAGATGATCCTCGGTGGCTTCTCGGCCTATTCGCGGGTGGTGGACTGGAAGCGTCTGCGCGAAATTGCCGACAAAGTGGGCGCTTACTTTATGGTCGACATGGCGCACGTCGCGGGTCTGGTCGCTGCCGGCGAATACCCGAACCCGGTGCCGTATGCCGACGTGGTGACGTCGACTACCCACAAGACCCTGCGCGGTCCGCGCGGTGGCGTCATCCTCGCCAAAGCCAATCCGGAGCTCGAGAAGAAATTCCAGAGCGCGGTGTTCCCGGGCGGCCAGGGCGGCCCGCTGATGCACGTCATCGCCGCCAAGGCCGTCGCCTTCAAAGAGGCGCTGGAGCCGGAATTCAAGGCCTACCAGAAGCAGGTGGTCGCCAACGCCAAAGCCATGGCCAAGGTGTTCATGGACCGCGGTTACGACATCGTCTCCGGCGGCACCGACAACCACTTGATGCTGGTCAGCCTGATTGCCAAGGACCTGTCCGGCAAAGACGCCGACGCCGCCCTCGGCCGCGCCAACATCACCGTCAACAAGAACTCGGTGCCGAACGACCCGCGCACCCCGTTCGTCACCTCGGGTATCCGCGTCGGCACCCCGGCCATTACCACCCGCGGTTTCAAGGAAGCCGAGACCGTGCAACTGACCGGCTGGATGTGCGACATCCTCGACGATGTGACCAACGAGGCGACCATCGCCCGGGTCAAGGCTGAGGTGTTGAAGCTGACCGCGCGGTTCCCGGTTTACGGCAGCTAAGTCACGGCGCTGTATTGAAATGACAAACCCCGCTTCGGCGGGGTTTTGTTTTTGTCTTGG
>DASUEK010000062.1:0-8314 GCA_036275115.1 Permianibacter sp. | reverse complement strand
GAGCGTCGCTGATCGCCGCACGGTCATGATGTTTCGTTTCAATCAAAGACGCCCATCCATCGATGGGCGTCTTTGTTTTGGCCGCAGTGCGGCTGGCCATATCTTTGCCAACGACAACATGCAGGCAACAAAAAACCCGGCCTGAGCCGGGTTTTTTGCGTAATCCGGTAAAGGATTAGGCCATGGCCTTGATATGCGCCGACAGACGGCTCTTGTGACGAGCGGCCTTGTTGGCGTGGATCAGACCTTTGCCAGCGGCGCTGTCGATCACCGGCTGAGCGGTGGTGAAAGCGGCTTGAGCGGCAGCCTTGTCACCGGCCTCAATGGCCTTGATGACTTTCTTGATGTACGTACGCAGCATCGAACGCTGCGAAGCGTTCAGTTCGCGAGCGCGTTCGGACTGGCGGGCGCGCTTTTTGGCAGACTTGATGTTGGCCAAGGTCCTACTCCTGAAACTCGGTAAATCGACCGGAAATTCGGTTCCACACGTGGAAGGGCGCGAAATATGCCCAAAAAACTGGCCCAAGTCAAATGGAATGCGGCTGAAACCGGCAGATTGCCGTGGATTTTCTGGCTCTCGACCGGGCACGGCGCTACCATGCGCGGCTTCGCGAACACCGATACTAGAACGGGGATTTTTGATGGCGGGCCATTTGCTGCGATCCGGCACCATCGTCAGTGCCATGACGCTGATTTCCCGCATCCTCGGGCTGGCCCGCGAAGTGGTGGTCGCCAACCTGCTGGGCGCGGGTGTCGCCGCCGACCTGTTCTTTGTCGCCCAGAAAATCCCCAATTTCCTGCGCCGGCTGTTTGCCGAGGGCGCGTTCTCGCAAGCCTTTATCCCGGTGCTGGCCGAATACGAAGCCAAGCGCTCGCGGGAGGAAGTGCTGGCGCTGCTGAACAAGGTGTCCGGCACGCTGGGTCTCATCCTGCTGGCGTTGACGCTGGTGGTGATTGCCGCTGCCCCGGCGGTGATGACGGTCTACGCCCCGGGCTTTCGCAATGACCCGAACAAATTCGCGTTGGCGACCACGCTGCTGCAGATCACCTTTCCTTATTTACTGTTCATTTCGCTGACCGCGTTTGCCGGTTCGGTGCTGAACAGCATCGGCAAGTTTGCCGTGCCGGCCATCACCCCGGTATTCCTCAGCATCTGCCAGATCATTGCCGCGGTGGCGGTTGCGCCGGGATTGGAAGAGCAGTCGATGGCGCTGGCTTGGTCCATTTTCGCCGCCGGTCTCGTCCAGCTGCTGTTCAACCTGCCGTTCCTGTGGAGGGAAGGCCTGTTGCCGAAGCCGCAATGGGGCTGGAAAGACGAGGGCGTGCAGCGGATTCTGAAGCTGATGGTGCCGGCGATGTTTGCGGTGTCGGTCACCCAGGTCAGCCTGCTGCTCGACGTGGTGTTTGTCAGCTTCCTGCAGGAAAAGAGCGTCTCGTGGCTGTACTACGCCGACCGGCTGCTCGAATTCCCGCTCGGCATTTTCGGTATCGCGATTGCGACCGTGGTGCTGCCGAGCCTGTCCAAACAGCACGCGGTTGAGAATGCCGACGATTTCAACCGCACCATGGATTGGGGCCTGCGCCTGCTGGTGCTGATCGGCGTGCCGGCGACCGCCGGCCTTATCCTGCTGGCCGATGGCCTCGTCACCACCATTTACCAGCACGGTTCGTTTACCCCGGCCGACGTCTATCAGGTGCGCTGGGCCTTGATTGCCTATTCGATTGGCCTGCTGAGTTTCATGTCGGTCAAGGTGCTCGCGACCGGCTTTTTCGCCCGACAGGACACCAAGACGCCGGTGCGGATCGCGATCACCTCGGTCGTGTTCAATATGATCTGCAATGCCATTCTGATCTGGCCGTTCGAGTTTGTCGGCCTCGCACTGGCAACCACGCTGTCCGGCAGCCTCAACGCCTTTTTGCTGTATCGCAACCTGCGCAAGGGCAACAGTTACCAACCGCAGACTGGCTGGGCCGGTTGGTGGACCAAGGTGTTGACTGGCTGCGCCGCGATGTGCGCCGTGCTGCTGCTGCTGCATCCAGGCACCGAAGCCTGGCTCGCCGCTGAGCTGTGGGCACGGATGGGCTGGCTGGCGCTGCTGGTCAGCGTCGGTGGTGCGGTCTACCTCATCGCGCTGCTGGCCATGGGCTTGCGCCTGCGGCACTTGAAAGGCCATGCCTGAGTCGCCAGCAATGGCAGAACCGCGCCGGCAACCGGCGACTCAGGTATACTCCATCCCCTTGATTTGCCGAGGCTTTTGACGAGTGAACCGGAATCCGCCCCTGAGCTTGCTGCGCGGCAGCGCTGCCGTCAGCGCGACGCGATCGGATTTCGCGCAAGGCTGCGTGGCAACCATCGGCAATTTCGATGGCGTGCACCTCGGTCATCAGGCCTTGTTGCAGCGTTTGCGCGCAGAGGGCGTGCGCCGCCACCTGCCGACCGTGGTGATCGTGTTCGAACCGCATCCGCAGGAATTTTTCGCCCGCGGTGGCGATCGCCCGCCGCCAGCGCGCTTGCTGCGGCTGCGGGAAAAACTCGAGCGCCTGCACGCGGCGGGTGTCGATGCGGTGCAGGTGTTGCGGTTCAATGAGACGCTGTCGCGCATGCCGGCCGAACAGTTCATTTCCGTTTGGCTGGAACAGCGGTTAAAAGTGCGGCATCTCGTTATCGGCGACGATTTCCGGTTTGGTTACCAGCGTCGTGGCGATTTCGCCCTGCTGCAAGCGGCCAGCGGTTTCAGCACCGAGGCGAGTGCAACCGTGTTGCTCGATGCCGAGCGGGTCAGCAGCACCGCGATTCGGCAGGCGTTGGCAACCGAACAGTTTGATCGGGCCGCGCGCATGCTCGGTGAGCGTTATGTGCTCAGTGGCAAAGTGGCGCACGGTGATGCGCGCGGTCGCTTGCTCGGCTTTCCGACTGCCAACATCCGTTTGCACCGGGCGGTGTTGCCGCTCAGTGGCGTGTATGCCGTGCAGGTGCACGGTGTAGCAGAGCGGCCGTTGCCGGGGGTTGCCAACATAGGCAATCGACCGACAGTGGGCGGCAAGGAGCCGCGCTGCGAAACGCATTTGTTCGATTTTGCCGGCGATCTGTATGGCAAGCGGATTCAGGTCGAGCCGCTGCACAAGCTGCGCGGTGAACAGAAATTTGACGGGCTGGATGCGCTGAAAGCGCAGATTGCCCGTGATGCCGAGCAGGCGCGGGCGTTTTTTGCTGCTGGCTGATCGGCGACACGATTTTCATGCTTTGACGATTCAGGATAACAACATGGCGGATTACAAACACACACTGAACCTGCCGACCACGGATTTCCCGATGAAGGCCGATCTGGCCAAGCGGGAACCGGGCATGCTGCAGCGCTGGCATGAACAGAAGGTTTATGAGCAGATTCGCGCCGCTCGCGCCGGCAAAAAGAAATTCATCCTGCACGATGGCCCTCCGTACGCCAACGGCAATATCCACATCGGTCACGCCGTCAACAAGGTGTTGAAAGATATCGTCGTCAAAAGCAAGACGCTGGACGGTTACGACGCACCGTATGTGCCGGGCTGGGATTGCCATGGTCTGCCTATTGAGTTGAATGTCGAGAAGAAAGTCGGCAAGGCCGGCGTCAAAGTCACCACCGGCGAATTCCGTCAGCAGTGCCGCGATTACGCCGAAAGCCAGATCGACGCCCAGCGCAAGGATTTCATCCGTCTCGGCGTGCTCGGTGACTGGTTCAATCCTTACAAAACCATGTCGTTCGATTTCGAAGCGAACGCCATCCGCGCGCTCGGCAAAATCATCAGCAACGGCCACCTGCACAAGGGCTATAAGCCGGTGCACTGGTGCTTTGATTGCGGCTCGGCGCTGGCCGAAGCTGAAGTCGAGTACGAAGACAAAACCTCACCGGCGATCGACGTTGCCTTCCCGGTGCTGGATCCGGATGTGCTGTTCGCCCGGCTGCACAGTGTGCCGGGCCATCACGGCGATGGCGTGCTGTCGGTCGTGATCTGGACCACGACGCCGTGGACGTTGCCGGCCAACCAGGCTGTCGCGCTGAACGCCAATCTGGAATACGTTGTCGTGCAAGTCGAGCGCGACGGTCGCAAAGAGCGGCTTGTGCTGGCCGAAGGCCTGCTGAAAGATTGCATGGTTCGCTACGGCATCGAGCATTACCATGTGCTTGGCTACGGCAAGGGCGAAGCGCTCGAAGGTCTGAAGCTGCAGCATCCGTTTTACCCGCGCGAAGTGCCGGTGATTGTCGGCGACCACGTCTCGCTTGATGCCGGTACCGGCTGTGTGCACACCGCGCCGGGTCACGGCCAGGAAGACTATGCCGTCGGTTTGAAATACGGTTTGTCGGTCGAACATAAAGTCGGCGCCAATGGCGTTTTCGCGGCCGATTTGCCGCTGTTCGGTGGCCAGCACGTCACCAAGGCAAACGATGCGATCATCGAGCACCTGAAACTCGAAGGCCGGCTGCTCAAACATTTTGCTTTGCGTCACAGCTATCCGCATTGCTGGCGGCACAAGACGCCGGTAATTTTCCGCGCCACACCGCAGTGGTTCATTTCGATGGATCAAAACGGTCTGCGCAAGCAAGCGCTGAGCGAAATCAAGCAAGTGCAATGGGTGCCAGAGTGGGGTGAGCAGCGCATCGCGGCGATGATTGAGAATCGTCCGGACTGGTGTATCTCGCGTCAACGCACCTGGGGCATTCCGTTGCCGCTGTTTGTGCACAAAGACACGCAGGAAATCCATCCACGCTGGTTGGAGCTGCTCGAGCAGGTCGCCAAGAAAGTCGAGCAGGGTGGTATTCAGGCCTGGTTCGATTTGCCGGCAGACGAACTGCTCGGTGCCGAAGCTGCCGATTACGTCAAGCTCAGTGACACGCTTGATGTCTGGTTCGATTCCGGCGTGACGCACGCGTGCGTCGTTGCCAACCGCACTGATCTGGGCGGCACTGCCGATCTATACCTCGAAGGTTCGGATCAGCACCGCGGCTGGTTCCACAGCTCGCTGCTGACCGGCGTCGCGCTGAACAACAAGGCACCGTACAGGGCAGTGCTGACCCACGGCTTCACGGTCGATGGCAAAGGCGAAAAGATGTCGAAGTCGAAAGGCAACGTCGTCGCGCCACAGGAAGTCATCGATCAGATGGGCGCTGATGTGCTGCGCTTGTGGGTGGCGTCGACCGATTACCGCGGTGAGATGGCGGTATCGAAAGAGATTCTGAACCGCACCGCCGACAGTTACCGCCGCATCCGCAATACCGCCCGATTCCTGCTGGCCAACCTGCATGGCTTCAATCCGGCGACTGATATGGTCAAGCCGGCTGACATGCTGCCGCTGGATCGCTGGGCGGTCGATTGCGCGCTGCGCTACCAGAATGAAATCAAAGCAGCGTACGACAACTACGAGTTCTGGAACGTCTCGCAGGCGGTGCATCACTTCTGTGCAGTCGACATGGGCGCGTTCTATCTCGACATCATCAAGGACCGCCAATACACCGCCAAAGCCGGTTCGCGCGCGCAGCGCTCCTGCCAGAGTGCGCTGTTTCATATTGTGCAGGCGTTGGTACGCTGGATTGCACCGATCATGTCATTCACCGCCGACGAGATCTGGCAGGCGATTCCCGGCCAGCAGGGCGAAGTGCTGTTGGCCGACTGGTATCAGCAGTTGTTCAGCGCCGATGGCGACGCTATCAGTCGGGACAACTGGGCGGAAGTCTTGAAGGTCAAAGACGCGGTCAACAAGGCAATCGAAGGTGCCCGCAAGACGATGGACATGGGTGGCTCGCTGGAAGCCGAGGTCGATGTCTACGCTGACGATAAACTGTTCCCGGTGCTGAGGCAGCTCGGTGCCGATTTGCGCTTTGTGCTGATTACCTCGCGCGCCGACATTCATGTGTTGTCTGGCGCGCCGGCCCATGCGGTCGCCACCGATGTCGAGGGCCTGAAGCTGGTGCTGCACAAATCGGTTCATGCCAAGTGCGCGCGCTGCTGGCATCGCCGCGCCGATGTTGGTAGTCACGCCGCGCATCCGGAGCTTTGCGGTCGCTGCGTCGAGAATGTCGATGGCAACGGCGAAACCCGGCAGGTGGCGTGATGACGACGCAAGTGTTTGGCGGTATCAGCAATTTCCGCTGGTTCTGGGTGACGCTGATTGTCGTCGTGCTGGATCAATGGACCAAGCATCTGGCGGTTGCCAACCTGGCGATGTACGAGCCGGTGCCGGTGATGCCGTACTTCAATCTGATGCTGGCCCACAACACCGGCGCCGCGTTCAGTTTTCTGGCCGATGCCGGTGGCTGGCAGCGCTGGTTCTTTGTCGGCTTGACAGCGGTGATCAGTGTCGTGCTGACCGTGTGGCTGTATCGTTTGCCGCGCGGTCAAAAGTTGTTGCCGATTGCGCTGACGCTGGTACTGGGCGGCGCGCTTGGCAATGTCTATGACCGGATCAGCTATGGCTACGTCGTTGATTTCATCGACTGGTATGTCGGTACGTATCACTGGCCGGCATTCAATATTGCTGACGCCGCGATCTGCGTCGGTGCCGGTTTGTTGATTCTGGATTCGTTCCGGCAGCCTTCGACCAAGGCTGCGAAAGAGCAGGGTGTCTAACGATGCAAGTGCAACCGGGTGATGCAGTACTGGTGCATGTCAATTTGCTGCTGGCCGATGGCTCGGTGGCGGAAAGCTCGCGCGCCAACGGCAAGCCGGCCAAGTTCCAGCTTGGCGACGGCAGTTTGAGCGAGGCGATTGAAGCGGAGTTGTTGGGACTTGCGATTGGTGACAAGAAAAAGTTCACGGTCGAAGCCGCTGACGGCTTTGGTGAGCGCCAGACCGGTTTGATTCAGTTCCGCCAGCGCCATGAGTTTCCGTCCGACATGGACATCAGCGAAGGCGTGATTATCGTCTTTACGCTGCCGAACGGTGCTGAGATGCCAGGCGTTGTGCGCGAAATCAACGGCGACTCGATCACCATTGATTTCAATCATCCGCTTGCTGGCAAGGCGCTGACGTTTGATCTCGAAGTGGTTGCCATCAACCCGTAAGCCTGAGAGTGCAGAGCATGGAAATTTTACTGGCCAACCCGCGCGGCTTTTGTGCCGGGGTCGATCGGGCCATCGAAATCGTCAAGCGCGCCATCGAGATTTTCGGTGCGCCGATCTATGTCCGTCATGAAGTCGTGCACAACCGCTTCGTCGTGGAGGACCTGCGTCAGCGCGGCGCAATTTTCGTTGAAGAGCTGCACGAAGTGCCTGCCGGCGCGACCGTGATTTTCAGCGCCCACGGCGTGTCGCAGGCAGTTCGCGATGAGGCCAAGACGCGAGGCTTTCGGGTTTTTGATGCCACCTGTCCCTTGGTGACCAAGGTGCACATGGAGGTCGCCCGCATTTCCCGCAAAGGTGATGAGTGTGTATTGATTGGTCACAAAGGCCACCCGGAAGTCGAAGGCACCATGGGCCAGTACGACAACCCGGAGGGCGGCATCTATTTGGTCGAGTCGGTGGAAGACGTCCAGCGCCTGACCGTGAAGGACCCTGAGCGGCTGCATTACTCGACTCAGACCACGCTGTCGGTCGACGAGACCAAAGACATCATGGCGGCGCTGCGCGCACGCTTTCCGGCCATTCAGGGGCCGCGCAAGGATGACATCTGCTACGCCACGCAGAACCGTCAGGATGCCGTCCGTGAGCTGGCCGCCCAGGCCGATCTGGTACTGGTGGTGGGGTCCCGGAACAGCTCGAACTCCAACCGCCTGCGAGAACTCGCCGAGAAAGACGGCGTCCGCTCCTTCCTGATCGACGGAGCCGAAGACATCCAGCCCAGCTGGTTCAACGGCGTTGCCCGGGTCGGTGTCACGGCTGGTGCTTCGGCGCCGGAGCTGTTGGTCCGCCAGGTCGTCGACCGCCTGAAAGCACTGGGTGGTCAGACCGTTGCAGAGCAATCCGGCAAAATCGAAGACGTCACCTTCGCGCTGCCGCTCGAGCTGCGCTAAGTTCTTGTTGGGAGTGGGGAATGTGAACCACTCCACACCTTCCGCCACGGCCCGCACCGTTAGTCGGCGCTGGCCGTGTACCTGTCGGCCTTTGCTGGCGATGGCATAAGCCCGGTGTTATCTCTTAACCCTGTAAGAGGAGGGTTTCACGTGCGTCAATCCGGATTTACCGCGACAGAGCTGCTTATCGGCATGGCCATCATCGCCATTGTCGCCGCGATGGCTGTTCCCACACTCGGCAACCTTATTGAGAGTTCCCGATTGACCACCGTTACCAACATGCTGGTTGAAGCCCTGATGACGGCTCGTAGCGAGGCGGTAAAGCGTGGC
>DASUEK010000061.1:0-5638 GCA_036275115.1 Permianibacter sp. | reverse complement strand
GGCCGGCAGGAACGGCAACGGCGCGATATGGCGGTCGGCGCAGAGATTGACCGTGGCGGTGGTGCCATAGGAAAGGCAGGCGATGTCCGGACGCAGGCAGCCGGAGCCGAGTACCTCACAGGCTTTGTCGGCCGCGGCCGCAATCACCGGCAAGCCGACCGGGATGCCGGTAGCGGCAGCCGCGTCGGCACGAATGCTGCCGAGCTGCTGGCCGGCCGGCACCAGTTCCGGCAGCCAGTCCGGGGTGATTGGGCAGGCCTGCCATTTCCAGTCCCAGTGGGGTGCCCAGCGCTGGCCGTGGAAATCAAACGGCAGGTAACCGACCTGGCCGGCGACCGCATCGCGCCATTCGCCCGTCAGCTTGTAAGACAAAAACGCTGACAGCAGCCCATAACGGCGGATTCGGCGGTAGGCCGCCGGTTGCTCGGCGCGCAACCAGCCAGCCTCACAATCGGCCTGAAAGCCGGCCACGGTATCGGCAACGCCGGCCATGCGAAACGCCAGTTGCCACAAGCGGCTGATCGGCGGCAGCAGCTCAGGCCGCAGCCGGCGCTGATCCATCCAGATGATCGCCGGGTAGACCGGTTGATCGTCAGCGTCGAGTGCGATGACCGTACTGCGCTGGGTGGTCAGGGTCACCGCCGCGAGCCGGTCCCGAGCGTCCGGATAGGCTTGCCACAGCTGCTGACAGGCGACAGTGAGTGCTTGCCAGAACAAGCTTGGGTCGGCTTCGCAGCGGTCCGGCTGCGGCCGCTGATAGCGGAGCGGCACCGCCGCCTTGCCATACAGCCGACCATGACCATCAAACAGCAGCGCCCGCAGACTCTGCGTTCCGTTGTCCAGCGCCAGGATCAGATCCGCCACAAGGCCACCTACAAACATCCGTCAATTCGGCCAGCATACCCAGCCGCCGCCGCCCGCTACAAAGGCCAGTGCGCCAAGCCAGCCCGGAAAAGACGCCAGCCTGCGGCAGCGCAGCGTGTAAATGACGCCAAGCCAGCTACACTCGAACCAACATTCGCTGACCGTTTCCCCGGCGCGCCAACAAGATGTCACCCATAAAGCCCGCGCCTCGCCTGCGTGATCAAGTTCTGCTGCTGCTGCTCGGCACCGCTTGGCTGTGCCTGTTCAGCATCGGCCTGCTGTCGGGTGCCTGGCTTTATTACCGGCTGCTCGACCAGACCCCGGCTCAGCTCGAAGCAGTCGCCAATCGCACCGAAGCCGCGCTGCATCAGCTCCAGGCCCGGCAGCGTGAGCGCATTGCGCTGCTCGCGGCCCGCTCCGATCTGCGCCTGGGCTTGCAGGCCCACACCGGGCCGTCTGATGCCGGCAGCCGTCACCAACTGGGCGAACTGCTCGGTGAAGCGATCGGCACCGTGCCGAGTTTTCGCTACGGGTTGCTGCGCGACAGCCGGCAACAATTGCTCGCGGCATCCGATCCCAACCTGCTGACGACGCCACCGGCGCCGGCCGCACTGCCGGAAACGCTGGCGATCCAGACCCTCTATCTCGCCGAACGCGGCGACTTCCACCACACCGTCAAACTGATCTGGGGTGGCACCACCCTCGGCAGCCTGGAAGTACGGGAGTCCGGCGCCGATTTGCGGGCGCTGTTTGAACCCGGCAACGGCACCATCGGCCCGCTGCGGCTCCGGCTGTTGACCGGGCCAGACGGCGGCACGCTGCTCGCCGGCGCGGCGCTGGCTGATGAGCCTGAGTTGCAAGTGAACCGGCGCGTCAGCGGCGGCGACTGGCGCTTGCAAGTCGCCATCACCCGCGCCGATGTGCTGCGGCCGTTTTATCAATGGCTGGCGGCCTTGGTGGTGCTTACGGTGCTGTTGACGGTGCTGCTGCTGCTGTTCGGTGGCCACATCGCGGCCCGGTTCAGCCGGCCGCTGGATCTGCTCGCCCAGTACACCAGCCAATGGCGGGTCGGCAGCCCGTGGCGGGCCCGGTTGCCGGCGCGCAGCAGCGCCGAGCTGCAGCAGTTGGCGACCAATCTGGCGCAGATGGCACAGCGGGAAAATCTCGGCCAGAAAGCGCTCACCGAAGCGCTGCTGGAAACCCAGCAAGTCGAAGAGCAATTCCGCCATCTGTTCGAGAACTCGCCGGTCGCCTGCCTGCTCGCCAACCAGCGCGGTGAAATCCAGTTGATCAACCCGGCCTGCGCGTCGCTGTTTGGTTACCGTGTTGATGAATTGCGTGGCCGCTCGGTTGAATTGTTGATGCCGGAAACCGAACGCGCCGAACACGCCAGCAAGATGGCCGGTTTTTTTGCGGCACCGCGCGAACGCCTGCTCGGCGTCAGCCGCGATCTGTTTGGCCAGCGCCGTGATGGCGTCAAACTGCAGATAGAAATTGGCGTCACGCCAATTCGGCTCGGTGGCGAAGCCTTGGCGCTCGCCACCATCAACGACCTGTCAACCCGCAAAGCTTACGAGCAGGCGCTGCTCGCGATGAGCCGCACCGATGGCCTGACCGGTATCCCGAACCGTCGCCACTTCGACCAGGTGCTCGCCGATGAATGGCGGCGGCTGCGACGCGGCAAACAAGGCGCCGCGATCCTGATGATCGACATCGATCACTTCAAAGCCTTGAACGATCGTCACGGCCATCTGGTTGGCGATGAAACGCTGCGCATGGTCGGCAAGGCATTGAAGCAACAATTACATCGGCCGGGTGATTTCATTGCCCGCTATGGCGGCGAGGAATTTGTCGTGTTGCTGCCGGATACCGATCGCGACGGCGCGCAGCTGCTCGCCGAGCAGATGCGCCAGACCGTCGAGCAATTGCCGGCGGTTGGCGCCAACGCCGACAGCCACGACAGCGGCACCCCGATCAGCATCAGCGTTGGCGTCGGCCATTGCCTGGATTGCAATGACTGCGAACCAGCAGAATTGCTCGCTGCCGCTGATCGCCAGCTCTACGGCGCCAAGCGCGCCGGTCGCAATCGGGTCATGGCCTGAATCAAAACGGCCGAGCCGTTACTGAATCTGGATCACAATCGCCGCCGCATCCGCGCTGTTGTCATGGCCGGCGGCGCTCACGGTCAATGCACCGGTTTCGTCGCTGAGCTGCAAGGTCTGCTCGGCATCCAGCAGATAACCGTGGCCATTCAATTCAGCAAACAGCCGGCCCGCGGCGACAAAGACAAAGGTGTTGGGGCTTACCGGCAGCGTTTGCCGCGCCGCCGAGACACGCAAGACCTGCAAGGTCGCGTTGACCTGCTGACGCCGGCTCATCAGATTGAAATCGCGCACCGGACCGTCGACCAGCGTGCACTGGATCGCCGCTTCACCGGCAAAGGCAAACGCTTGCAACGGCGTCACGATCCGCTCCGGATTGGCGCCAACGCCGTGCAGGCAAAAACCGTTGCCGTTCAGCATCAGAATCACGCGATCAATACCATCAAAGCGCGAGAACGGGCCATCGCTGGCGACTTCGGCAATCGACAGCCGCCAGCGGGTGCCGTCGGCATCGTCTTCGCGGGCGATCTCATGGGTGATGCCACCACCATTCTTCCAGGCCTGCGTCTGCCAATGATGCGGAAACAAAACACGAACGGTCATTTGCGCGGAATCCCGTTGTTCGTCATCACGCCGCGATGCCGTTGTGACGCAGCAGCGCATCGATTTGCGGTTCGCGACCACGGAACGCCTTGAAGCTTTCCAGCGCCGGCCGGGTGCCACCGACCGCGAGCACTTCCCGGCGGAAGCGCTCGCCGCTTTGCCGTTCGAACACGCCGTCTTCCTCGAACTTGGCGAACGCATCGGCCGACAACACTTCCGCCCATTTGTAGCTGTAATAACCGGCCGCGTAACCGCCAGCAAAAATGTGGCTGAAGCTGTGCGGGAAGCGGTTGAACGCCGGCGCCTTGACCACCGACACCTCGTCGCGCACGGTGTTCAGCAACTGCATCACATCGGTCTCACCGGGCCGGTACTGCGCGTGCAGGCGCAAGTCGAACAACGAGAATTCGATCTGGCGGATCATCTGCATCGCGCTCTGGAAATGCTTGGCCGCCAGCAGCCGGTCGATCAGCGCATCCGGCAGGGGTTCGCCGGTCTGCCAATGCGCCGACAGTTTTTTCAGCGCCGCCTTTTCCCAACAGAAATTTTCCATGAACTGCGACGGCAACTCGACAGCATCCCACTCGACACCGTGGATGCCGGTGGCGGAAAGGTAATCGACTTCCGACAGCATGTGATGTAGGCCATGACCGAACTCATGGAACGTCGTCACGACATCGTCATGGGTCAGCAGCGCCGGTTTGCCTTCGGCCGGGCCGGCGAAATTGCAGGTCAGGAAGGCAATCGGTTTCTGCAGACTGCCAGCGAACCGGAACCGGCCCTGGGCGTCGTCCATCCAGGCGCCGCCACGCTTGTGCTGGCGGGCATGCAGATCGATATAGAAATGGGCAATGGTGTCGCCACTGGCATTCTGGACATCGAAGAAACGCACCGATGGATGCCAGCGATCGAAGTCCTGCGCTTCGCGGAATTTGACCCCAAACAGCTGCCAGGCAACGTCGAACAGGCCATCAAGCACTTTGCTTTCCGGGAAGTAGGGCCGCAGCTCTTCGTCGCTGATGTTGTATTTGTGCTGGCGCAGTTTTTCGCTGTAGTAGGCGATGTCCCAGACCTGCAGCGCATCACAGCCGTGTTCGCGTTTGGCGTAGTCGGCGAGCTCGGCCAGATCGGTTTCGGCCTGATGACGGGCACGCTTGGCCAGATCGCTGAGGAAGTGATCGACGTGGGCTGCGCTTTCCGCCATTTTGCCGGCCAGCGACAACGCGGCGTAATCCGGGAAGCCGAGCAACTGCGCCAATTCGTGACGCGCCGCCAGCGTGTCACGAATGACCTGACTGTTGTCGAACTCGCCGGCTTGCGGACCTTGATCCGACGCCCGCGTCGCGTAAGCGGTGTACACCTCTTGCCGCAACGCGCGATCCTCGGCGTAGGTCATCACGGCGAGATAGCTCGGCCCTTCGAGCGTGATGAGATAGCCTTCCATGCCACGCGCCTTGGCGGTTTCGCGGGCATTGGCGAGGGCGCTGTCCGGCAGGCCTTTGAGCGCCGCGGCGTCATTGAACTGGCGGGTCCAGGCCATGGTGGCGTCAAGCAACTGCTGTTCGAATTTGGCGCCGAGATCGGACAGCTGTTGTTGCAGTTCGGCGTAGCGGACTTTCTTGTCGGCCGGCAGCGCGATGCCGGACAACTCGAAATCACGGATCGCTTCGTTGATGATATGGCGCTGGGCCGCGTTCAGACTGGTGTCGTGATCGCGAATGACGAGGTAGGCGTTGTACAGATCTTCGTTTTGTTCCAGCTCGGTGCTGTATTCGGTCAGCAGCGGCAAGGCGTTGTTGTAAGCCTCGCGCAAGGCCGGCGAATCGCAGACCGAATGCAAATGGCTGATGCGCGACCACCATTTGTGCAGATCATTTTCTGCCGCTTCCAGCGGTGTCACCAGATTGTCCCAGCGGTAGTCGCGGGTGGCGGCGAGCAGCGCTTTCAGGGTGGCGCGGTTGGCAGCGAGTTTTTGTTCCAGTTCCGGAATCACGCGTTCCGGCACAACATCGGTGAAACGGGGCAGTTCAGACACGGCGTTCATGGCAACCAGATCCAGCGGACAGTTG
>DASUEK010000060.1:0-59151 GCA_036275115.1 Permianibacter sp. | reverse complement strand
CGTGATTGGCTGCCGGCCAGATCGGGAGGGTCGACGCACAGCAGCGGGTCGTCGAGCTGCTCGGCGGCAAAGTAATGGCTCAGCCGCGCCTGCATAATTTGCGCGAACCACGCCAGCTCGCGCTCCAGATCGCGGGCGTTGTCAGTGGCGAGTGAACTCACCACGCCGTGTGGATAGCGTCGGTCATCCATGGCAACTTGATCACTCCAATACCCCAAGGCAGAAAATCGAGCAACACATCGAATGCCTCGCGTTCAACATGCAGACGCCAGCCATCCGCCTCGGCACGCAACAAGCCCGGTCGTTGCAGAAACGACAAGCGCAGCCCGTTCACCGAGGTTTGCTTCAGTGCGGTCCAGTGTCCGACCACTGCCGCAAGCAATGCATCAGCCTCTTCCCGATCGGCGTCCGTCAGCAGTCCCTCGGCAACCGGTAATGGCGCATCAACGGCCAAACCCAGCAGCAGTTTGATGGCGCCACACTCATGTTCAGCAATCGTTTCGACACCCGTCGCCAGAAAATGCAGCAACGCTGCGGCGCGTGGCAGCAGCCACGGGGACAGCTGCTTGTCGCCGGTCTGCCAGAGCTGACAGTGGCGGAACAACTGTGGCAGGAAGGGATGCAACAAAATCAGTCCGGCATGCAGCACAGCGACTGACTGCGCTTCGGTCGCACGCGTCGTCAGCGGCAGCACCGGCATCGACGCCGCTGCCACAGCAAGCAGCTGTTGGATCGGTGTGGCGATATCCGCGGAGGGAGCGGCATTGCCAGCGTTCCCAATCGCCAACGCCGCCACCCCATCGCGTGCTGGAGCCTGGTCTGGCAAGGCCAGTTGTTGCACTGGCGGCTGTTGCAACCACTGCCGCAGCAGCCCTGAACGGGCATGAGGCATCGCAGCCGCCGTTGGCTCGTTGTCGACAGTCTCGCGTTCTCCCAACAACAACTGCGGCAGTGGCAATTGTCGTTGCCGGTGTTGCCAGACGCGCAGCACCAACAGACTCAGCCATTGCAGCTGCTGAAATGCGGTTGCGCCTGACAGTTCGGCCACGCGCGCGATCAGGCGGAAACGCTGAACCGGATGCGCGAGCTCTGGCGCAAGCTCGGCAAAAAGCGCCATTACCTCCTTCTGGCGCAACGCCGTGGCCGAGGCTTGCAACCAGCGCCAGATCATCAACAGCTGCGCCGACTCGTCCGCGATCAACGGCAGCTGTTCACACAGCAGTTGCCGCCAGCGATCCGGTGTCGCCGTCAGTGTTTGTTGCCGCCGCTGGCGGTCGCCATGGGCATCTTGCCAACACAGCTGGCCAGTCGACAGGTAATGCCGCACCGCGGCAAGGCGCGTCACGCTGCTGCTGACATCGATCGCGTCCCGCTGCGACCCGGCCGCTTCTTGCTGCCAGCGCTCATCGCGTAGTGCGTCGGCCAGCACCCGCGGTAACTGCTCACGCAGTTGGGCCAGCGAACTGACTTTCAAATGCAATTGCAGCCGCGGCACATGCCACGCCCGCTGTGGCGCGTCGAACGCATCGAATACCGTCGCGATCGCCGCCAGCAGCTCCTGTTGGCCGTCGTCGCGCAGCGCTTGGCGCCAGCGCATGGCCTCGGCTTGGTCGCCGGCACGTACCTGCCAGCGCTGGCAGCGAATGCGATGCAGGCTGATCACGGTCATCAGCGCCGGAACGTGCCGAGCATGCCGCCGAGTGCAGGATTACGGCTACCAACATCCTGCTGCAGCTGACCGATACCGGTGTTGAACTTGTCAATGGCCCCGGGTGACTTGAGATTGTTGGCGCTGGTCTGCACGCTCAACAGCGCTTGATAGCCGTCACCGCCCTTGCTGATATCGAGATTGCCTTCGGCCACATAACGCGTGGTATCTTCCAGCTTATTGGCAAAGTCGAGTTCCACTTTGACGAGCTCTTCTTCCACCTTGGTTCGCTCACGCTCCGGTAGCGATGTATCCAGCAGCTGCTCACGCAGCAGATCGATTTGCTTGCGCTGCAGCTCAGACTCCTGCAGCTTGTAATTGAGATAGGCGTCTTTGACTTTGATCTCGCCAATGCCAGCAACCTTGTTACGGTCGAGATTGCCAAAGACATCGCCCATGGTGTTGATGGTGTCCTTGAAGACATCGAAATAGCCAGTGTGCCGGGTCAGTTTCTCATTCCAGCTCGGCTCGATATCAACCTTGAACCAGTCCTTGATCACCTTGGTATTGGGTGGCAGCAGCTTGATGCCTCCGGTGATCACCCAATCCGGCCGAATCGGCGGGCGTGGCAAAACCGGTTCCTCCACTTCATCGTCGTCTTCGTCATCCAGCCGATAAGGCAGCATAAAATCGGCCACCACATTGCCGCTGCTGTCGTAGACCAAAATGAATGTCCCGCCGCGCAACACCCCGGCGGCATGCTCAAGCCCCGGATGCAGGCGGCTGAATTGCGAGAACAAAACGCGGTCTTGGGCTTTCTCGTCCTTTTTGATGATGAGCTGATCCAGCCAGTCGACCCACAACATGTGACTGCTTCCGCTGATCAAGCCGTCAAACGGCGTGGTGAATTCGGTTTTCACAACTCTGCCGAGGTCGTATTTGAACTCACCGGCTACCGTCAGGGTGTCGCGCATATCACTCTTCCACGAACTGTCCTGCTGATAGTTCGTGTAGGGCTGTTGCAGCTTGGCTTTCAAGCCAGTGGCACGTTCCTTGAGCATTCCCTGTTTCGTGGCGGCGGTGGCTTTCAGTGTGCGGCCTTCATCGCCATTCGGGTCATCGACCACAAAGCGCTGATCGACGGCGGAATCCACTTCCGACTTGAACTTGTCGCCAAAGCTGAGCGCATCATCGAGCTGCAGCGCCAGGTCCTGCCGCAGCAGATAGCTGAAACGGTGCAGATCGGTGTAGCGGAATTTGGGTTTGATCAGCAAATCGCGACGCTGACTGCTCAGCATGACGGCCTGCACACTGATCGGCAGATTGCGACTGCGGATCAGGTTCTCCAGTTGCGGCTGCACGTCCCGCACCGGCCGGCCCAGATGGCCCTCTATGCGAAACAGACTGTAGGGCCCGAGATGTGCTGCCAGCGGATTGGCCGCCGCACCGCGCGCGCCAGCGGCGACGGCGTGATAACCATAGTTGGTGGTCCAGCGCTCACTGCTGCTCAGTCGGTGATTCCATTGCATGAACAGTTCACGCGCCCGTTCACTGCGGTAGTAATACGGCACTGCTCGCTGCTCCAGCGGGACGTCATCGTACCGGCTCGGGGTGACCCGCAGTTCGCTGTTGCCCGGAATACTGAAGTGATTAATCAGGGTGTCGAGCTTGGCCACCAGAAACAAGGCATGCTGCCAGTGGGCCCGGCCCTGCCCGACCGCCGGCGACGGATAATATCCGGTGCGGCGGTCGCCACCCGGCTCACCGGTCTGGACATCGCCCAGCAACAGATGCTTGGCAAACGCCAGAATATCCGGGCAGCACAAACTGCTGTCGCCAAACATCACCTCCAGCAGTTCGTTCCAGGTTTCGGCTACATCTTTCAGAAAATCATAGTAGTACTGGATGCCAAGCGTGCGGCTGGCGAATTCGGCGTTCAGCGCATTCAATCGACTCTGCCAGGCTGGCGTCGGATCTGCGGGATAACGTGCCTGGACAAAATGCCGGGCCGCCGCATAGAAGCCGGCAAATGCCTCCTGCAATCGGCCGTGCAGCGTGTTGCAGGCACTGCGATATGCTGCCGCCAGTTGCGCCGTGGTGGAGATGCCACCGCCAATCAGCGGCCGGTCAATCATGACCTCGGTCAGTGCTCGCGCCGTGCTGTCCAGGGTACTCAGGCTTTCCTGCAAACGGCTGACATCGCTGCGCCGAATCAGCAGCAATTTTCCGCTGTGGATGGAGTCTTTGCCCAAGTTGTCGCAATCGGTGCCGGTGCAAATGTCCTCATCCTTGACATAGCTTTCCATCAGGAAAACGGCCACCATATTGGTCAGTGTCTGACCCGTTTCACCGTTGAACTGGCTAAGCGGCGTCGCTTGTGGGTCACTACTGCCGACCCGAAGCAGTTCATAGACCGGCAGCATCGTCTCACTGTCATAAAATGGCGGATAAACCGGTGCGCTTTCGTCATAAGGCTTGAACTGATCAAAGCGACTGTCTTCGCCCAAGAACAGGATGTCACCGTCAGTGCTGACGCCAACGCCCTTGCTGACGGCGATGACATTGCCCTGCAGCTGCACCCGCAGGCCACAGACGATACCGACACCGAGCAGAAACACTCGACTCAGCCGATCCTGGTCCTCCAGAAACTGGCTGACACTGTTCAGCTGATCGTGCGTCAGCACCTGATCCTTCTCGAACACGCTGTAGCCGGTTGCAATCGCTTCCAGACTGCGTACGAGCTGTAACATGACGGCGTCTCCTCTGCCTTGTGCTTGGCCGGACCGCGCCCACGCGCGGTCGCCGGCGCGCTTTCAATCATCCAGTTCCGGCATGGTGCCCAGCGCCGTGCGGCCGAGGATGAACTTGTTCGGCCGGGTTTCCTCATCGCCGCACTGATGCAGCCGCTCGCTCGGGTAGACGTTCTTCAGCTGATACAACTGGCTGATAAAGGCCATCAACTCCGCTTGACGGTCGCCGGTACCGACGCCGGCCTGCCATTCCAGCCAGCGGCGATACAGGCTTTCGAACACCGCCATGTCCTCGCGACTGACCCAACAGATCTTGGCCAACAAATGCGCTGGCACTTCCTGCCGTATCAGCTGCTCGGCATAGCGGCGAAAATCCATGTCGGCGAAGCGCCCGGCGTAGGCCGGCAAAATGATATGCAGCCGCCACGAGTACGGGTCGTCGTCGGCACAGTCGCCGCAATTGGGATCGACACAGACGGGCAGAAACGGGTCTTCCGGTGGACTTCCCGGCGGTTTCGGCCGCAACAGGATGTTTTCGATGAGATACATGCCTTCTTCGCTGTAATGCTGTTGCAGGTACAACATCAGCTCATCAATGGCCGTATTCATCAGCCGTTCGGTTTCGAAGTACTCGATGCGGCGCGCAATCACCTCGCCGGTTTCGTCGACAATATTGAAGTAATGCTTGCCGTCCACCGATTGCTTGCGTTCATAACCAAGCGGTGATTGAGCAAATTCGATGGCGCGCTGCATTTCGGCGCGCGCATCGGCCTGCGTGGCGTACTTGGTGCTGCTACTCAGCACAATCTTGTGGCTGACCCGATGCCGTACCCGGAACCGGAATTCGTTGTCCGGCGTCTCGTCCAGCTCGGCATAAATGTCGTACGGCACTTCGCTCAGGTTACGTCGCTGGTGATTGCGGATACCGAGCAACCGGGCCAGGCGCTTCTCCAGACCGGAAACATTGTCGGTGTTCCAGATGGCTTCATCACTACCCAGCGAGTAGTTGTAGGCCTGCGCCCGGTCGGCACTGATCTCGGGATACGCCTGCAGGAACGCGCACTTGTCCGGTACCAGCAGCTCCGGCGCCAGCGAAAACTGGCCATACATCACGGCCGCATAGTCATGAAACTGCTCGGCGAACCGGCTGATCAGGTGATCGAGAAAGCGATGGCGCCGGCGGATTTGCTCGGCCGGATCATCGGCGTGTTGCTCGATTAGCGCGACGGGATCGGCGCCACCATATAACGCACTGAACGCGGCGGCTGGCTGAACCGATTGATAGAAGTAGCTGCGCAGCACTGTTGCATCCATGGAAAACAGCTCGCGCAGCTTGGCCAGTTGCATCAGGTAATCGGCCATGACCTGGTCGAAGAACAGCAAGTAAGCGCGCAGCTGCTGAACTTGCGCCAAGCGCGCCGGGCTGGCCTCGCTGCCGAGCCCCTCTTCGCCGAGCCCATAAATCGCCGGAAACTCCTGCTGGAAGCTGCGGTACTCAGCCGGCTGGCGAAAGCGGCCGAGCGGGATCGGCAAATCTTCGTCGGTCACCGTTTCCAGCCGCGTCCGTTCGGCGTCCTGCAGTTGCTGCAGACGGGCTGCAACCTGAGCCGATGCGGCAGTCATCGGCATATGCCGCTTGTAGCAGACCAACCGAGAGCCAGCCGTATCCAGGAGTGCCTTTTTGCCGGGCGTGACCGGCAGCAACCACTTGTTTTCGACCGCTGTCGCCCCTGCCGCATTGATCACGATGTCGCGGACCGCGATAACACCGTCAATGTCCATGATGAGGCCAATGACATCGGACAACCGGATCTCGGTTCGCAGCTCGGCTTTGGCGAGCTCGTCGTCAGGAATAAACCCGCAATGCAAGCGTGGTCCGCAGAAAATCTCCTCGGCCGTGTAGTGGCTGCCATCTGCTTTGGTGCGCGCCAACATCTCGGCCAGACTGTAGTTGTACACTGGCGGCGCCAGATAGTTCTGCACAGCGAACAGCACGGCCGCATGTACCGCGACAACGTCAGCGTCCGGCTTCAAATCCAATTCCGCGCATAGCCGGAACGATTCGCTGTCGACAAAGCCAATCTCGACGAAGTCCTCCGCCAGGCCGCGGTTGGCATGCAAAGTGGCACTGACCTGCTCCAACAAAGCCGCACGCTCGGCCACGGTGTTCTGGTCATCCATCGCATCAATCAGCACGTCATACAGCCCGTGAATGGGAACCGGCCGAATGCCAATCTCGCCGTTGTCTTCGTGTTGCAGGCGACCGTCAATGGTGTTGGCGAAATACGTCAGTGCATGCGGCCGCAACCAGGCATTTTTGACGCCCGGCAAATCAATCAAAAGCTTGCGATAATCGGCGGCCGTCACCGGGCGGTTCGGCAGAATCTGGCGGGCCGTAAAGAACTGGCTCGCCATGTTGGCGGCGTTGTCGGTCGAGCTTGCCAGCAAATCGGCCATCGGAAACTGGGTGCGATACGCCAAATCGGTCAGCGCGTAACTCAGCAACTCCAGGATGGTGATACCCGGATCATGCAGGTTGTAGTCGGTCCAGACCCGGCGCGACAACGCTTGGACATATTTGAGACCCAGCGCATACAAACCCGGCTGGTGCAAGCCGACGGCCGCTGGTGGCGTTTTGTTGATGGTCAGTTGGCTCAACATCATCCGCACTCACACCAACTCAACAATGCCGTGGCCGGCATCGGACACCAGAATGCTGTCGGGCGTATCGGGTGTCACGTCATTGCGGTCCGGCAAATTGGCCTGTTCATGCCAAGCGCCCACACTGCTCCAGCTGTACAACTTGAACTCCTGTAAATAGTCGACGTAGGGTTCGGCCTCGACCCGGTCCAGCAATACCGATTTGTAGATTCGGCCACCGAATTGCAGCGTCTGGCCGCCACCGAACGCCCACGGCGACAACTCGGAGATCAGCATCTGCTCCAACTGATTGCGATAAAAGTTGAACTCGTAGCCGGCATGAAAGCGCACGGCAAATTCCAGCCGCAGTTTTTGATAGCGCGGGTTACGCACCTGGATCTGCACCTGCATGGCGCTGTGCTGGGTCAGAAACGCCTGAATCTCGCTGAGCGTGTTGGCGTCGACCTTTGGTTGCAAGGGATCGCGGCCATTGCGTTGTCGCAGATCCGGCACCACAATCACCAGCAGATGACCCGGCGCCAGGAAATTGTCCGGTGTGGCGTGAGCAATGCATTTGACCCTGTAGACGCCCGGAAAGCGCTCAAGGACGAGTCGCTCATAATCCCAGGCTGTGATTGCGCGTTGCTTGTGGCGCAGCCGCTCAGCGGCACGCTGATGCAAGGCATCGGCCGACTCATCCGCGCGACCACCAAACGAGGCATACGGCTGGACAATCGACTTGATCCCAGCGAGCGGGGTTTTCAGTTTGCTGATTTGCTTGGCCGGCAAGGCCTGCAGGAGATGGTTGGGATCATTACCCTGGTCAACAAAAGCCACTTCGACCGCATTGCTGGCAATCTGCAGCAGTTCGGAGACCGCCGCGACCTGCTGCGGCACACTGGCGCGCAACCAGATCCGATCGCTAGCCAGCCAGCTGTTGTGGCGGGTTGCCTCGCGTGGCAACACCAGTTTGACGATGCCGCTGGTCAGCAGCCCGTTGCTGCTGTCTTGCACCAGCTCGCTATCGGCAAAGGATTTCCAGTAATTGTCGCAGAGCACCTGCCAGCGAATGGCCTGCCGTGACAGGTCCGGGTCAGCGCTGCCCTCGGCCACTTGCAACAACAGACTCAGGCTGTCACCCGCGTCCGCATCCGCAATACCAATCAGGCATTCACCCTGATCCGGATACGACGGCACCAAGCTGACCGCTTTGTCGTTGACATATGCCAGCTGCTCGCGCTGATAGCGATGCTCCCGCCGTACGCCAAAGCAGCCAACATGAAAAAACTGCACATCCGGATGGGCGAAGTTCGCCAGACTATTGCTGTTGATCGGCACCGTATCCGTGCTGGCCTGATAGGCCAGTTTCAGGTACTGCAGCATGGGCGAATACGGCTCATTGAGCACATCCTTTTCGCCGCTTGCATACGCTTCCTCAATGGTGCGTTTGCGGTACTGCGCGTGCAAAAAATCCCGCTCCAGCGCCAACACCAACGCACCGGGTTGTGGTGCCGGCGGCGTTGCGGTATAGGCTTGCAAGGGATTATTGAGGTAAATGGCGTATTGCAACTGCTGCTGGCTCCAGGCCGCGCCTGTCATTGCCAACGCGTAGATCTGATAGCCGGTTGACGGGCTGCTGGTTACCGCCTCGCTGCCAGGTTGAAACCGGATCTGGGTTTCGGTGCGACCATCGACGCCAAACAGGCGTACGCCATCCTGTTGCACATGCCAATGACCCGCATCGTGGAAGGATACGCCACAGGTGAAACTGCCGTTGTTGATCGTGCCGGCGTTGTAGTGCTGATAATGGCTGGCAAACTGCCCGGGCGCCGCTTTCCACTGCAGGATCAGTGTCAGCTCGGTGAGCTTCTTGCTGAACGCCTCCGGACAACCGACCACGAACCGCGAGCCGGTTACCGGCTGCGGACCGAACGGCAAAAACGCTTTCTTCGGATCAAGCTTGCCGGCATCGCTGTCGAGCGCCAGTGTGCTGATCGCATCGACACGGACCTTGACCTGAACCTGCTGCAGCACCAGCCCGGCAAGGTCCTCATAACCAAATTGGGCGGTGCCTGGCTTCAGCAGCAGCTGTAGCACAGGTGCGGTCGCCGCAAATGCACCGCTGTGTACGGCATTGTCGTAATCAACAATGGCCGGCTCAGTGGCAGGAATCGTTGCCTGCACGCGCAGCACCGCACCGCTGACAATGCTGGCCGTGTACGGCAATGGCCCCAACCATCGCTTGTCTGCGGTCAGGTACAGCTCGAAAGCCGCCGACAGCACCGCGCTACTCGGTGCCGGCGTGGCAACACCAGATAATGTCAGCAACAGTTCAATCTGACGCTCACCTTCAGCCAAACGCAGGACAGGTGAGGCAATGGCAAAACCGATTTTCGCTGGCGGCAAATTGGCATGACCAAATGCCGACCACTTGGGCTCCGCCTCCGGCAATTCCGCACCGAACCCGTCAGCGGAGTTGGCAATGGCAGCAAACCGGATACTGCCACGCAAGGCATCATCACGATAAACACTGTGCAGCGCGACGACTTGGCTGCGGTTGATCACGGTATCGGTCAGTGCCCGATACAAACGCTCGACACCGATGGCATCTTTACCTGCAGAAAAAACCGCATGGCGGTCGACCAGTATGGGGGCCGTGTTCTTCTTCAGTTCGAGCAGCAGATGTGCATGATCCGGCTGCGCCGGTTTCGCCACGAATCGCAACACATCCCGGTAATAGAACGCGAGATGGCGAGCGGTGGTCTCGTTCAGCAAGGCTTGTGGTTGCTGGTAAAGCTTCAGGAAACTGAGCAGCAGGCCAAGGTGCGGCGGCGCATCGCCCTGATCACCGTCCAGCCAACGCTGTATGGTGGCGAGATCCTGGGCGAAGAAGTTCTGCCACGTGCCCGCAGGTATCAGCGGGTCATCCTGAAAGAAACGGATATGCGGCGCGAGCCGTTGCAGGAAACGATACAAATCAGTAGGGCTGCGCTCATCAGCCACGACAAACTGCGCCGCCAACTCGGGTGGTAGCCGTTCATTCTGGCTCTGGCCGGCAGCAAAAATTTGCCGGTCGATCAAGTCTTGCTCAGCCATGACGGTGTCGTTGTCCTTTGCTTGGTCATGTTTGCCAGCTTGCTGGTGCCGATATGGCACCTTGTCCTTGCGGCCAACGACACAATGGCTCGCCAAAATCAAAACTTCCGCCCTGTTCCATTACCAATGGCAACGGCGCTGTTACCACGCTCACGACGTCTGTGATGCCAGAATCACCACTCACACGGCGGGTGGTTCTGGCAGTTTCACTTCACTGCCATCACTGATGAAGAACGGATACACCAGGTTGTAACGCGAGTTGGTGGCACGAACCCGGTACTCGAGCAGGATGCTGATGCGTCCTTCGTACTGCCGGCTGGTATCCAGCGCCAGGTTTTCGACCGCAATTCGCGGTTCGTATACCAGGATATTGGTCCGGATGTTGTCCTTGACGAAGGTCGTCATGGTCGTACTCATCGGCTCAAATAACAGCTCGCGCAGATTCAGACCGTATTTCGGATTCAGAAACCGCTCACCACGTAAAGTGCCAAACAGGATCTGCAGGCTGGCGGCGATGTCTTCTTCATCGGCAGTCATCGCGACGCTGCCACTGACCGAATCAAAACGTGGCGGAAAACTCCAGCCGGTACCGAGAAAGGATTGGTATTGTGGTTCGGTCGGCACAGTGATTGCCCTCTTAACCAATGATCACGGTCGGCGCACCGACTATCGCCATCGCGCCACAGATGCAGGTATCGCTGGTGCGCAGCGCCGGCTTGCCACCAATCAGCACGGTTGCACTGCCCGCCGGAAACGGGCTGACCGTTGGCTGGTGCGCATTGGGTGGCAATGCACATACATGCATGTCACCGAGCACCGCCGCCGGCATACCGCCGATCAGCACCGTCGGCATGCCCGGACCGATCACCGTTCCGCCATGTGTGGTGACATCCCCTACCCGAACCGCTGCCGGCATCGCCGCCCTCTCCCTTGTCAACAATTGGGCCTTGCATCCATCACGCCCCGCGCACACCACAACGGCACGTGCCAGTCCGCTTCAGCACAACACGTTCAATTCAATTGCAAGATACCGCCCTTGATGGTGGTGGTGGCGGCGCTCGACAGCTCTGCGCTGACCGCGCCTTCCAGTTTCATCTCGGTACCACCCTTGGCCGAAAAGCCGGTACCGGACTCAAACTTGCACTCGGTCGCCGCTTTCAATTCAATGGCCTTGATGCTCTCAATCTTGATACCGTCTTTGCTGAGCTCGATCTTGTTGCCGTGCTGGTCAGTCAGGCTGACCGTCTGCTTGTCCTCATCCAGCGCCAGGACATTGCCGGCTGGCGTCTCGAGTTGGAGCACTTTTTTCTCGTCGTTGAAGGACAGCAACAATTTTTCCCGGCTTTGAATGCACTTCTCGTGATTGGCATCACTGCCTTCCAGCGGCGCGGGATGGGCACTGCTATGCAGCATGCCCAGCAGGATGGCCTGGCGCGGATCTTCCTCGAGAAAACCCAGCACCACTTCATCGCCAATTTCCGGCCGGAAGAAAAAACCACGCTCGCTGCCAGCATCGAGATTGGCCACGCGCGCCCAGATGCCGTCCTGGTCGGTATCAACCAACGGCAGCCGCACCCGGACCCGATGCTCACCTTCCGGATCCTCGTTGCTGACCACGACGCCAATCTGCAAGCCCTTGGCAACCGGCAAAAGCGCCGCTGCCGGCGTCGCCGAAACGGCTTTCTGTTCGGCAAACGCGTGCTGCAAATTGCCGAACTGGATATGCGTTTTCCACCCCTGAACCAAATCAAAATCGTGGCGAACACCGGTGACAAAGACATCGCCATTGAAGCGATCACCAACGCCAGCAAGTGTCACCACCTGTCCCGGCTTGACGGTGCCAATACCTTGGCATTTGACGCGACCATTCACTTTGCTGATCCGCGCCTTTTGCCATTGGGCATTGGCCCAATGCTGTGCCTCGTCTTCAGTCAGCGCGGCATGTTGCAGACGGCAGGCATCCAGCCCTACCACGGCGGCCAGATCGTCATGGTTGTAATTACCCGGGCCATCGACGGCAGGTGCTTCGGCCTCGCATTCCAGCAGCGCCTGTTGCGCCGGGTCCCAGCTCTGGCTTTTCACGGCGGCAAACTGCAAGCGACTGTCGATCTCACCGTCAAATTCCAGCACGGTTGCGCCGAACTGCAGCGTGCACGCCGGTTGACCCGACAGCGCTGGCGCCAACACCTTCACGGTGTCGCCTTCGGTCAGCACCAGCTTGCCATTGGCCTCGGCGCGGGTCAGCAGAAAATCCCAGTCGGTCGCCCGGTACTGCACCAGTTGCTCATGACTGACTGCCGTCGCTTCGACATCGGCACTGATGCCAGCCGCAGAAAGCCGTTCGCTGATCACATCGCTGTCTTTCTGATCAAAATAACAAGCATTGCGCCGGCCGACAGTCAGCTTGCTGGCTTTGTGCCGGCACTCGATAACCAGCTGTGGTGGGCTTTGCTCACGCACCTTCAGCGATTGCTGCACCACAATGCCCTTGAAGATCGACGCCGGATCGCCACTCGAGCCGGCCAGCACCTCGACTTCCGCACCGGGCACGAACAGTGCGGTATTGCTGAGCGGAAAATCACTGCTGCTGGCGGCACCGTCCTGATACACCAGCCGTGCCGCGCTGATGCTATTGACCGCACAGCGTACCGACACCGCCAGCAATTGGTGCTCGCGAGCAACCGCTTCACCCGCGACCTTGATGGTGAACTCGCGGTGTTCGGCAGCAACGGGCAGGGTGCGTGCTTCACTCATGGTGCAGTCCTGACGACATCACGTCGATTTCTGCAGCGGTGGAAAGAAGATCCGGCTGCCGGCTTTCAACTCGCGAAAATGATCGAGCCCATTGGCCTCCGCGACTTGCCGAAACAAGCTCGGATCACCATAGATCTGGTAACAGAGCGACGGCAGGTTGTCGCCCGCCTTGACTTGGCGCACATGGGTCAAATCCGGTGATGAGTCCTGCGCCAGTGCAACCCGGGTCTGATCGTCCACACTGTCCGTAAAGCTCGCCGTGATCACGGCGCGGAGCGGCACGCCGTTCGGCTTGAACATTTTGTAGGCGATCGACGCGCTCTTCAGGATGCAGCGCTTGACCTGCAACGTCCCCCACACCACTTTCAGGTAATTGGGTCGGTGGATGTTGCCGTTGTAGCCGGTGACTGTCTGGAACTTGTCGACCTCGGTCTGGACATCAACGACCACGCCATTGGCTCCGGTACCGTCGATGAAAAACGTCAACGACATATCACCGGGCTTGACCTTTTTGAATTCCATCCGGCTATTGGTGGTGCCTGAGCCTTGACCAGCGTCGTATTCCATTTCATAGGCCAGCGTGATCTCATTCGGGTTCACATATGCCGTGAACTCACCGACCTCAGTGCCGCTGCAATCCGGCTGTTCGTAAGCCTTTATCCGGATTTTCTCCAGTTCGCCCCGTTCAGACATGGTTCAACGCTCTTGTCGTTGTTCGAGAATTTCCAGCACGCGCTCGACACATTCCGCAATCACAGCCTGTTTGTCCTGGGTGGCATCCGGCGCACTGGCGGCCCCGCCAGCAGCCTGATTGCTGACCTCAACCGAGATCACCACTTCATCAACAATGATTGGCATCGCCTAGCTCCCATCCACCCCTGCCCGCCTCAACAAGCTCTGCCTCAACTGCGGATCTGGCTGAAGTACTGGTAATAAAACTGCAGGCTCTCAACCACGATGCTGTTATTGCTGGCACTGAGATCGCTAATCGACCACTTGGTCGGATACGCCTTGACCACATTCCAGGTCAGCAGCGGCTCATGCTGCTCATTCAACAGTTTGATGGTCATGTCACGCGGTTCCAGCACATCCTTCTCCAGATTGTTTCGGATCCAGTCCCACAAATCCGACTTCAGCAGCAGGCCGCGTTTCAGGACCAGCTCCGGGTACTTGACCCGCGTCGGGTACTTCTGCAGAAAACGGTTCTCACCGCCTTCCGCGATTTCCTCGGTCGCCAACTCCACCGCCAAGCCACTGACCTCCGAAAACCGGACGTCATTGCTGTCGGTGGGCAAACCGGACACCTCCACCTTGAAATGGAAGCCAACCGGCGGGTAGTAGCTCGCCATCGCTTACTCGTTTTGCAGTTCGAGACCTTCGTGCGCCAGCTCCACCGACTCGATTGCCACCTCGTTGGCCGAGGCCTTCAGCGCCGGCCCTTCCACCTTGACCGGAAATGCATTCATCACCTTCCACACCATGACCGGCTGATGTTCTTCATTCAACAAGCTGATCACGAGATTGCGCCGCTCAACGGTGTTGAGCTTGACGGTACTGAGCCATTTGAAGAAATCGTTATCGCCCTTGATGATGCCGCGCTTCAGGGTAACGTTGCTGAATTTGCGCAAGCCCGGCATCTTGATGGACGAGTACTCCGGGAACGACCCATCGCGATACTCGATGGCCTGATTTTCTTGGGTCAACCCGGTTACTTCGGAGAAGCCGACCCGTTTACCACCCCACTCAACAGTGAAGTGAAATGTCGGCAGCGGATAGGGAGTAGGCATGATGCAAAACCTCCTGAATCAATGAATGGATATCTCGAGTATCGTAGACGCTGCGATGGTCATGAGGTCTGCAGCTTGTGCGAGAACTTCAGAATGATGAATTCAGCCGGCCGCACCACTGCCATACCGATCTCGACGTTCATCCGACCCTCGAGAATGTCCTGGGCATTCATCGTGACACCGAGACCGCACTTGACGAAGAAAGCGTCTTTCGGTGTGGCGCCAGCCAAGGCGCCTTCGCGCCATTTGTCGATCAGGTAGTTCTCGATCATGCCGCGGACCTTGACCCAGGTATTCGAGTCGTTGTTCTCGAATACTGCCCAATAGGTCGATTTCTTGATCGATTCTTCCACCATATTGAAAAAACGCCGGACTGAAACATAGCGCCACTCATTGTCATTGCCGGCCAGGGTGCGGGCGCCCCAAACCAGCGTACCTTTGCCGGCGAAAGCGCGAATCGCATTGATCGACTTGCCCGTGGTGGCATCGACATTCAGATCATCCTGCTTGAGGTTATCGAGCCGGACTACCGGTTCAATGACATCGGCAAGGCTGACGTTGGCGGGGGCTTTCCAGACGCCACGATTGGCATCGGTTGCCGCATACACGCCGGCGACCGCACCGCTCGGTGGCAAGACGATGAAGTGTTCCTTCAATGCAGTTTTGACAAAGTTGTATAAGGCCGTGTTGCTGGTCTTGAACGACTGGAGCTCGGCCGGCGCGTTGGCCCCTACCGTGACATCGACGTTGGCCTCACTGGCATTGATGTAGTAATTCAAGGTCGACTTGATAAACGGATAATAGGCAGCGCCGTATTTGAGATAGTTGTTGCCGAAGTAGCCGCGGTTGGCCAGCAGCCCGGCACTGTCCAGAGCGATCCCGCCATCACGAATATCGAAAATGCAAAACCGATCGCGCAGCTTGTCGCACTGCCCGAGCATGGCTTGTACCAGGGTCGTGTAGTCGGCGGTACCGAGCTTGACCGCCTCGGGAATCACCAGCAGGGTCGGCTCGTCCTCCAACGCCACCACATCCAACCCATCCTGCAAACCAAAACCGGTGGCCGGCGCCGTGGTGCCGTCGCCGGTCAGATCGACCACCGCCGGGGTTTGATAGTAACCAACGGACACGATGTAACACTGGCTGCCACCGTTATCGAAATACAACTTGACGCTGTAATACAGCAGATAGGACAAGCTCGGCAGGGTAACGCTATTGATGCTGTATGCTCCCGCGCCAAGATCGGTGACGCTGATGGCGAGATCCTCTTCTTTGGGCAGGCCAAATAACGCTTCATACTCTTTCAGCGAATAGATCTTGGTTGGCTTCAAATGCAGATCGTTGGCGGTATTGCGGGCCGCCTTCTGGGTGTAGCCAATGAATGCCGGAATGGCCGTTCCCACCTCCGCCACCGACGGCGGGAATACCGGGATCTCTTCGACGTAAACGTTCGGTGTTTTATAGGTGGCCATTGCTCGGCTCCTTGGGCTTGTTGAAACCAAACTGCGTATTACGCGGCGTCTTGCCGCGCGTGATACCTTTCTGCAACAAAATCTTTCGGAAAACTTATCCCGGCTTGCCAACCAGCACGATCTGCTCGGCTTTGGCACTGTCCGGGCCCGGTTGTGGCAGGTGTTCAATCAGGATGTCGCCATTGCGCCGCAACTGCAGCTTGCGGCGCGGTCGTGCTTGTCGGCCGACCGCCACTTGTGACCGAAACAGCACCACCCGTTCGCCCTCCCGCGCCAACAGCTCAGCAGGTATCTCTTCTGCGCCGAAGCTGGCCGATGCGATCCGCTGGAACAGAATCTCGCTGCGACCGTCTTCAACAAAGCCGTGATCGCTGACACTGAGCTGGGCAAACTCGGCATCACTGTAATTGCGCACAACCAGATAGAAACGCAACGCCTGCTGTTTGGCCGAGAACTGCAGAGTCAGCACTGGCGCCGTTTCGTAAAACGTCGCATCAAGGCGCAGTTCCAGCACCGCAGCTACCGCCTGCTGGCAGAGTTCGGCATCGGCATAGATAGCGGTCTGGGTGACCACATCGCCCGGATAATGCTCTTCAATCCAGTATTCGCCGGCCGGCAGCTCACGCAAATCAAATGCAAACGACGGCCGGTCGTCGGCAGCAGTAATAGTGATACTGTGCAAAAGCTCGGCACCCGGCCGGCGCAGCTGCAGCGTCACCGGTCGTTGCGGCTGCGCGATGACATGCCGATAAAAGCCGGAACACAGCGGCATCCGCACTGGCGCCGCCAATGCATCCGGTGTGACACGGTTGCGATAAACCGGTACCTCGCCCGCCAACGCCAGACTTTCGCCGGTGAAATTGTCGAAATAGGGATTCAGCAGCTGCAGACCTATCCGCAGCGTCTGCTCGGCCAGCATCGCCAACGGCTCGCCATCGTGATCCTGTTCATAAAGCAGATGCCAACGGTTGTCGCGTGCTTTGAGCAGCAAGCGGCCGCGCTGCAGCAGGCGCTGGCTGTCAGCCGGCAGTATCAAGCCAAAGTCCGGACAGCCACCACCGTAAAACTCGTGCTGGATATCGAGCTGCAGCAGAGTCGAAAAGCGCGTGCTCATGGTTGCCGAAACGCCAGATCGATGGCAGTCAACGGCGGCTGAATGGCCGCCGTTTCAGCGTCTTGCAAGATCACCATTCGGGCCCGGTACAACACGGATGGCAGCTGTTTGCCGCCGAGAAACGCCCAGATCTGGTTTAGCTGCTCGTAGTTCGGTGACTGCAGTTCCAAAGTCAGCTTTTCAATACGTGGATCTAGCCCCGGATGCTGCTCCGGGGTGAACAGCAAGTGGCTTTGAAAGAACGTCAGAACATGGGAAAGTTGGCGCAATGCCTGATCGTATTGCTTGAACCGGGCGAGAAACAGCAGGTGCAAATTGAGCCGTAGCGGCGGTTGCAACAGAATGTTCTGGCCATTCAGATAGGTGGTTTCGGGCAGCTGGGAACGCAGGATGCGCTCTTCCTCGATATTGATCAGTGACAGCCCGAGGACATCTTCTTTCACGGCCCATTTGCCGGTGTCGTCTATCGGCTGACACATTTCGACCGCGCCGAAGTCGCTACCGGTGCGGACCAGCAAGTAGGCATTCAGCTGCTGCTGCAAAAATTTCAGCGTGACATCCAGCATCCCTGCTGCATCCTCGTGCCCTTGGTCTGCGCCTGCTTTGCCTGCCGCCATCGTGCGCCAGCCGGCGCGGTCAATCCCTTCCGCGCACGACACGCAAAATCTGCAGGCAAAAGCTCCCCGCTTCACACGTCAAAACCCGTGTGAAGACTACAAAATCGATCGACAAAGAAACCCGCACCGCCTCGATTGTTGAGGCAGCGAACAGCCGTGGGGGGAACTGCAAACAAGGGATGAGGCAGCGCGCCGGCACTTCTATCACATCCCTGACAACTGACGGCGCACAACAGGACGCTGTTATTGAAGATCAGCGGACAATGTTCGTCAAGCCGATTCCGAAAGTTCAGTGACGACAGGGCTCACAGTTCTGGCAAACCACATTCACCCTGCAGAAACGCGTATCGAACTGTATCCGCATTGTAATGGTCATAACGAAACAGCGGGCCTGCTTTGCTGTGCATGCTGCGTGAGTGGGTACTAGCAGCAACGCTGCGGAGTGCTCCTGCAGCGTCACATCTGTTGTAGCGACTATCTTGCTTATGCAGGCATGACCCGCCCATTACGGCCCCGCCCGTGAGACCGAAAGGAACCGGCTATCGATACCAGATGTGAAATCAATTGGCCGCCACAGTGAACGACCTCTAGGCTTTGAGCATGGCTTAGCAGACCCGTCAGGAGACAACATGAACAACGAAGCGAAATGCCCGTTTGCCGCGGTGCACGGTGCCCGCACCACAGTTGCTGCGCAATCCAATCAGGATTGGTGGCCACAGCGACTCAATCTGAAGATCCTGCATCAGCATTCGAGCAAATCGAATCCGATGGGTGAGCGGTTCGATTACGCCAAGGAGTTCAAACAGCTCGATTTGACCGCCGTAAAAAAAGACCTCCAAGCCTTGATGACGAGCTCACAGGACTGGTGGCCGGCCGACTGGGGCCATTACGGCGGTCTATTCATCCGGATGGCCTGGCACAGCGCCGGCACCTATCGTATTGCTGATGGCCGCGGCGGTGGCGGTACCGGTAATCAGCGCTTTGCGCCACTGAACAGCTGGCCTGACAACGGCAACCTCGACAAGGCCCGTCGCCTGCTGTGGCCGATCAAGAAAAAGTACGGCAAACGGCTGTCCTGGGCCGACCTGATGATTCTGGCCGGTAACGTTGCGCTTGAGTCCATGGGCTTCAAGACCTTCGGTTTCGGTGGTGGCCGCGAAGACATCTGGGAACCGGAAGACGACATTTACTGGGGTGCCGAAACCGAGTGGCTCGGTGACAAACGCTACAACGGCAATCGCCATTTGGAGAGCCCATTGGCGGCGGTGCAAATGGGCTTGATCTACGTGAACCCGGAAGGCCCGAACGGCCATCCAGATCCGGTGGCATCCGGTCGTGATGTTCGCGAAACCTTTGCCCGCATGGCGATGAACGACGAAGAAACCGTCGCGCTGGTCGCCGGTGGCCACACTTTCGGCAAAGCACACGGCGCTGGCGATCCGAAACTGGTCGGCCCGGAACCGGAAGCCGCACCGCTCGAAGCGATGGGTCTCGGTTGGATCAACCAGTTCGGCAGCGGCAAGGGCGTTCACACCACCACCAGCGGTATTGAAGGTGCTTGGAAACCGAACCCGACACGATGGGACAATGGTTACTTCGACATGCTGTTCGGCTACGAATGGGAACTCACCAAGAGCCCCGCCGGCGCTCATCAATGGGTCGCGAAAAACTGCAAGCCGGAACACCTGATCCCGGATGCGCATGACCCGAGCAAGAAGCATCCGCCGATGATGACGACCGCCGATTTGTCGCTGCGCTTTGACCCCGCGTACGAAAAAATCTCGCGCCGTTTCCACAAAGATCCGCAAGCGTTTGCCGATGCCTTCGCGCGGGCCTGGTTCAAGCTCACCCACCGCGACATGGGGCCGCGTTCACGTTACCTCGGCCCGGAAGTGCCGGCTGAAGACCTGATCTGGCAAGACCCGGTGCCGGCGGTCGATCACGAACTGGTCAACGCGCATGACATCGCGGCACTGAAAGCAAAAGTGCTGGCATCCGGCCTGAGCACCAGCCAACTGATCAACACGGCATGGGCTTCGGCCTCAACATTCCGCGGCTCCGACAAGCGCGGCGGTGCCAATGGCGCCCGCATCCGGTTGGCGCCGCAAAAAGACTGGGCGGTCAATCAGCCGGCAGAACTGGCCAAGGTGTTGCAGCAACTGGAGCAAATCAAAGAAGGCTTCAATAGCAGTCAGTCGGGCAGGAAAAAGATCTCGTTGGCGGATCTGATTGTGCTCGCCGGCGCGGCGGCAGTGGAAGATGCCGCGCGCAAAGCCGGAATCGCGGTTACGGTACCGTTCACGCCGGGCCGCACCGATGCCACGCAAGCTCAAACCGATGTCGAATCGTTCGCGGTGCTGGAGCCTGTCGCCGACGGCTTCCGCAATTATCAGCGTAGCGACAGCAAAGCGCCGGCGGAACAGTTGCTGCTCGACAAGGCGCAATTGCTGACACTGACCGCGCCGGAAATGACTGTACTGATCGGTGGCCTACGCGCACTCCATGTCAGTGTTGGAGGGAGCAAGCATGGCATCCTGACCAATACACCGGGTGTGCTGAGCAATGACTTCTTCGTCAACCTGCTCGACATGGCCACCGACTGGAAACCGTCCGCGACGGCCGGCCTGTATGAAGGCCGCGACCGGACGAGTGGCCAACTGAAATGGACCGGTACCCGGGCGGATCTGGTGTTCGGCTCGAATTCGGAGCTGCGCGCACTGGCCGAGGTCTATGCCAGTGACGATGCCAAGGAGAAATTCGTCCAGGACTTCGTCGCAGCCTGGCACAAAGTGATGAATCTGGATCGCTTTGATCTGACGTACTGATCACGTCAGCCGCGAGCGGTCATCTGCAGGCGGTCACCGGCAAACAGTAAACACAACAGCAAGCGACCCCATGGCGGGGTCGCTTGCTGTTTCTTGCATTGCAGCGTTGATTAAAGCGCCAGCCGAATCACCACGGCGCCCATCACCTCGCCTTTCTTGAAGTCCTTGCGTGGCGAATCCTTGTGGTCGTTATGGCACTGTACGCAGGCTTCGGCGATCGCCTTGTCCGGGTAAACGGCAGTGAAGTAGCGTTTGCCGCCCAGTTCCTCCTCGGTGTAATACGGCTGCGCAGGGTTCTGAATCAGTGCCTGCATGCCGCTGCGCTCGCCATCGGTACGCGGCAGATTTTTCTTGTTGATCGCCCATTCCGAAATCAGCGCATAGGACATGCCGAGATCTTTTTCATTGACCAGTTCAGCCCCCATTCGGAACATCTGCGCCGGCAAGACCAGTGCCTTGTCTTCCCGCCAATGTTCGCTGGCCTTGATCACTTTCTCGTCCAACGTTAGCCGATTGACCACCTGTTGGGTGTACACGGTCCGGTCGGCTTCCAGAATGGTGTGTATGGTATCGGTCATCCGCTGCGGACTGATCCCTTGCGGCTCTGGCGCTTTGCCACAGCCTGCGAGCATCACCACCAACAGCGACCATCCCCATCTCTTTTTCATGCTTGTTCCCTCGTCATGATGTGTTGTCAACACGCGCTGTGCTCAGCGCTCTACTCCTGCGTTATTCCGATGCTGGCGTGGCCACGCCGGATTGGTTTTGTCTGGCCTGTTGCCGCAGCCATTCCATGCTGTCGTGCTGGCCGGATGCCGGCCTGCTGAAGTTGCTTTTGATTACATCGCGATCGGCCAGCGCTGACAGCGCGTATTCCAAGCCATGGCAACGCATGCAAACCTGTTTCAGCATCTTGTCGTTCGGCCGCAGATTGGCGCTTTGATTGTGTTGGACCCACTGCGATGAATTATCCGGGTGCGGTTCGCGCGGCATATGACAACCGGCGCAACTGACGCCCGTGGCCGGATCCTGCTGCCAGCGTTGGCCGTGCGTCGACTGCGGCCAGTTGCGGCTGTGCTCATCGGCATGACAGCCAAGACAGCTCTCCGCTTCCGCTTTGCTCGTGTCATAACGGTGCGGGCTGTGGCAGCTGTTGCAGCTCACGGCGTTGTCGGCGGCATCAGCATGCATCGGCAGCCTGGCATCCGATACCGACATCGGCGCCAACCCGACAGCCAGCCGCATGCCGTGATGGCCTTTCTGCAGCGCTTGCCATTCATCGTCATGGCAGTCGGCACACACCGTCATCGCAACCTCATTCGGGTTCTCGCGCTGGTGGCAATCGCTGCAATTGGCGTGGCCCTTGGCATGTGCCGATTGTGCCCAGTCCTGCTCCGCCAACTTGATCGCCGGCATGGCAGCCGGATTCGACCACAGCGTTTGCCAATCGGGCGTCAACATCGCCGCCATCGCAACATGACGCGGCCGTTTTTGCGGATGTGGCAGTAGCGCCGGCTCGTGTTGGTGTGCGTTCAGAAACGCTTCATACAAGGTGCTGTTGTCGTGGTAATTATGGCAACCGGCATTGGTGCAGCTGTCACCGGCCACCGCTTGGTGACTGGCTCGTGTCGTTGCGATATCAGCATGACAAGCCATGCAAAAATCTTTCGGTTGAGTCACCTGCATGGCATGCGTCTGTTCCGGCACATGCTCGCGATGGCAGCTGAGGCAACGTGACGCATCCAGTCGCTCCAGCTCACCAGCGTTGCGCGGATCGGCGAACTTTTTCGGGCCGTGGGCATCACCGATCGCTTTCATATCGGCCTGATGGCAACCGAGGCAGCGTTGCTCGATGCCGGCATTGCCGGAAAACGCGTCGTCATGGCAGCTGGCACAAGCGAGCTCCAGTTGGTGATGGGCGTAGCTGAGCTCGCCCGGCTGGAAGACTCGCTGATCGTCGCCGAGCAGCTGCCACGCCAGCACCGCACCACCGACCACGGTGGCGAGCGAAAAAAGCACAACGGAGAGGAATCGCATCGGCAGAGTCAGTAGTAGTAGGTTTTGACAATGTGAAACAGCAGCAAGGCAGGAATCGGCAACAACGCAAACCAGTGCAGCACGCGCAGTCCCGTCGCTACGCGCCGCTGCCATGCCGATTGCGCCGCTTGCAACCACGCGGCGCCTGCCAATGCGCCGGTGATGGCGACGAGCAGCATCGCCAACAACAACCCGCGATTGAGGCCATGGCCGACACGGCCACCGGTGTGTACCCACCACAACATGAGGGCCACTGCCGCGGTCAACGCGTGGGTGCCGAGGCGCGCTTTTTGCGCGCGTTCGTGCAAACGCTGCACCCGTCGCCAATAGCCCCAGACAAAACTGAGCAGCGCCACCAGCAGCAGGACATATCCGGTGATTTGGCGCGCAACCGGGTCACGCCACAGCCAATCGATTTGCCGGTAAGCCGACAGCCAGCTGCTGGCCAATGGCGTCTGCCAGCCCAGCAGCAGCGCAATGCCAAGCAGCAGTACCGAAGCCACGGCAGCGACGGTCATTCGAGTGTTGTAACGGGAAGCGGTGCCGCCCAACACGTGTTCGATACGGCCGGCACAGGAACCGCAGTGCTGACTGGCGCCAGTGCAAGCGATGATGCGCGCACGGGTCAGCCCTTGCTGTTGCAGCTCGAGCAGACGGCCACGGCTGACATTGGCGCAAAAGCAGATGATTTGCTGGGTACCGTCGCTTCCGGTTTCTGGCAATTGACCGGATTGGCCAAACGCCTGAAGCTCATTTGCCGTCAGCAAACGCTGCTCGGCCACAGCGGTGCTGAACGCAGAAATGTCGGTGTTGGCGCGATCGTAAAGAATGGCGCCGACCACCCGCTGATCAATGAGGAAAATCCGGCGATACGACTGCTCCGGTCCACTGTACGCGTGCATGCGCTGATCGATCGCGCGGGTATTGCCGATGCTGACAATTGTGCGTTCGGCCAGTTTCAGCTGGAACACGTTGCTGGCGGCGGGCGATACCGCGGCTTGACCGGTCAGCAACGCACTCAGCTGCTCGGCATGATGCAGGCAGGGCGCCAGGCTGCCGACCGTCTGCCCGGCCTGCTCGCAGCATTCGCCGATCGCGTAAATGTGTTCATCACTGGTGCGAAAATTGGCATCGACAATCACACCGCGATCAACCGCCAAGCCCGCGTCAGCCGCCAACCGGATCTCGGGCTCGACACCGGTGGCGGATATCAGCAAATCCGCGCGCAGCGCACTGCCATCGTCCAGCGTCAGGGTCAGCGCCGCAGGTTCGCATGCGAGGCTGGCGATCTTGCGATCGCACATTACCGTGACGCCCTGCTCGCCCAGCTGCTCAGCAACGCGACTCGCAGCCTCTTGATCGAGCTGGCGTGGCAAGAGATGCGGAAACCGTTCCAGCACCGTGATCTGCTCACAGCGGGCCTGCATTGCCCGTGCAGCTTCGATGCCCAAGAGCCCGCCGCCAACCACCACAACCTGACGCGGCTTCAGCTCGGTAAGCACTTGCAGATCATCCAGACAGCGAAAATCCCGCAACCGCGGATGACGGATATCCAGCGGCGGCAGCCGGCGCGAGCGCGCGCCGGTGGCGAGCACCAGCGTCTCGTAGCGGATCACGCGGTCATCGTGCAGTCGCACGCTGCGCGCCACGCGGTCGATCGCGACAACACGGGCATCGTGCAGGATCTTGGGCGCGAGATCGGCGGCTGTCGGCGGAAACGCCGCCAGTCGTTGCAGCGGTCGCCCATCGGCCAGGGTCGAACTGATCTGGGCCCGGTTATAGGGGACAAAGCGTTCGCCATTGAGCATCAGCACGTCGCGCGTCGGTGCCTGTCGCGCCAACAACCGGACCAACGCCTGGGCACTCGGTCCGGCGCCCACCACCAGCACCGACGCAGCTTCGCAAGCACCCAGCCCGGCAGCGACGGGCGCCGGCTGCAAGGCCTTCAATTCGTCTGCCAGCAACCGCCACGCGGCATCCTGTGGATTGGGCTCCGACAGCCCCCGCACTGCGCTCAAGTCAGCCATGTTCCCCTCACGGCGACAGCCTGTTATCAGCCGCCCGGTATTCCTGAAGCCCGGCGGGCCGGATGTGAACCGCTGCACGCTCGTACAAAGCGATACAAACTGGTACATATGTTTTATTTATACTGGCAGCATTGCACCCCACTGACAAGACGGATTTCGGGTGCCGCAGCAGGATGCCGCGCAATGGGAACGGTCGAGCAGCAGCGCGCCTGTAGAGGGAACGGGCACGCGCTCAGACACCGTTCCTTTCTTCCACAAGCACAAGAAACTCGGCCCCGGCACAGAACGGGCCGATTGAGGAGATCCATCCTGTGGCGCGTTTATTTTCGTTGTTTGGGGAACGCAAACTCGCTGAAACGCCAACGCCGGACAGCGCAACACCAGCCCCGACGCCGGTCACCAACAAACCCGATGCCGGCATTCCGTACGACGGTCAGTTGATCGCCATGCTGAAGCAGGACCACGTCCAGCTGGTCAATCAATTCACTTCGCTGATGCCGCTGCTGCGCAATCACGACGTCCGTAACTTTCGCTCGCGGCTGCAAGCCTTCAAAACCGAGTTTCAGGGCCACATCATCAAGGAAAACGTCAAGTTCTACGTTTACCTTGAGCAGTCACTGGCCAAGGATGAAACCAATCTGGAATTGATCCGCGATTTTCGCCGCGAGATGAATTCCATCAGCCGGGCGGTGGTGCATTTCTGCAACCGTTACATGGACGACCCGATGTCGCCGCTGACCATTCAGAAATTCGCCCAGGAATCCAACGAGATCGCCGAAGCGCTGCTGCGTCGCATCGAACGGGAAGAACGGGATTTGTACCCGTTGTATATGGCGAATTGAATCCGCACCAAAACAAAAAGCCGGCTCTTGAGCCGGCTTTTTGTTGTCACTATCCATGCCCTCAATCCAGAATGATGTGCGGCAAAAACCGCGACAAATCCTGGGTGATGTGGGAGGCGTCTTCGCGGATCCCGATGCCGCACGCAACATCGCCGACCAGCCAACTGCCAAGCACGGTGTAGTTGCCATCGAAACACGGCGCCGGATGCCATGCCTGCCGGATGCACGGATAATGGCCATACGGGCCGTCAACCTGCAGCAAGCGGCCATCCGGCAGATGCGCCTGAACATTGGCCCCTTCACGGGAAAAGAACGGTTTGCGCACCCAGCCAGCGGGCAAGGTTGAGCTGGCCTCATCAAAGTAAGTCGGCAACAAATTCGGATGACCGGGATGCCGCTGCCAGAGCAAGGCCAGCGCCGCCTTGTTGCTGAGAATCAGTTTCCATGGCGGCTCGATAAAGCGCGTTTGCGACTGATGCAGGTGCTCCGCAAACGGTTCCTGCAACAGATCTTCCCACGGGTACAGCTTGAACAGCGTGGCAATGCGCTCGTCTTGCTCATCGACAAACTGGCCGTCACTGTCGACGCCAATCTGCTCGATGGGCAAAAACCGGTTTGGACAGCGCGCCTGGGTAGCAATGTCGCGCAAATACGCGACGGTGCCACAATCCTCTTCATTGTCGCCAATCGCGGCAAAATGCACCGGCAAGCGCAGTGCGGTCTCGGCAAAGAACGCTTCAAGCCGATCCTGAATCGAATTGAATTGATCGGCGGCGGCTGGCAGCGCACCGGCGCGCTGCATCTGTTCCAGCCAGACCCACTGAAAGAACGCGCTCTCATACAGCGAGGTCGGCGTGTCGTAATTCAGTTCGTAGAGTTTGGCCGGGCCATGGCCGTCGTAGGCGAGATCGAGCCGCGCATACATCGCCGGATCGCGCCGCTGCCAACTCTCGCGCAGCAGATCCCAATGCGCCGACGGAATGCCCAACTGGATCAGCAGCGCCTCATCGCGCACGGCCTCTTCCACCAAGGCCATCGCCATCTGGTGTATGGCTTCGGTTGGCGCTTCCAGATCCCGCTCAATCTGCGCCAGCGTAAATTGGTAGTACGCGGTTTCATCCCAGTACGGCGCGCCATACATGGTGTGAAATCCAAAACCGAGCTGCTCCGCGAGCTGACGCCAACCGGGCCGCTCGACGCTCCGCATGCGCTGCATGAATCAGCCTCCGGCGCGTGCAGCCGCAGCACGACCAAAGCCGCCACGGCTGACCACGCGCGCGGTCGGCTTGGCCTGCAGATACGACTCTTTGACCTCGACCGGACCAGACAACCGGCTGACTTTGTCATTGTCGGGCGTGCGCAACACGCCTTTGTCATCGCGCGATTCGTACAATGGCTGGGCGACGCTGGAGTAGTAACCTCCGCCTCCGCCACCACCACCGGCACCGCTCTGTTCGTCTTCATCCGGCGCCGGCCGCGGATCCTTGACCAGCACGCCACGCATCAACGGAATGAAATAGCCGCTGCTGGACTGACACTGCTGCGGACCAAAATCGGCCTCGCAATCCTGTTGAGTGCGATAACGCGGTGCCACCCGCTCGCTTTCGTAACCGGCGCGGGTAAAGCGGGTTTCACACTCTTCTGACGTCAACACCTGATCACGCTGGCATTCCGAGACGGTGCGATAGACCAAGGCCCGCTCACTGTTCTCGCAGGCGGCAAGCAGGAACGGCACCGTCCCCATCAACACCAAACTGGCTTTGCGGCTGCGCTTCATCGGCTTGTCTGCCATCGCGATCACCAGACCATGCAAGCGGCGTTGAGGATCCCGATGGCAAGCGACATGACCGCCACCAAGGTCGCGGCAGCCAAATCATTGTTGGCGATACGGGTCGACAGATCGCGTAGCACCAGTCGCAAGGCCAAGAACACCAGCCACTGCACCAGCAATGCCACCGCGCCCCACAACAGGCAATCGAGCAAATTGACGGAATGGGCAATCGCACTTGCCAGCGGCAGGACAAAACCAAGCAGGCTGCCGGAAAACGCCACCGAAGCGGCCGGCACACCCTGACGAATCAAGGACCATTCCCGATGCGGCGTCAGCCAGGTGTAACCGAGACAGAACACCAGGGTCAGCGCGACCGCCACGGCAAAATAGGACAGGAAAGCCGGCAACCCGGCGAGATAGCTGTGCAGTTCCATCGCCATCAGAAAGACAAAAAAGAAGGGTCGCTACGATGCCGCGGCAGCACCAAAAATACAACGGTGAAACACGCCAACACGAGCGATCACTGTCTCAGTGGCGGCAGAAAAATATGATGTCGGAAGAAATGGCGCCGTGTCAGGTAGGCGACGTCGAACCGGTCTGCCGGCTCATCTAGCGTCAATGACGGCGAGTAGAAATCACCCGGAACGGGAGTTTGCTTCGAGGAAAGTGGCGGAGAGGGTGGGATTCGTCGGCGCACACCCGTGTGCGCCGCCCCTGCGGGCGGCTACGCCGCGCAAATTGGCCGCCAGGGCTACGCAGAGCTTCGCCCGCTCATGTGGCGTGAAGTGCACTGGCACTTCACGTTTTCCCGCATTCGCCCTGCCAATTTGTCGAACCCACGTGGGTTCTCACCCACCCTTAGAAACTTCGGGTAGAGCAGAATGAAATTGCGGGGGCTTTGCTTCGAAGGAAAGTGGCGGAGAGGGTGGGATTCGAACCCACGGTACCGGAGACCGGTACACCGGATTTCGAATCCGGCGCATTCGACCACTCTGCCACCTCTCCGTGACGGTACTGCTGCAAGACGACGCGGGTCATTCGGCATCTTGTTTGTTCGGCGTACCAGCGGGCGCTGGACCGAACGGCGCCCCGACGAGTGTTCCGGACGGACCGGGCTCATGCGGGGCGCGCATTATGCGGATTTTTTTCTGACTTGAAAAGCCTTGCGCGACGCGAAAGGCCTTTTCAACAAACCACGCAAATCAGAGCGGAACGCCGAGACGCTGCGCGACTTCTTCGTAGGCTTCGACGACACCGCCGAGGCCCTGACGGAAGCGGTCTTTGTCCAGCTTCTTGCGGGTGGCTTTGTCCCACAACCGGCAACCGTCCGGCGAGAACTCGTCGCCCAGCACAATCTCGCCGTTCAGGCGACCGAATTCCAGTTTGTAGTCGACCAGGATCATGCCGGCTTCGTCGAACATTGCTTTCAGCACGTCGTTGACCTTGAAGGTCAGCTCTTTCATGCGGGCGACTTCGGCGTCGGTGGCCCAGCCAAACGAACGGATGTGGTATTCGTTGACCATCGGGTCGTGCAGTTCGTCGTTCTTCAAAAAGAATTCGAAGGTCGGCGGATTCAGTTCCATGCCTTCCTGCACGCCAAGACGACGGGTGATCGAGCCAGCGGCGACGTTACGGACGACGCACTCGACCGGCACCATGGTCAGCTTCTTGACCAGGCTGTCGGTGTCGTTCAGCAGCTTGACGAAGTGGCTCGGAATACCGGCGGCGGCCAGCTTGGTCATGATGAAGGCGTTGAACTTGTTGTTCACCATGCCTTTGCGATCCAGCTGCGCGACTTTCTGACCATCGAAGGCCGAGGTGTCATTGCGGTAATGCATGATCACGTGGTCGGCGAGCTCGCAGCTGTAAACCGATTTGGCCTTGCCGCGGTAGAGTTCCTGCAACTTCTGCATGGTGTTCACCATTGGTTAAAAAAAAAACGCGGCGTGTGCGATGCGCTACGCCAGCGTCAGCCATTCAAAACCGGTGTACTGATCAGCCACGCGAATCTGCTCGGGTGACCAACCGACGGCCTCTGCCAGCGCCGCTCGCGCCAGCTCAGGTCGATTGTTCTCTTCACTCAAATGCGCCGCAATGACGTGCCGCAACCGGCTGCGATCACTTTGCCGCAAAATCTCGGCCGCCTGCCGGTTGCTGAGATGCCCGTAGGCGCCACCGACCCGCCGTTTCAGTGCCGGCGGATAACGGCCGCCGTGCAGCATCGCTTCGTCGTGATTGCACTCGAGCATCAGCGCATCACATCCACCCAGTTGCTGCAGCAAAAACGGCGTGCTGCAACCGGCGTCCGTCAACAGAGCAAAACGCACCTGTGCGGTCTCGAAGACAAACTGTAAGGGCTCGCGCGCATCGTGCGGAACCGAAAACGGAAAAACCCGAATCCCCCCGAAGAGGACGGGTTCTTCCGCAGACAAAAATTTAAGGGCGCGGATTGTGCCACAGCGGCCCGCGAGATGGCTACCCCGGCTCATCCAGACCGGCAAGTCGTACTTGCGCGCCAGCGCGCCGACACCGCCGATATGGTCACTGTGCTCGTGGGTCACCAGGATGGCCGTCAGCGCCGCCGGCTGCACGCCGAGCCGGGCGAGCCGCGCTTCGGTTTCCGCCAGCGTGAAGCCGCAGTCGATGAGCAGCTGCTGGTCGTCATGGGCGACCAGCAGTCCATTGCCCTTGCTGCCACTACCGAGGCAGGCGAGCCGCATCGCCGCCGCTCCCGTTACCGGCGCGGTGCATCCAGCAGGGCGTTTTGTCGACGCTCGGCGAAGGCTTCAGCCAGTACCGGGAACAGCTTGGTCATCACCGCGGCCTCGAGCGCTTCGCCATCGGCCTTGCTGATGATGAGGCCGGTGTTGTCGCCGGCGCTGCTCAGCTGCACCAGATATTCCCCCGGTTCCAGCTCGAGGCGAACCTGATCGTCCCGGTCATCGCCAAACAGCCAATCCCAGAAACCGCCCTCTTCGCCTTCTTCCAGCTTGAAGTAATACAGGAACTTGGTGGTGTCCTTGTCTTCCAGCACGAAGCCGAGCTTTTCCAGCACGGTCGGCGTGGCTTCCCAAGTATTGCTCAAGCCGCTCTGGGCCAGCAGTCCGGTCTGGTTCTGCTCGTTCTGCCACAGTTCGACCTGGATGCCCGCCCGCGCCGCGAGCACCCGCTCCCGGGCCGCCCGCGATTGCTCTTCATCGTAGTAACCGAGGAACTGGTTCAGCATGTCGACACTGTTGCGACGGGTCGGTTGCAGACTTTGCCAGCCGTCGTCCTCGTCATAGGCTTCCGCCTTGACGGCTTCGGCAATCAACAGACGCTCATTCGGCCGCTCACCGTTTTTCAGCTGGAACCGGTATTGCCAGCGGTAGGACTCGATGTCTTCGGCCATGACCCAATCGCGGAACCAGCCGATTTCCTCGGTCTGAACCCAGCCGGTCAACAATTCGCCTGTGGCCTCGTTGCTCTGTTCCACAGCAATGCCGTTGAGGCTCAGAAAGCCATTCAAACGCTGCCAGAGCTCGAGGTTTTCACCCGCGATAAGTGCTTGCGGAATGGCGGCATCCTGAATGCCGTTGACACCGTCACCGGACGACAGCACCAAGGCTGGCGGGTTGACATCAAGCGCATCGCCGACCGGCGCGGTAGCCCCCTTCGGGCCCAGGGGCGGCACCGGGTACTGGTCCTGCGGCTGGAAGGCGCTGTACGCGGGGGGCACTTTCAAGGCCGGCGCCTGCTTGGCGTCAAGGTAATCGTGTTCGGTATCGCGAATCAGACCCTCTTTACCGTACAACCAACCGCAACCAGACAAGGTGAAGACCGCCAAAACGGGCAAGGCCCGAACAAACACTTTCATTTACAGCACTCCGGCGGCCGCCATGGCAGCGCGCACTCGGGGTTGATTGGCCGCCGTGAGCGGCAGCAAGGGAAGCCTGAGGTGGGCGGAACAGCCATGCAACTGCGCCACCGCCCATTTGGCCGGGGTTGGATTGGGTTCATTGAACAGAGTTTCATGCAGGCCCTGCAAAGCCGCATCTTGTTGCCGGGCAGCTTCAGTCTGACCTGCCACCGCCAGCCGGCACATCGCTGCCATTGCCTTCGGCGCGACGTTGCTGGTCACAGAAATGACGCCATGACCGCCCTGCAGCATGAACTCACAGGCGCTGGCATCGTCACCCGACAGCAGGGCAAAACTGGCCGGGACTCCGGCCTTGATGGCCTGCAGCCGCTCCAGCTTGCCAGTTGCTTCCTTGATGCCGGCGATGCCGGCCACCGCCGCGAGCCGAATCACGGTCTCGGGCAACAGGTCACAACCGGTCCGACCCGGCACGTTGTAAAGCAGCACCGGCTTGCGTGCGGCGGCCGCAATGGCCAAGTAATGCTGGTACAGGCCTTCCTGACTCGGCCGGACGTAATACGGCGTCACGCACAAGGTGCCGACGATGGCGAATTGTTCGACGGCCTTGGTCAGCGCGACCGCCTTGGCGGTGCTGCTGCTGCCGGTACCGGCAATGACCGGAATGCGACCGGCGGCCTGTTCGACCACAATTTGCACAACGCGCAAATGTTCGTCTTCCGACAGCGTCGCCGACTCACCGGTGGTGCCCATGGCCACAATGGCATCGGTACCCTGCTCGACATGCCAATCGACCAAGCGCCGCACACTGGCCTCATCGACGGAACCGTCGTCAAACATCGGCGTTACCAACGCGACTATGCTGCCCTGAAACGGGCCCTTGGCCTGCATGTGCAAATTCCGGTCAAAAAAAGAGCGGCAATGGTACTCGCCGGGCCAGATTATTGACAAGCACGCTTGTCAGCACCGGAAATATGCGCCATCTTGCAGCCAACAAATCATAAAGGTCCGCCATGCAGAATCTGCTTGCGGTGAGCGTCCTCGGTCCCTACGTGCCGACCGCCACCACCGATATCGCCAAGCTGGCAGCCGATTGCAATTGCAATATTCTCGACGCCCGCATCACCATGCTCGGTAACGAGTCGGCCATGCTGTTGCTGCTCGCCGGCACCTGGAATGCGCTGGCCAAATTCGAACACGCCTTGCCAGTGCTGAGCCAGCGCCTGCAATTGTCAGTGAACATGCGTCGCACCAGTGGCCGCGAACAACCCAGCCAGGCACTGCCCTACTCGGTGCAAATCGTTGCGCTTGATACCCCGGGCATTCTGCGCGACATCAGCCAGTTCTTTCTGGATCAAGGCGTCACGCTGCAGGACATTTACTCCAACACCTACGCCGCACCGCAAACCGGCGCGGCGATGATCGTCATCAACATCGCGCTCAACATTCCGGGCGATGTCCATATCAATGGTTTGCGCGATCAGTTTCAACTGCTCTGTGACGACCTGAACCTCGACGGCATCCTCGAGCCCATCAAAGGTTGAAAGGCTTGCCGTCAGCTCGCGCCGTCACCGACAAAAAATTTTTGCAAGCCTGCTGGAAAATCGATCGTCACTGCGACTAAAGTGAGGCAAAGAGCGCGGCGGCTTGCCGTGCAGCAAGCACCGCGACCCCGTTGCGCCGCGTCCTGACTGGCAGGACGCCGGCTCGGCCAACGCAGGAGACGCGAATGACCGCAGTGGTGGGCAAAAAAGCACCCGATTTCGAACTGCCGGCAACCGGCGACAAAACCCTCCGCCTTTCTTCGCTCAAAGGCCACCAAGTCGTCCTCTATTTCTACCCGAAAGACAGCACCCCCGGCTGCACGCTGGAAGGGCAGAATTTTCGCGACCAGCAAAAAAAATTCGACAAAATTGACACCCTCATTATCGGCATCTCGCGCGACAGCCTGCGCTCGCATGAAAACTTCAAGGCCCGCGAAGGGTTTGACTTCGATCTGCTGTCCGACACGGAGGAAGCCGCCTGCACTGCTTACGATGTCATCAAGGAAAAAAACATGTACGGCAAGAAGGTGATGGGCGTTGAGCGCAGCACTTTCCTGATCGACAAAAACGGCGTACTGCGGCAGGAATGGCGCAAAGTCAAAGTGCCAGGCCATGTCGATGAGGTGCTGGCTGCGGCCACCGCCCTCAGCAAAAGCTGAGCACATGCAGGCTTTTGTTGCGTGATGCAGTGTGGCACGCAGCGCAGTGCGCACCCCGATCAATCATTGGATAGGGAAGCTGATTGATGGCAAGAGCAAAGATTTCGGGCAAACGACTGTTCGTGCTCGACACCAATGTGCTGATGCACGATCCCACGGCATTGTTCCGGTTTGCCGAACACGACGTTTACATTCCGATGATCGTGCTGGAGGAACTCGATGCCGGCAAGAAAGGCACCTCGGAAACCGCTCGTAACGTTCGCCAAGTCAGTCGTTTTCTCGATGACTTGATGGGCCAGCTGAAAGGCGCCGATATCGCCGCCGGCATTCCGCTGACCACCATCCCGATGGGTGGCGAGCTGTGCAAGAACGGCGGTGGCCGGCTCTATTTCCAGACCAAGGAAATGGAGCACGTGCTACCGGAAAGCCTGCCCGGGTCCAAAGCCGACAACACCATCCTGAATGTCGCCATGGCGCAATCGCGCAGCAACCCGTCGGTGCGGGTGACGCTGGTGTCGAAAGACATCAATCTGCGCATCAAGGCCACCACGCTTGCCATTCACGCCGAGGATTATTTCAATGACCGGGTGCTTGATGAGATCGAGCAACTGCACACCGGCATGTTCCAGCTGCCCGACAACTTCTGGGACAAGCACTCGAAACAAATGGATTCCTGGCAGGAGAAAGGCCGGACGTTCTATCGGATCAGCGGCCCGCTGATTCAGCAATGGTTTCCAAACACCTGCGTCTACAAGGAAGATGACGAATTCGAAGCCATCGTCCGCAAAGTTGACAGCAAGTACGCCATTCTGGAAACCGCCACCGACTACCGCAACAAGAGCCACAATGTCTGGGGCATTGTCGCGCGCAACCGGGAACAGAGCTTTGCCCTGAACTTGTTGATGGACCCGGAGATCGACTTCATTTCTTTGCAAGGCTCGGCCGGTACCGGCAAGACCCTGCTCACACTGGCGGCGGCGCTTGAGCAAACCATCGAACGCGGCCATTACAAAGAAGTGCTGGTGACGCGGGTGACCGTGCCGGTCGGGGAAGACATTGGCTTCCTGCCCGGCACCGAAGAGGAAAAAATGACGCCGTGGATGGGCGCATTGATGGACAACCTGGAAGTGCTGGCACCGTCCGATGAACAAAGCGACTGGGGCCAGGCCGCGACGCAGGATGTGCTGAAGCGCTGGGTCAAGGTGCGCTCATTGAACTTCATGCGCGGTCGAACTTTCCTGAACAAGTTTGTCATTCTCGACGAAGCGCAGAACCTGACACCGAAACAAATGAAAACGCTGGTGACGCGGGCCGGTCCCGGCACCAAGATGGTATGCCTAGGCAACGTCGCACAAATCGACACCCCCTACCTGACCGAAACCAGCTCCGGCCTGACCTATGTTGTTGATCGCTTCAAGGACTGGGAGCACAGCGGGCATATCACGCTGCGCCGTGGCGAGCGCTCGCGGCTGGCCGATCATGCCTCGCTGATTCTGTGACACGCCGCTGAAGCGGATGACGCTGGCGGCGCGGTGTTGACCCAACGCCTACCGCCGTCAGCGCTGCCGCCGGATGACAAAACGCAGCTCGCCGCGGCCGTCCGGCGCCGGCGTTTGCGCGAGCAGTTGGTGTCCGGCCAGCTGGCACCAGGCCGGAATATCGCGACCCGCGCCCGCATCGGTCGCCAGCACTTCCAAGACCTCACCAACCGCCAGTGCGGCCAATGCCTGTTTGGCGCGCAGCAATGGCAGTGGGCAACGCAGGCCGCGTGCATCCAGCTGTCGGTGTATCTGGAACTTTTCGTTCATGTGGACTTCAGATGGGTGTTCTGTGTTATTGACCGGCAGGGCAATGACCGACGGTCACACGGCGCCTGCGATTGCCGGCCCCTGCCGGGCTCCCTACAATCGCCGCGATGGCGGATTGTAAGTGATCGCCGGAGCGACCTCACCCCTTCTCTTGATATGAGTGTTTATTGTGCAGTTTCGATTTGACTCTCTGCTCGGCGCCTTGCTGCTGAGCAGCTCCCTCGGCATAGCGACTGCCTCGGAATTGCCGGACATGGGCAGCAGCGTCAGCAAAACGCTGTCACTGCAACAAGAGCAGCTGATTGGCGACGACTTCATGCGTCAGATCCGCCAGTTCGCCCCGGTGATCGATGATCCGGAAATCGTCGAATACATCAACGATATCGGCTTTCGATTGGTTGCCAGCGCACCGGACGCCGCCGATCGCCAATTCTATTTCTTCGTCATCCGCGATCCGGAACTGAACGCGTTTGCCTTACCCGGCGGTTACATCGGCATCCACAGCCAGTTGATGTTGATGGCCGATAACGAAAGTGAACTCGCCGGTGTCATGGCGCACGAAACCGCCCACGTGATTCAACGTCACCTCGCCCGCCGGGTCGAGCGTCAGCAGCAACTCAGCCTGCCAACGCTGGCGGCGATCATCGGTGGCTTGATCATGGCAGCGAACAACCCACAGGCCGGTATCGCCGCGATGACCGCCGCACAGGCGGGTGCCACTCAATTGGTGATCAACCACACCCGCGAAAACGAAGCCGAAGCGGACCGCATTGGCATGCAGATCCTCGCCGATGTCGATCTCGACCCAAACGGTATGGCCAGCTTCTTCGAGAAAATGGCAGCCAAAACCCGCTACCTGCAGATGCCGCCGCCGGTGCTACTGACCCACCCGGTCAGCGAGCAGCGGATGGCCGATGCACGCCTGCGTGCCGCTGAACTGCAACCGCGCCGCATCATCAACTCACAACGCTTCCGCTTGATGCAGGCCAAACTGCGCGATCTGACTGAAGACGATCTGGCCCAGCGCGAACGCGAGCAGCAACAGGCTGAAAAAGTGGCACCGCAAGACCCGGTGGTGCGCTACGCCCGCGCCTTGCTTGATCTGCGCAAAGGCGAGACGGCATCAGCCAGCAAAATCGCCAGCCAATTGCAGGAAAGTGAACCGAGCAACCTGAGTTATTTGTTGCTGCGTACACAGGCGCAGCGTGCCGCAGGCCAGTACAGTGACGCCGAAAAACTGCTCGGCCAGGCGCTGGCGCTGCACCCGAACCATCACGCACTGACCATTGCCTACAGTCAGGTGTTGCTGGAACTGGGCAAAGCCGAACGGGCGCGCGAGCGCTTGTTGGCGTACATCTCGCTGCCGGACACGGAACCGAATGTCTATCGGCTGCTGGCAGCGGCACAAAGCCAGGCCGGCAAAACCGATGAGGTGCATGAAAGTCAGGGGCTGTATCTACAGGCGGTCGGCGATTTTGCCGGCGCGCTGCAGCAGTTTGAACTCGCGCGCCGCTCGCGCTCGGATGACCCTTACGCGAGCACGCGCATTCAGGCGCGGATCCAGCACGTGCAAAACATTCTGCTGGAGCGCAAGCGCCGGCGCTGAGCTGGCAGCTGTTCGTCACAGAATGTCGAGGTGCTACGCCGCTGGCTCCAGATAGCTGCGCGCCAGCGCCGGCAAGGCAAACTGCAACAAAGTCAGCACCCGGGTCGCTTGCGCCAACGGCCGTTTGAACAGCAGCAACAGGACACCAGCGGCGGCGTCATCGGGTTGCAGCCACAATGCCAGCAGTTCCTGCGCATCACGCCGAGCCAACAGCGCGTCATCCGGAAACTGGGCATGCACCGCCGGCAGGTGAACGCTCGCACTCCGTCGCAGCGATTGTGACAGACCTGCCGACAACGGCAGCGGTGGTCGCTCAAGCCAGACGCCGGCCTGCCAATGCAGCGCGATCGGCGTCGCCTCTTGCTCTTCAAGTGACAGCAACATCACATCATCGGCGGCCAGGGCTTCTGCCAATCGGCTAAGTAACTCGCGCGCGGACAAGGCTTGATTGACGTCCCGCTCCAGTACCGACAGTAAGCGCGCATCGAGCTGCCGATCGGTGACGTCCATCACCGTCCCTGCCATGCTGGTTGGTCGACCGGCCGCATCACGAAACACCTTGCCTCGCCCTTCCAACCAACGCAGCTGACCATCGCCCAAACGCATTTGGTGTTGCACGGCAAACGCCTCGCTTTCACCACGCAAACTGGTCGCGATGGCCTGCTCGACTGTCCCCCTTTCGCTGGCCGGCAGTAACGCAAGATAGGTTTCCATGCGGCCATCGAAACTGCCGGCGCCCAGGCCAAACAGACGCTCGACATTGCCGGACCATTGCACCCGTCCGGCATCAATCTGCCATTCCCAAAAGCCGAATTCCGCCGCGTTCATCGCCAGTTGAAAATGCTGTTGGGCGCGTTGCAAATCCTGCAACTGCTGTTTGCTCGCCAAGACCAGCTCCAATTGCACGCAAGCGGCCGTCATCAGCTCCAACAGTGTCCGATCTTCGCGTCGGTGTTCGGCGCAAAAAAACTCCAGCACGAACTGCAATTGGTTGTGCTGGAACAGCGGCACGGCGACACCGGTGCGCAAACCGGCGCGCTCTGCTGCGGGCGCGCGCGGAAAATTACTGTCCAGCGTCACATCGCGCAGCCAATGCGCATGACCGTTCTGCCACACCCGGCCGGGCAAGCCACGACCGCGCATGAAGGCAAAATCACGACTGGCCTGATGAAACGCTGCCAAATCCGGCGAGTCGGTGAAAAAGAGATCGCGGCACACCAGCACATCGCCTTCGGCGCTTGGTTGCCAGATCTGGGCAAAGGCCCATTCACCGGCGTGACACAACCGCTTCAAAATCAGTTGCAGCGCGCTGTCGATATCGGCACACAGGCTGACTTCCTGGGTCAAGGTCTGCAGCAGCTGCCGACGTTCGGTCAGCCGTCGTGGCGCGCTGATATCGGTCAGGCTCAACAAGGCGAGTGAACCGGTTTCACTGTGGGGAAAGCCGACGTTCAACTGCAGCACCACCGGTGCTGCATCGGCCTGATGCAACAGGAGTTCCGCGCTGAATCGCGGCTGGCGGTCACGGATGGCCTGCAACAGATCGGCCAGCACCTGTGCCGATTCCGGACCGAACAGACGATGACCGAGTTTCAGGTTATCGGCCGCGACAGGCGCACCCAGCAAACGACGCGCTTCCGGGTTAATGGCGATCAGCCGCAAACGACTCAATGCCTGCGTCTGCAACAGTGGCTGGGTTTGCAGGGCGTGCCGCAGATCGACAATGCCCTGACGCTGCCAACTGTCGAGCAATTCAACCAGCTCACGATCATCGAATTCGATCAAGGCCAGATTGGCACGATGGAACATGCGCCGGAAACGGGCTTCGTTTTCGCGGCTGGCCTTTAGCGCGTGTACCACGGCCCGCAATTGCCGACGGACGAGCAGAAACAGCAAAAGCGCCGTCACCGCGATAAACAGAATCCCTTTGAGACTTTGCCAGAACGGCAGCTCGGTGGCCGGCACCAACAGGGCAAGCAGCTGGTCGGAAAGCAGAATCCACAACACGCCGAACGCAAGATAGGCCAGCACAACCCGCATGCTGCCGCGCAAAACCGTGCGTGGTGGCACGGACAAAGCATAGCGGGAAGCCGCGACCGAACCGGCCTCATCGACATTCGACATGGGCGCGTGACCCGCATTTTGGAACACGCGTTCAGCCTATCACAGCGATCGGCCGGTGACGCAAGTCGCCGGCTCAGCGCGCCGTCGGCTCCACCAGATCGTTGCTGTACAAGACCCGCCCGTTCTTGTCGACCACGATGGCCGAGACGTCGCCCAACCGGTTAATCAGGCTCATGCCCGCATCAGGGCCGCGGACAAAGAAGATTTTGGTCAGCGCGTCGGCCGTGGTCGAGTTGTTGGCGATGATCGAGACACTCTGGCTTTCGACGGCCGATTTGCCGGTTTTGGGATTCAGGATGTGATGCTGGCGCACGCCGTTTTCATCAATGAAGAAGCGCTCGTAATCGCCCGAGGTCGAGATGGCCAGATCCACCAACGGCAGCGACACCAGTTGGCGTTGGCGGTCGCGTGGATGACGCACGGCAATAAACCACGGCCGGCCCCCCCGATCACCCAGCACATAGCTGTCACCGCCCGCATTGACAAACGCATGTTCGACGCCATGCCGTTTCAGCAGCGCGATGGCACTGTCGACCGCATGACCTTTGCCGATGCCGCCCAGATCAATACGCACACCGGGCCGGGCAAATTTCACGGTCCGTTGCTGATCATCAAGGATCAAATGCCGGTAATTGATACCCGGCAGGTGCTCGGCTATGGTTTTGTCATCCGGTTGCTTGCCGGCGCGGTAGTCATACAGGTAACCGACGCTGGAAAAGGTGATGTCGAATGCGCCGTCAGTCAATTCCGAGAATCGCACCGAGGTTTTCAGCAGCTCAAACAATTCCTGACTGATCACGACCGGCTGCAACGCCGCTTCGCGATTGACTTTCGACAGCTCACTCGTCTCTTTGTATGGGCTCATGGCCTCATCGATGCGGCGCATGTCCGCTTCGACAAGTTGCAGCAGGCGGCGCCCTTCGGTTTCGTCCTCATGCCACAACTCGACCTTGGCAGTGGTACCCATGACATTGAAGTCGTGGCTGAACCAGGCGGCCTGCAGAAAGCTGCTGAACAGCACTGCCGTCAAACAGACGGCAGTGCGTGCAGTGCGGAGGGACAGCGCGATACTCGCTCCACTCATGTCGGGAAGAAGTCCACGCGATAGGTGTCTTTCCAAACGGCGACATTCATGGCACCGAAATCAATCTGCCGCACCTTCGCCAACAACTTGCGCTCCAGCTCGGCATCATTGAGATCGCTGGCGACAACTTCTGCCGAACTGACGCTGCCATCCGGCTGAATTTCAACCCGGAACGTCACCTTCCCTTGCAGATCGGGGTTGTTCCGCAAAGCGCGCTGATACAGCGCCTGCAAGGAACCGTGCACGGACTGGAAGCCAATATGGATGTTCTCATCAGTCCGACGCGCACCGCTGCCTTTGCCGGTGTTCGTGGCACTGGCGGTGGTACTCGCCGGCGCACCACCGATACCGGTGCCGTCACCACCACTACCGCCAATGCCCGACACCACACGCGAGGTACCGCTGCCGGCAATGCCGGTGCCACCGCCCTGATCGACACTGGCTTTGGCGGTCACAATGCCTCCGCTGCCGGCCTTGGCCCGATCACTGATCAATGCGCGCTGTGTGGAGGGCGCATCACCCGGACCGGCCAGACTGGGCGCGCTGGCATTGGTCAACGGCTTGCCCGGGCGCGCCGCTGGCGCCGCATCGCTGCGCAGATCGGCCAGCGAATCGAACACCGCAATCGCGGCGCGCGCTTTTTCTTTGGCAACACTCGGGCCAGCCGGCTTGCCATCACCGGATTCGGTCGGTGCCGTTTTGGCGACTTCGGGTTTTTCTTCAGGCTTGGCCGCTTCCGCCGGTTTCGGTTCTTCCGGCTTGACCTCTTCCAGCTTCGGCTCTTCCACTTTCGCCACTTCAACTGGCGGCGGTGGCAACGCTTTCTGTTCAACCACCAATTTGACCAGACGATCCGGCACCACCGGTTTGATCACCCGCGGCGGTGGCGGCAGCTTGATCCAGGTAATCACGGCGCTCGCCAACACCAGCACGATCAACATCACCAGCAAAATGCGGCGGAAGCGCGACTCTTCTTCCGGCACCCGGTCCCAAGGCAGGATCGGCGAAATACGCATGACGGTGGCCATCGCTTACTCCTTCTTCAGCACGGCCAGCGAGATGTCGGTGTATTGCGCATCTGCCAAGGTGTACATGATTTTTTTCAGCAAGCGATAGGGAATCTCCCGATCCCCCATGATCAAGGCCGGGTTCTTGTCCGATGCGCCGAGCACCCGATTCTGACGCTGCAATGCCAACTCCTCCTTCAGCGCCGGCAGCAGATCGTCGTCGCTCTTTTCCGCGGCGCTAGCGGCCATGATCGGACGGCCCTGCACGATGATGTCATCTTTGCTGACCATCACCACCAGCGCGTCTTCCGGCAACTTTTCCGACAGCGACTCCGGCAATTTGATGGCATCACTGGCCGGCAGCTGCTGTTCGATACCCTGATTGACCAACAAGAAAAACACCAGGATGGTGAAAATATCCATCATCGAGGTCAAGCTGAGCGAGGCTGCCGAAAAGCGCTTGTGATGACGGGCCATGCGCTTCGAACGATGTGAGGCTTTCATGGTGTGGCCCCCATCGTGCGCGGATCAGGCGTGGCACTGCCGATAGCGATGGCCGGAAACAGTTCGGCCTGTAACCAGTCGTTGCCCTGTTTCACTTGATACATGCGCACGGCATCCATGGTCTGGACAATATCGTCATAGGGCGTGGCAGCTTCCGCCAACAAGGTGGCATCCAGCAATTCCGGAAACTTCGCCTTGACCTGTTGCAGATAGCTGTTCAAGCCAACGAAGTCGTGCTTGCCGTTCAGCTTCGGCAGTTCCTTCATCAAGCCCGTGTTGCGATCACCCACCTCGATTTGATCGGCGCGCAAGGTGATCTCCAGCACCAAGGGCGGCGCCTGCACATCGGCCGGCGCTTCTCCGCCACCGGGCAAAGACATGTCGAGAATGGTGATGCGCGAAAACACTGCCGTTGCCAACAGGAACGGAACCAGCACCACCATGAGGTTCATGAACGACGTCATGTCCAGATCGGTGCTGCCCTGGGGCTTCCGGCGTATGCGCCGATGAAGCATGGTGGCGTCTCCTCAGGCCGGCCGCGCGGCTTGCGCTTTGGCAGCTGCCGCTTCGCGTTCGGTTTGCGCCTTGCGCACCAGATTGGCAAATTTGACCGCCGCCATTTCCAGACTGTCGACAATTTCCGAAGTCTGCGACTGCAGGTAGGTGAACAACATCAACAACGGAATCGCGGCAACCAGACCGAAAGCGGTGGTGTTCATCGCCACCGCAATCGACGACGACAGCAGGTTGGCTTTTTCGGCCGGGTTGGCGTTGGCGATCGCCGCGAACGCATCGATCAGACCGACAATGGTGCCGAGCAGACCCAGCAAGGTCGCGATGTTGGCGAACATCGAGATGTAGCCAGTGCGCTTTTCCAACCGCGGCATGATTTCCATCAGGCCTTCTTCCAGCGCCATTTCCAGATCTTCGGCGCGACGGGCCGAGCTCACCCGCTGCAGACCGTATGCAACCATCCGGCCCAGTGCCGCACCGGACTGATTGGCAATTTCATGGGCCTTGCGAAAATCGCCGCCGTTCAGGGCCGGTTGCAACGCCGCCCACACCTGCTGGTTGCGGGTGCGTTCCCGCCACAGGTAAATGAACCGCTCAATCGCGATCACAATCCCCACTGTCATCACCAGCGCAATGGGGTACATCCAGAAACCGCCATCCTGAAAAAACTTGACCAAGCCGCTCATGTTGTTGTCCTCATTACGACAAACTGTAAAAAAAGAAATACCGGTAAACCCGTTACTGCTCGACCGCGGCAGGTTGTGCCGCCGCCTGAATCTGTTCGTGCTGACGCACCGTTCGCTCAAACACAACCGGATCAACCGGTGAGAAAACTTCGTCCAGCAAACCGCTGACGTATGGCTCAGCCGGCACGGCATCCAGCGTTTTCCACGGCACCACATACAGCACCTGCGGTGCTTCCTGGGTGCCGGTAACGCTCATGCCGAGCTGTCCCGCTGCCGGCTTGGCTTGACGTTCGGATTTGTCGTCCGGTTTATTGGCATCGGCCGCCGCCAACACCAACGGAAACACGGTCAACACCATCCCGCACTGCCACGGCTTCATCATGGCCCTCCCGTCGCTTTGCCCTGCGCCCGACGTTTCAACTCGGTGACCCAGCTGTTGACCTGTTTGTCGTCGCCAACCAGCGCGGCATAGCGCTCCATGTGCTGCAGCGCCAACACAGGCTCATCCAGGTAGACATCGGCCAGCACGGCCAGATTACGATGTGCCGGCGCATAGGTCTCGTCCGCTGCAACGGCCGCCAAATACGCGGCTTTGGCATCCTGCAGCTTGCCCTGTTCGCGCAGCACAACCCCTTTCAGAGTCAACGCTCTCGGCTCATTCGGCCGGTGTTGCAGACTTTGTTCAATCAGCGTCAGCGCTGCTGGCAGCTCTTTTTGTTCGCGCTTGATGAGCGCCGCGTTGAGCCATGCCGATACATGCTCCGGAGCGGTTTGCTGCACCTCGGCATACAGCGCCAATGCCAGATCCTTCTGGCCGGCGATGAGTCGCTCGGCCGCCTCGTCCATTTTTTTCTGCAACGGCAAGGCGAGCGCCACTGTCGCCGGTTTGTTGGCGGCTGTCGACACACCGCTGGCCGACGCCGGTGCAGCGACAGCCGTTGCCGGTGCATCCGGTGCTGGCGCTACCACGGGTTGCTGCGGTGCCGTAGTAGCGCAACCGGCCAAACAAAGCAGCAACAGGTATTCAGAACTGCGTTTCAACATATTCGGTTTTTCCGTAACGGGCCGGCTGAAGCTCACGGAGTGCCGCCAAACTGTGCTCGGTCCACTCGTTATAGACCCCGTCTTTGGCATAGCTGAGATTGGCAGAGAAAAACTCGATGGCTTTGTCCTCAAACGGCAAAGCTTGTTCTTCCAACAGCACGTTGTACTCATCCAGCGCGTCGGCGTCGAGCCCCTTTGGCCGTTCCGAGCTCATCAGAGCTTGTGCCAGGCTGCGGTAGATTTCACCAATCCGATGAGTCGCCGCGGTGGTGTATTCCGCAACCGCATAAGCATTGATTTGCTCATAGGCTTTCAATGCGGTTTGCATCGCTTGACGCTTGGCTTTCAGGGTTTTGTCGAGCGGCAGCTTCAAGCTCAATTTTTGATACGTTTCGTATGCCGGTTCCGCCAACGCAAAGGCAGCCTGGGCAACCAGGTAAAGCTGGCGTGGTGTTTTGCTCGACCGTTCGGCGTCATGCGCCTTGACCAACTCACGGCGCCACCGATCCCGCTCGGCACCGTTGCCAATACTGTCGTAATAGCCAATCAGCTTGGCGCGCGCTTCCTGGGCGTCAGCAAACGGTGCCGGGAAGCGCTTCAGGTAATCTTGCCAGATGGTCATCGCGGCGGCCGCATTGCCAGCCTTGCTCTGGAAGTCGGCTGCACGCAACAACGCATCGCGGGCAAATTGCGGATCACTGCTGTTTTTGCTCAAGCTGACGTATTCCGCCGCTGCGGCCTGCCAGTTTTGTGACTGCTCGTAGGCAAACGCCAGCTTTTCACTGACCCCTGCCGCGAGCGGATGTTTGGCAAATTGCTGGCGAAATTGCTCCAGCACCGCGATGGCGCGAGTCCAATCAGCGAGATCCAGCAGCAACGCCGCCGCATCGTATTCGGCGTTGGCGCGCACCGGCGATTGCGGCTCCACTTGTCCAAGCCGCAAGAAATGCTCCACTGCCGCACGCTTGTCGGCTTGCTGCAAGGCCGGATCGGTTTGCTTCTGGGCCGACTGCACCGCCGCTTCGCCCTGCTTATAGATGGCTTGGCCGCGACGTTCACGGAATTGCGCTATGGCCTTGGCATCAAAACCGGGGGTGCGCAAGGCATCGGTGTAGCCTTGTTCAGCCGCCACATATCGGCCGAGATCGAACTCGCCATTGGCAATGACCGTGCGTGCTTCCCGCTGTTGGGCGGCAGTGGCCTGATCCATGATCAGCAACTGCCGGGCACTTGCGACCGCGCCGGCGAGATCGGCACGCGCCAGTTGCCAATTGATGACCTGCACCATGACCACAGGTGCTTTCGCATCCGTCGCAAACGTGTTGGCGTAGCGTGAGCCGGCACGAATCCCTTCTTGCTGCCAGCGCGCCAACGCTTGCGGGTCAGGCTGAATGCCTTTGACCGGATTGCCTTTCTCGTCTTGCGCGGCAGCTACCCGCATCAGATGCGAGTAACTGACCAAGGCCGCATAACCGGCCGGCTCGCTCTTGGCGTGCGCCGGGTACTCGTACGCCACTTTCTCGAACTCGACGCCCGCCTCCGCTGGCGCATTGGCGTCATAAAGCGCTTCGGCGAGCAGGAAATGCAGCGCCGGCGCTTCCGGCTCATTCGGGAACGTGTCGAGATATTCGCGATACCAGCGCGCGCTGACCCGATAATCGGTTGGCAAGCGGCTTTGCTGGGCGACCGCGTGGTAATGGGTCGCGACATCGCGAATATGCGTTTTCAGTTGCGGCAACAATTGCTCACGGGCAGGGCCACGTGCACGCGCCCAGAACTCGCTGTTGCGGCCATAACGGGAAGCAAAATCTTCTTTTGCCGGCAACACCAAGGTTGGAAAATTGCCTTTCTGGTAAGTCTGAATCACCGCCGTTGAAAAGGCGGGCGCCTCGTCATGCAGGGGTCGTTGCACGACAAAAGTGTTATAGGTGTCGGCAGCGTCCTTGAATCGCTCCTGCGTCAAATACAGGTCCGCAAGCGCACGATAAATATCCGGCTCGTAGTTTTGCTCACCGGCTTTTTCAAACCACTCGCGCACACTGGCCGGGCCGTCCAGATTGGAAAACGCCAAGGCAGTTACCCGCAAGGCATCACCACGCAATTCACGCACCTGGGCATCGGCATCGCCGCTCTTGCGCAAGCGCTCAATCAGCGGAATGAAATCTTCCAGTGCCAGATCAAAACTGTTGCGTTTGTAGCGGGTCCAGCCACGCTTGTATTGCGCTTGATCAGCAAAGGTGCTCCGACCGGCGGCCATGACGGCACTGTATGCCGCTTCGGCATCCGCCCAGTTGCGGCTGACAAACGCCGCTTCGCCACGCCGGAACTGCGCCTCCGCAGCCTGACCGTCGTTTGGAAACTCTTTCGCCAGCAAGGCCAGGGCTTCCAGCGAAGCGTCGCGTTCGGCGAGCAAATCATGCGCTTTGGCGAGCTGATAGTAGACGCCGGCCCGATCGGCGTAATCGGGAAATTCGCGCAGCAACTGCCGGTACAGCGTAATGGCCTTTTCAAAGCTGGCTTCGCGTTCACCGGCACTGAGTTGGCTCAAATCGCCATCGGCTTCCGCCAGCGCTTTGGCTTCGGACTGACGCAAGGTCAGATCGGCCAGTCGGCGCAGCGCTTCTGACTTGACCTTGCCTTGTGCCTGCTGCTCGAGCAAGCGTTGATAGCTGGCTTTTGCGTCATCGGACGAGACTTTCGGCAGTGGCGCTGCCGGCGGCAGACGCTTTACGGTAGACAGCGACGCGAGGGTAGGCTCCTGCGGCCCCTCCTCCTCTTCCGGCACGCTGGCACAGCCCGCCACAATCAATGCCCACAACAACAGTGACGCCCGCAACGGGCGTCTGGAAAGAAAGGGCGACATGATCACGATGCGCCCCCCGGAGCCAAGCTGGCTTTGTCTTGCAAACGCGCCAACGCCAACTGGGCTTGCAAGCGATATTCGGCCAGTTGATTGCGCCAACGTTTGAGCTCGCTCTCGGCCTGACGCTGCAGGCGCAGCGACTCATTCTGCATCAGGGTTTCCGCGCGCTTGAGCAGTCCATCGGCACCGCCTTGCTGACGGGCGATGCGCTCGCCAAAGCTGGCAAAGCGGTTGGCGGCGACATCGCGGGCCGCCAACAAACGCGCACGACCTTGCGCCAGCTCGGCGACGGCACGCTCGGTCTCACGCAGCGCGTACCGCTGTTGCCACTGCCGCGGCGCACTGTCATGAATGATGTCAAACAACTGCACACCGGCAACAAGGCGCACCCGATCCTGCTCCTTCGGCATCGGTCCGCGCTTGGCCTGCAAGCGCTGCAGGCTCGCCTCAACGCGCTGCAAACGCTGCAATCGCGCCCGCTCTTTTTCGGTTGCCAGCAGCGACCAGTTGTCCAGTTGCTGGGCGTTTTCCACCGCCGCACGCAGCGACGTCAGGCGCGCGTCGTAGGCCGTCATGTCGAGTTGGCCGAGCATCTGCTCGACTTTCGGAGCCCGCTCGCTGTAACGCTGTTGATGGTTGCGCAACATTTCATCGTAAATGGGCAATGCCCGCTGCCAGTTGGCCAGCACCTCGCGCAGCCGCAACAGATCGCGGTAGCGGCGCAGGCTCTCACTGAAGTCGTGGCTGCTGAGCAAACGGCTGAGATAAAGCGCCTGACCGCGGCCCTGACTTTGCAATTGACTCAACGCCTCGTCGGCACTGAGCGCCGGCAACAGGCTGGCGAGTTCACCATTACCAATTGCCACCAGTGCGGCATCGACGTTGCTCAGCTCGTCTTCGTAGGCACGGAGTGCCGATTGGTAACCGGCCAGCGCGTCTGGCAAGGCATTCAAACTTTGATAGGCAAACGGCACCGCCAAGCGCGCTTCCTGCACCGGCAAATCAGCCGGCTGGCGCGAGACGAGCTCCAGCCATGGCGTCAGAGCCTGGGCATACAAACCGTTTTGGGCATAAGCCCAGCCGAGCCCGAGCAGCGCCGAGTTGGCGTACGGCCCGGCCAACCGGACCCGCAGCAATTGCTCGCGCGCACCAGCCGCATTCTGTTGCCGCAACTGATCGTAACCCAGCGCCAAATAGGTGCGATCGCGCAGACTGCGGGCGATCGGATCGCGTGCCGGTTTGGCCAACAAGGTCGCGAAACTTTGCTGAGCCAGATCGTGCTGCTTTTGTTGCAGCTGGGCCACGCCGAGGTTGAACAACGCGTAGCGAGCGCCGTCGCCATCGCTACTGACGTTCGCCAGCGCCGTCGCGGCACCGGCACCATCACCGCGTGCCAGCAAAATGTTGGCACGCATCAACGCCACTTCGTCGCGCAGCGCGCTGTCGGCCAGTGGCGGCAAGGCGTCGAGCCGACGCAGGCTGCCGTCAAGATCATTGGCGCGGTAACGCACCTTGGCCAGATTGACCAGCACTTGTTCGCGCACTGACTCGGGCAGCACATCTTTGAGTGCGCCGGTCAGCACCTGTTCGGATTCGTTGAGCATGCCGTACTGCAACTGCAGACTGCCGAGCAGCGCCTTGCCGGCTTGCTCGTGTTCGCCGAGCTGCTGACGATTTTCGGCCACCATCAGCGCTGTCAGGGCGGCAAATTGATCGCGACGGTAGTGCTCATAGAGCGCATTGCCGAACGGCAGGGCGCGGACAGTCATCGGCGCCTGCCAGTCAAAAGCCGACGCCGGCGTGGCCGCATCGCCGGCGGCAAGCGGCAAGCTGGCGATCAGCGCGCCGAGCAAGCAGCCTCGCTGGAACAGGGCGCGCATTACCATTCGCGAACGGTGAAGTTGGCTTGCTGTTTGGCGGCATCATCGCTGATGCGCAGTTCGACAAACTTGGCGCCGGTTTCCTTGACAAAACGCAGCGACGTGGCGCGGGTGAACTCGCGCTTTTCCGGGCCGTAACCGGTAAACACGGCGACCAGTTCATGCTCGCCGGCCGTCAGGTTGCCAACGTACAGACGGTGGACGCCGCCACGGCGCAGCGCATCCAAATCACGCTCGGTGTAGAGGTAATGGCTGAGCTCGTCACCATCAATGCTGAGTTTGACCGCATCCGGGCGGAAAAACTGACCGACGTCGAGCGAGACGAACACGGCAACCTGGGTCGAGGCGGGAAACAGCAGATCTTCTTCGAGAATGAACAGATCGCGATTGAGCTGCAGTACTTCTTTCTTCAGCGCTTCCAGCTCATCCGTTGCCGCGGCACTGTCTTGGGCCAACACCGGCCCGGCCAGTCCGAACAACACCAAAACGGCCAAAACCACGCCGGCCAAACGGGTGCCGGTCAACCGCAAACCACTTTCGAACACGCCTTCTCTCCTTGGCCCTTGCGTCAACTGTGACACAGGCACCGTGTAGTATGCGGATTATGTCCGCTTGCGGACACGGCTGGCTGGACGTGGCGCACAAATTTCTGGGCGACTGTCACAAACCAACGGCTCGGCATCCGTCAGAACGTTGGATCAATTTTGCGCAACGCCACCTGCAAGCTGGCTTCCGTTTGCGGCCCGAGCAGCGGGCCATGCACCCGGCCGTCCGGGTCGACCAACCACGTCGCCGGCAAACCAGTCGGCCGACTGAACGGTAACCGCGGCACCGGCTCACTGGCAATGACCGAGATCGGCACCTGCAAACGAGCGACCTGCGCTTTCAATTCGGCCAGCGCGGGTGCATCAAAATTGATGCCCAGAACAGTCACTTCATCTGCATGTTCTGCAGCGAAGCGCGCCAGCTCGGGCAGCTCACGTCGGCATGGCTCGCACCATTCCGCCCAGTAATTCACCACCAGCCAACGCCCCCGAAAATCAGCCAAGCGATGCTCGCTGCCATCCAACAAATGGAAATCCGGTTCGGCCGGGCAACCAAGCAACCCGACCACGATCGTGCAGACCCACGCTAAGCGCTTGAACATACTAAACTTGTCAATCTCTTGATGGCAGTTCGGCACATTGTAAATCGGTGGGTCAGTCCGTAAAGTAGCGCAGCCGGTCGTAGCCCGCTGGCACTTTCCCAAATTGCTGCCCGCTGCCACCACCCCGGCCCGCCCGTCACGGATGACGTCAACGGAGTGAATTGATTACCCATGGACGCTTTGCGCCTGACTTTTCCGACCCAGCAACAGGGCCAGCACCTGTTGGTGGAAACCCGCCCGGATGCCCTGAAGCACTGGCTGGAAGCCCTGCCCTACGGCGACATGAAGCGCACCGTCCCGCAAGTGGCGCAAGCGCTGGCCAGCCTGAACCGAACCGACATGGCGGTCGACAAGCGGGCGGAACTGGTCGAGTTGTTCGACCATACCTATGAGCTCATCAGCGATTACTACCGCCCGCGCATCGTGTTGCGACCGCGTGGCCAACAGTTTGCCGGCCGCGCCGAAAGCGAAGAGCTGCAACTGCTGACCCGGGAAATGTCGTTCGCCTACAAGATGCTGGTCGTCGGCATCATCGGCAAGCGCAGTTTCTGGAGCAAGGACAAACCGCTGGCACGCGCCATCAACCTGGCCCTGCACTACCTCAGCCTTATCCTGCTCGAACATTACGAGGCCTATTCGCCGGTTCCGGTTTACATCTGGCGTGAGCTCAACATGCTCTACGCCTATGCCGCCAAGAACAAGCTGCACCAATTGGAGGCCATGCCGGAAAACTACAAGCACTGCCTCGCCACCGCCGAAGACAGCTACGTCCGCGCCTGCCTGATTGCCCTCGCCAACCCGTATCAGATGGATCGCGGCGAGCATTGGGAAATGAACAAATTCCTCGCCCACTGGGGCGCCCTGGCCGACATCAGTGACAACCCGGACGACTTCAGCAAGCGCAGCTGTTTTGTCATCGATCTGGCCAGCGAGAGCAAGCCGCGCTACGGCGTCAACGCACTGGAAGACACCGAAGATCCGAACATCCGGCTGCTGATCACCCACGAACTGACCTTGAAGATCAGCCGGATGATCGAGCTGCTGGAGCAAGAGCATCAGCTGCCGAGCCCCGGCTTTTATCCGGGCCTCGCGGCCAACGAAGCGCTGAACCTGCTGCAGCGGATGTCCTCGCACTGGGATTTTCGGGTCGAGCGCCACACACCGCGTTTCGCCATCATCAACCAGCTGGACGTGGTCTGGGGCCTACCCGCCATCCATCAGGTGCTGACCTGGCAGGACCCGCTGTCGCCGCACGCCAACCCGGATGCCCGCCGCGCTGACCGCGATCAGCTGAGCCGCTTGCTCGGCGACAAGGCCGGGCCGCTACGCTGGGACGCCATCAATGCCTCCGATGGCGGTGTCTGCATCGGCCAGCATCATCATTCGGTCGACAACCTGCGCATCGGCCAGCTGGCCGCCATGCGCGAGTATGTCGATGGCCAACCCAGCCCGCGTTGGCAGCTCGGCGTGGTCCGCTGGCTGCGCGGCGACAAGCGCAAGGGCACCATGCTCGGCCTGCAATTCATCAAGGGCGACGTGCAGGCCATTCAGATCCGGGCCCGCAAAGGCAACCGGATCGAAACCAGCGAACAGCCGGCCTTGCTGGTCTCCGGTGAAGAAATGCACGGCCTGTCGAGCCCGACCGTGGTCGCCCAGCGCGGCCTGTATCAGGACGGCCGGCCGTTGGTGCTGAGCATCGGCGTCGAATCGCTGTCAGTGCGGGCGCGGATGCGGGTGGAAGCAACGCCGCTGGTCGAGCGTTTCTTCTATCAGGTTTATGTTTACGAAGAAGAGCCGGAACCGGTGCGCGGCAGCGAGGACGACGAGCGCATCACACTCGACAACGTGCCACTGCCCGGTGATCACTGAGGCGTCCATCGCCGCGGTGGCCCACCAATAAAAAACCGACCATGCGGTCGGTTTTTTATTGGTGCGTTGATGGCGGCTCCTTCGCCGTTGACGCCAGTCCGCACAAGGACTCGTCAGCGCAACAGCTCGCGCATCGGCACCGCCAAGGTTTGCTGGACCACGCCATCCAGCGTTTCCAGTTGCGCCACCAATGGATGCTGCGCGCCAAGCGCCTGACGCACCAGTGCAGCAGCGGGCAAACGCCACGGCAGATGTGCCTGCAGGTGATACAGCGTCAGGCTGTCCGGATCGCGGGCAAAACACAGTTCGTTCTCGCGCACCCGGCCGATAAAGCCCTGTCGCTCCAGCTCGGCCAAAACATCATCGGCATTTTCGCTGCCGACCGCCAGCATGACATCGTCACTGGTGCGCAGTACGCCACGGCGTTGGCCAGCCAGGACTTCCTGCAACAGCAACACCGCAACGATGAACGGATCCTGGCTGCGGCCGTGGCTCGGTCGGTAATGGCCAAGCGCGTGACAAATCTCGGCGCCCAGCAACATGATGGACCACGACAGATACATCCAGATCACGAGTATCGGCAGCGCCGCCAGCGCGCCGAAAATGGCTTTGTAGGTCGGCATCGCGGTCACGAACAAACCAAAGCCGCGCTTGGCCAGTTCAAACAGGATGGCCGCGACCAGCGCTGCGGAAATGGCATGCCGCGGTTTGACGTAACGATTCGGCACCCAGGCATACAAGACAAAAAAGCCCAGCGTGGTCAGCGTCAGCGGCAGCACAAACGTCAGCGATGATCGCGCCGCCCCCGCCGCCTCCTTGATGTATGGCAACGAGAAGAAATACGAGCTGATGCCGACGCTCAATCCGATCAGCAACGGCCCCAGCGTCAGGATGGCCCAGTACAGCAACCATTTGCTGCCCAGCCGCCGGGTCGGCCGGCTGCCCCAGATGCCGTTGACGGCCCGGTCGATCGAGCCCATCAGCATCAGTGCCGTGATGATCAGAATGACGGCACCGGCCAGCTGCAACTGTCCGGCCCGGCCGACAAACTCCAGCACATGCGCTTTGACCGCGCTGCCAGCACCGGGCACGAAATGTTCAAACAGGAAATCCTCCAGCGTGCGTCGGGCCCCTTTCATGCCCGGCAGCAATTTGAAGGTGCTGACCATCACGGTCAGCAACGGCACCAACGCCAGCAAACTGGTCAGGGTCAGATTGGCGGCCACCGCCTGACAGCGATCGTGGACATAACGGCGCACAACAAAGCGCAAAAATCCCCACCACCAGCGCGCGCGTTCTGCCATGACTCCGTACCGCTCCTGATCTGATTGCCACTACCGTGATGCGCATCGGCGCTGTTCGCGCTGCGATTGCCGCCGACGGACTGTTAGAATGCCGGCGAATTGGCGGAGTCTAACAGATGGTCTGGACCATTTATCACAACCCGCGTTGCAGCAAATCGCGCGAATGCCTGACGCTGTTGCGGCAACACGGGATCGAACCCAACGTGGTGCACTACCTTGATACCCCTCCGGATGCCGACACCTTGCGCCAGCTGTTGCGGCAACTGGCGATTCCGGCGCGGCAACTGCTGCGCGACCACGAACCGCCCTCTCTCGCACTGGGGCTGGCAACCATCACCGACGACGCGACACTGCTTGCTGCCATCAGCGAGCATCCGGTGCTGTTGCAGCGGCCCATCATCAGTAACGGCCACCGCGCGGTCATCGGCCGGCCACCGGAAAATCTGTTGCCGTTGCTGGCGGAGGCGTCATGAAACTGTTGGTGCTCTATTACTCGGTGCATGGCCACACCGCCGAATTGGCGCGCCACATCGCGCGCGGCATTGAATCGGTCGACGGCTGCGAAGCCTGGTTGCGCACCGTACCGCGCTTGACGCCGGCCACCGCCGCCGCCGAAGCCGCGGTGCCCGAGCAAGGCGCGCCGTACGTCAGCCTCGAAGAATTGCGTAGCTGCGATGGTCTGGCACTCGGCAGTCCGACCCGGTTTGGCAACATGGCCGCTTCGCTGAAGGGATTCCTCGACGGCACCAGCGCGCTCTGGCTGTCCGGCGCTCTGGCCGGCAAACCGGCCTGCGTATTTACCTCGACCGGGACCTTGCATGGCGGTCAGGAATCGACGCTGCTGTCGATGATGTTGCCGCTGCTTCACCACGGCATGCTGCTGCTCGGTGTGCCGTATACCGAGCCGGCCCTGTCGCGCACACGCACCGGTGGCACGCCGTATGGCGTCTCGCACTGGGCCGGGCAGGATGGCCAACAACCACTCAGTGACGACGAAAAAGAACTTTGCCGTGCGCTCGGTGCCCGACTGGCACGTACCGCCTGGCAATTGCAACGAGGACCGCTGCCAACATGACCACACCCGCCACTCCGCCACCGGCGTCCCCTCCGGCCAGCACACCGTCGGTGCCGCCGCATGCAACACCGCATCGCTGGCACCGGTTGACCGTGCTGAGCTGGTTGACCCTGATCGCCTTGTTGCTGGTCTGGCACCAGAAAGTGCCGACGCCGCAACCGTTCTGGAGTCTCGCGCTGGCCTTGCTGCCCCTCCTTTTACCCGCACCGTGGTTACTGCGTGGCAAACGCGCTGCCGTGTTGGCGTTGGCGGTGCTGTCCTTGCTGTATTTCTGCCATGCCGTCGTCGCGTTGATGGCAGGGCCGGGCGAACGGATTTGGGCAGGCGCCGAATTGCTGGTCAGCCTTTGCCTGTTCATCAGCAGCACCTTCACCGCACGGTTGTTGCGCTGAGCCGTTGTGCCAGCAGGCACGGTCTGCTGGCCCCGTCGCTACGACTGGCAAAATTCCCATGGCCGACTAGGCTTTGCCCAAACAGGGGTAAATCGAACCGGCCATGGCATCTCTACGCAGTAAGATCAATTATGGCGCCGCCGCACTGGTGACCGTTGTACTGGTGGTTTTCGGCATCATCGACTTCCTCAGTACCCGCACCCGGCTGCAAACCGAGCTCGACAATCAGAGCCAGCATATCAGCGGTCGGCTGGCGACCAGCTTACCGAAGCCGCTGTGGGATTTTGCGGTCGACACCGCCCGTAAATTTGTCGTAGCAGAGCTCGCCAATCCGGATCTTCGTGCCGTGCTGGTCTACGACGGCAACGCCCAGGTCGTACTCGGCCTGGAAAGCAAAGACGGCAACGCACCCGCCGACATCAAAGTAGCCCCGGCCGGCGACTTCATCACCGTCAAGATCCCGCTGGAACTGGAAGAAAACGGCCAGAAAAATGCCGTCGGCACCGCCACGCTATACATTGATGACTCGCGCATCCAAAGTGAACTGCGTGCCGGCATCATCAACACCGTGATCCGCATGGTGGTCATGCTGGTTGTGCTGCAATTTGGCATCAGCTACCTGATCGGCAAGCTGGTGACGCGGCCACTGCACGCGATTCTCGCCCGGATGAAAGACATCGCCGAAGGGGAAGGCGATCTGACCCGGCGCGTCGAACACAACTCCAGCGATGAACTCGGCGATTTGGCGCGCACGATGAACCATTTCATCGGCAGCATCCGCACCACCATCACCGATGTGGTCGCCGCGACCCGGCAGCTCAATGACTCGGCCAGTCTGGCCGGGCAAGCCCTGACCGATTTGCGCGAACCGCTGAGCCGGCAAGAGCAGGAGCTGACCAGCCTGGTTGCCGCACTCAACGAGATGACCGCCACCAGTCAGCACGTTGCGCAAAGCGCGGCACAGGCTTCGCAAAAAGTCTCGGAAACCCAGCGTGAAGCCAATGCCGGTCTTGGCCGGGTCGGTGAAGCCAATGCCTCGACCCAGCGCCTCGCCGAAGAAGTCGGCCGCGCTGGCGATGTCATCAGTGAACTGCAGCAACACAGCCAAAGCATCGGCGCGATTCTCGATGTCATCCGCAACATCGCCGAACAGACCAATCTGCTCGCACTCAATGCCGCCATTGAAGCGGCGCGTGCGGGCGATCAAGGCCGCGGATTTGCCGTGGTCGCCGACGAGGTTCGGGTGCTCGCCAAGCGCACCCAGGAATCGACCGGCGAAATCCAGCACATGATCGAACAGCTTCAGCAGCGGGCCAGTTCGGCGGTGAGCGCCATGCAGCAGGGCCGCGAACGCGCTGACCTGAGCCTGCGCACCGCCAATGCGGCCGGCAACTCGTTCACCACCATCAACGAGTCGATCAGCCACATCGCCGACATGAACACCCAAATCGCCACCGCAACCGAAGAGCAAACCGCGACCATGCAGGAAATCGACCGCAACGTGGTCGGTATCCACAATGCCTATGAACACACGCTGGCAGCGTCCGAGATCACTGCCAAATCGGAACAGCAATTGCGCGAAGTCGTGGGACAGCTGACCACGCTGGTGTCGCGATTCAAGGTTTAACGGTTCGGAATTTTGCCAAGCAAGCGCTAGCGGTTCGTACCGCGACAGCAGGAAGGAACATCGGCAACGGCCGCGCCCGTTGCGAAAACGCAGTCTGCAGTGAAAGAAAGCTGATGTGTTGGCGGCAACAGGAGCGATCCCGTTGCCGTTTTTTTATCCACGCAAGACCGTCGTCGCCTGCTGGCGCAAGGCGTGGTCGGCCAGCACCAGCGCCGACATCGCCTCGACAATCGGCACCGCGCGCGGTAACACGCACGGATCGTGACGGCCACGGCCGCGAAACTCGACCGCATTCCCGTTGACATCCACCGACTGCTGCAACTTGGCAACGGTCGCGGTCGGTTTGAACGCGACGCGGAACACCACCGGCATACCAGTCGAGATGCCTCCGAGTACGCCACCGTGGTTGTTGCCCTGCGTTTTGATGACGCCGCCGTCATTGATGAACGGATCATTGTGTTGTGAGCCGGTCAGATGCGTACCGCCGAAACCCGAGCCAATTTCAAAGCCTTTGCTGGCATTGATCGCCAACATGGCCTTGGCCAGATCCGCTTCCAGCCGATCAAAAATCGGCTCGCCCCAACCCACCGGCACGCCGCGAGCGATGCACTCAACGACACCGCCGAGTGAATCGCCGTCCTTGCGGGTTTGCTCAATCAGCGCGTGCATCTGCGCGGCCAACGCCTGATCCGGGCAACGAACATCGTTCAATTCAATCTGGCTGACATCGACCGCTTCCGCCGGCGTTTGCAGCTGCAGTGCGCCGACCGATTTGACCCAGGCGTGAATCTGCACGCCCCACTTCACTGCCAACAATTTCTTGGCAATCGCACCAGCAGCCACCGTTGCCGCGGTCGTCCGCGCCGAGCTGCGACCACCGCCGGACACATCGCGGATGCCGTATTTCTGCTGATAGGTGAAATCGGCATGGCCGGGCCGATACAGCTGGGCCATCTCGTCGTAATCGTGCGAGCGCTGATCGGTATTGCGGATCAGCAGCGCAATCGGCGTGCCGGTGGTGGTGTCGTTCAACACGCCGGACAGAATCTCGACCGCATCCGGTTCCTTGCGCTGGGTCGAGATTTTGCTCTGCCCCGGCCGACGCCGGTCCAGCTCATGCTGAATCTCGGCCGCCGTAATCGGCAATCCTGGCGGGCAACCCTCCACAATCACACCGACACCGGGGCCGTGCGATTCACCAAAGGTACTGATGCGAAACAGGGTGCCAAAACTGTCACCGGCCATGGAGTTCTCTCGTCATTGCGTAATGTGCAAGTCAATAATTTATCGTTGTAGGGCAGCTCAAGCGAAGCGGAGCTGCCACAGAGCCAACCGACTACTTCAAATAAGCCAGAAAGTCAGATATGGCACTTACAATCTGATGCTGCGATGTCGATACACCAAACACCCTCCCAACATCCTCTTTCGGCTTGTGAGCATCTCGCCAGAACTCATACGTCAGATACAGCTCATTACCAAACGGAAACAAGAAGCTAGTTAAGTTGTCGGTTGTCGGACCCCAGTCAAGGAATCGATAGTATGGATAAAGCCGGTCGTCTTCCAAACCATAATTCTCAGACTCGCTATCTCTGGTGCTCATCAGGAAGGTATGAATTTGTTCAACAGTCATCCCAGCTAGGTAACGTTCATACTTCCAAGAGTTATCCTTCATTGAATGATCGGCAACAACGTCCTTTAAGCGGGCGGCAAAATGAGGCAGATATACACAGTTGTCATCACAACAGACATTTCGGCCGCCAATAAAAATATCGACTTTTCGCAAATCAGCCTGATCATCTTCATGCACCCCAAAAGCAAATAAAGATTGATCCCCAAAAAGCCGCATCTACCCTCCTGACTCGCCCGTCAACTCTTTATCGACAATCTGCACGCCCAATCCACGCAGCGTATCCCAATACTGCGGAAACGACTTCCCGACCACGTCCGGATGCGCAATCCGCACGCCCGGAATCGCCAGCCCGGCAATGGCAAAACTCATCGCCATCCGGTGGTCTTCGTGAGTTTCTATCAGCGCACCATGCGGCTCCCCGCCTTCGACAATCAGCGCATCAGCGGTAGCTTCGACTTTGACTCCCATTTTCTTCAGCTCCAGCGCGGTATCAAAAATCCGGTTCGATTCCTTGTGCGCCAGATGGCCGATATTGTGGAAACGGGAAACGCCGTTGGCAAATGCCGCCAGCACCGCGACCGTCTGCACCACATCCGGCATATTGCCCATATCGGCATCGATGGCACGCAGGCCGAGCGCCGGGCCGGATAATTTCAGGCCATCGGGCGTGCGTTTGATAAGGCAACCCATCTGATCGAGCAGCAGCGGCAAGCGCGCTTCGCCTTGCACCGATTCGATGTTGAACGCGTCGACGGTGATTTCACCGGCGGTCAAGGCCGCCGCGGCGAGAAAGTACGACGCGCTGCACGGGTCCGCTTCCAGATCAAAGCGACGGGCGCGATAACGCTGGCCGGCGCGCACGGTAAATTCTTCACCATGCGATTCAACTTCAACGCCGGATTCGGCCATCATCGCCAGCGTCATCTCGACAAACGGCCGCGATACCAAAGGCGTGGTCAGCCGGATAGTGACATCGCGCAGCGCGTATGGCGCCACCAGCAACAGCGCACTCAAAAACTGGCTGCTGACATGACCCGGCAATTCGCAAACACCGCCTTGCAGCGGACCTTGTATGGTCAGCGGTAGCGCATCGGTCACCTGATTGCTGGTCACGGTAACACCGAGCGAGCGCAAGGCAGCGCACAGATCGGCCATCGGCCGTTCGCGCATCCGGGCACTGCCGTCGATGGTCACCGGTTCTTGCGACAAACCGGCCAGCGCCGAGACAAACCGGGCAAAGGTGCCGCTGGCGTTGACGTTGATCTGCCCGCCGCGCAGCTTGCCGCCAACGCCCCGAACAAAGATCCGGTCGCCGTCTGCGCGCACGCCGGCGCCGAGCACGGCAATGCCGTCCTGGACCCGGCGGATATCATCATTGGCCGGCACCGGTGACAGTTCGCTGTCGCCATCGGCCAGCGCAGCCAAAAGCAGGCCGCGGTTGGCCTGGTACTTGGAGCCGGGCACGCGCACCCGGCCACGAATCGGGCCGGAAGGAAGGATTTCAAACACTTGCATCCGGATTTGCCCGGTTTTTCGAGGAAGGTCCGGC
>DASUEK010000059.1:0-4614 GCA_036275115.1 Permianibacter sp. | reverse complement strand
TTACCGGGTGCCGTATGGGCAGGGCATTGCCGCGTTCACCGCCTTGCAACGTCGCGGTATTCCGAGCGAGCTGCTGGTGTTCCCGGATGAAAACCACTGGATCCTGAAACCGCAGAACAGCGTGCAGTGGCACAACGCGGTGTTCGAATGGATGAAGCGCTGGACCAAATAACACCAGATCAAATCAAACGGGTAGCGGCTGGTCTTGTGCCGGCCGCTGTCATCGGCTTGCCGCCCTTGCGAACGCGTTAACCGGTTTGGCAAGGGCAGGCCGGTGACGGAACCTGCAAGCCAAGCGCGGCGCAAACCAGTAGAATGCCTCGCCTCGACCGACGTCTCCCCTGCCCACCATGACCGCCCTGATCATCAGCCTGATTTCGCTTGGCCTCGCCCCCTGGCTGTACGGCCTGCTGCATCGCTGGCGGCGCCTGCACGACATCCTCGATCGGCTGTTGGTCGGCGTGATCGTGTTGATTGTGCTGATCGAAGTGTTTGTCGAAGGCTATGAGCAGATTGGCTGGGTTGGTCCGCTGCTTGGCCTGGTGGCCATGGCGCTGCCCAGTCTGATCGAACAGGTGTTTTCCCGGTTGGCGCTGCCGACCCATTCGCTGACGGCCCTGCTCGGCGCGCTCGCACTGGCCGTGCATTCGCTGATGGACGGCGCAACGCTTGCCGCCGCTGGTGCCGATCAATGGTTGGCGGCGGCAGTCGTGCTGCATCAATTGCCGCTCGGGCTCGCCATCTGGTGGCTGGTGCGGCATGCACTCGGCCGGACCATGTCGGTGATCACATTGATCGGTATGGGGCTCGCGACCATCGTTGGTTTTGTGTTGACCCAACAGGTGGTGCCAGCATTGAGCCACACCACGGCAGCCGGATTGCAGGCCTTTCTGGCCGGCGCACTGCTGCATGTGCTGATTCACCGGCACCGACCGCACCATCACCATGATGAAGACGGTCATGCACACGGCCAGGATCTCGATCACCATCACGAACACGGCCATCATCATGATCATGGCCACAAGCCTCACCACGACCATCAGCACGGCCATCAGCACAGCGACCATCAACACGACCCGAAACGCTAGGTCTGTCGCACGCACACGGAACCCGCGGCGCGAACGCCGCCATCGCTGCACTGAACGCCAGTCCGAGAAGCCGGCATCGGCCCGCGCATGAAGCGCCGCGACACCCTACAGTCTTGCAAGCGACGCAGGTATATTAGGGCTTCAGCTCGATGGAGTTCTGATCTTGTCGCGTCCCAAACGTAAAGCCACGTCGTTCGATATCGCCTATCGCGCCGGCGTCTCCCAGCCAACGGTCTCGCGCGCCTTGCGCGGCAGTCCGCTGGTCAGTGAGGAAACTCGCCAGCGCATACTCGAGATTGCCCGCGAGCTGAATTACAAGGTCGACAAAAACGCCTCCAGTCTGCGCTCACAGCAAAGCGGCACCCTGGCGCTGCTCTTGTTCGAAGACCCGACCCCGGATGACTCCAACATCAACCCGTTCTTTCTGTCGATGCTCGGCTCGATCACCCGCGCCTGCGCCCGCCGCAATTACGATTTGCTGGTGTCGTTTCAGCAGCTCTCGACCGACTGGCATGCCGATTACGAAGACAGCAAGCGCGCCGACGGTCTGATTCTGCTCGGCTATGGCGATTACATGGATTACCGCAGCACGCTGGAAAAACTGATCGAGCAAGGCACCCATTTCGTTCGCTGGGGCGCGGTGCTGGAAGACCAGCTCGGGGTGTCGATTGGCTGCGACAATGTTCAAGGTGGTCGCGACTGCACCGCGCACTTGATTCGGCAAGGCCGGCGCCATATCGCATTCCTTGGTGGCGCGGATCAAACCTGCCCGGAATTTTTTGACCGCTATCGTGGTTACACCGATGCGCTGACTGCGGCCGGCTTGCGCGTGGATGCACGCTTGCAGGTCGATGCCATCACCTCGGAACAACAAGGCTATGACGCGGTCTGCACCCTGCTCGAACGCGATGTGCGCTTCGATGCAATATTCGCGGCCAGTGATCTGATCGCCATCGGCGCCATGCGGGCACTCGGTGAAAAAGGTTTCAAGGTACCGGACGATATCGCGGTCGCCGGCTTCGATGACATTCCGCTTGCCACCTTCACCAATCCGCCACTGACCAGCGTGCTGCAAGACACCAAGCGTGCCGGCGAACTGCTGGTCGATACTCTGCTCAAGCAGATCCACAACGAGCCTGTCGAGAACATCAAGTTCCCGGCGCAACTGGTCGTCCGACGCTCCTGTGGCAGCAAGCCGGCTGACCACAAAACCGCTGGCAAACCGGCCACCGAATCACCGCCTGGAAGCGGCACCGTGGCACGCTGAGCGCGTGCACCACGCTCTACCCATAAAACACCAAGCCGGCAGCAAGCCGGCTTGGTGTTTTCAGATTTGGCTGATTTTCTCTGAATCGGCAGTGGCTCACGGCGTCGCCGATTCCGCCAGCACCGGTTTGCCAACTGCAGCCATCAGCTCGCGCAAACGCTGCTGAAAATCCGCCCGACTGACCGGTGCCTGCAACCGGAATACCTGCACGCCATGTGCCGGCACCGTCGTCTGCAAACTGTTGCCGGCAGCAATTGAAATAGGATCACCGCCCAGCGCCGGCTGCCACAGCCCCGGCTCCAACCACTGCGAGATAGTGAACTGTGCCGGCTGCTCGCCTTTGTTCAGCAACACCAATGCAATGTCGTTGACGCCCTCATGCTGGTAAACCCGATAAAACGCCGCCCGATCGCCCGCGAGCTCCACATTGGCCTGCAAGCCACGCTGCAAGGCCGGTGACTCGGCGCGAACCTTGGCAATGCGTCGCAAGGCTTGATGGATCGGATGGCTGCCGGCGGCATTGATGCGGTCCTGACCGAAATAGTTGCGGTTACCGGCATGCTCGGCCCTGCCGCGCATGAAACCGATTTCGGAACCGTAGTAAACCACTGGAATACCGCGCGCGGTGAACAGCCAGTTATGTGCGTTGATGAAGCCGCTATCACTGGCGTTCATTCGCGGCATGTCATGATTGTCATAGAAGGTCATCAGATCATAAGGATTCTGATACGGCCCCTGCTCCAGCAACAGCGACTCATTGAACGTCGCAAAATCCCCGGTGGCATTCTCAAACACCTTGCTGAAGGACGCCTTCTGCGGAAAATCGAGCACGCTGATGCTGCCGTGCTGCGGCCAGGTGTGCGGCGCGATTTCATCGGCTTTCCAGCGAAAATCCTCGCCGAACATGAACATGCCGGGCTTCTTCTCCCGGATACGATCGGCAAATTGCTTCCAGAACGTGTGTGGCATCCAACCGATAGTATCGATGCGGAAGGCATCAGCGCCCTGCTCGATCCACTGACTGTAGGCGCCGACCAGATACTCCAGTACCGCCGGATGGTTTTCGTTGAAATCAGACAGCTCGGCAATGCCCGGCTGCTTGTTGAAGAATTGATGCAAGGGATTGTTGTGATCCAGCTGGGCCGGCGGCAGGTTGCCGTGATCCGCGATCAGCTCACCGTCCTTGCCATAGACCTTGCCAAATTCCGGTTGCGCGGTTGGCATCGTGTATGCCGGCGCGCCATGGTTGCCGACGATATCGAGCACCACTTTCATGTTCTTGTCGTGCACGGCCTTGCTGAAGCCGGCGAAATCGAGCCCTGCACTCGGCAAGTGCTCATCCAGTTTGTAGAAATTGACGCCCCAGTACCCGTGATAGCCGGTCTTGCCCTGATCGGTCCAGAAGCTGCCCCAACTGACCGGCTTACCACCGGAAAACGCCGCATCCGGCTGGTCAACAATCGGCGTGATCCAGATCGCCGAGAAGCCCATGTCACGAATGTAATCGAGATTATCGACCACGCCTTTGAAGTCGCCACCGAGGTAGCCGATGTTGTCACTTTCGCCCGCCGGCGCACCGGGCACCGGTCGATCGAATGTGCGCCAGGCACCGCCCTGTTCGCGTTGATCATTGCTGCTGTCGCCGTTGACAAAACGGTCGGTGACGACGAAGTAAACCGCTTCGCTGGCGAACGGTTCCAGCGTGCCGTAGAACGACTCACTGACGTTTGCCGGTGCGGATGTCACCGCAGCAGTGTCGGCAGGCGGGGCGGCGTTATCGCAAGCAACCAGACCCAAGAGTGACAACGACCACACCAGTGGCGAGGACAACAGCTTCATGAACAGCTTCCTGAACGCAGACATCGGATAAAAGCGCCCTTGCGTCTCCGGGCCAATCCGGCCGACGCGGCAGAGCCTGTCACAATCCATCAACGGATTGCACAGGCCTCTATTTGGCTCGTGCCGGCTTTACTTGGCCAGCGCCGGTTCGCCATCCGGCACGCGGTTAAACTCACGCACCCGCAAGACACAAAGCCCTGACACCAGCAGGCTGACGCCGCCGATAATGAGCGCGAACAGCGGCTGCCCGCCGAAAAACGTTTTCAGCAGGAATCCCAGCACACTTGCGGCGAGCAATTGTGGAATCACGATAAAGAAATTGAAGATGCCCATGTAAATGCCCATCTTCTCGGCCGGCAGGCTGTTCGACAACAAGGCATACGGCAGCGACAGGATCGACGCCCACGCAAAACCGACGCC
>DASUEK010000058.1:0-7542 GCA_036275115.1 Permianibacter sp. | reverse complement strand
GCAAACGCCGCCACCTTGCTGTCGTAGCTGCGGGTACCAAGCAGAAAACCAACTTTCGGCGGCCGGCCATGCACGCGCTCGTGCACGCCGGCAAAACAGGCAATGGCCTGCGCCATGTATTCGATACCGGTCCAGGCCGGCAGCACGCCCTTGTCGTCAACCAGAATGGTGTCGGCATGCGGCGTCGCGGTGACGACGATTTGCTCGTCGTCGCAGCTCAGCACTGCGTCGAGCAGGATCATGTCACCGGCATGCGGCAACAGCTCTGCCATCGACCATTGTTGAAACGCCAGCGTCACCTGCGCTCTCCTGAAAATTTGCTCGCCTGTTTCTACGTGCCGACTGCAACGCGGCCCAGTACCAGCGCCACATTGCTGCCACCGAAGGCATAGTTCGCTGTCATCACAGTGTTGAGGGTTGCCTGTTGCGGCGCCGTAACCAGATTCAGAGCCGGCAAGGCTTCATCCGGCACGCGTGGTGGCGATTGTACCGGCAAACGCCCATGTTGCAGTGCCAGATAACAGAACGCGAGTTCGACCGCCCCTGCTGCTCCGAGCAGATGGCCGGTTAGCGACTTGGTGCTGCTGCACGGCAACCCGGCGCCGAATACCCGGTTGACCGCCTTCGCTTCCATCTCGTCATTCTTCGGCGTCGCGGTGCCGTGCAGATTCAAATACTCGACCGCCGCGGCATCGACGCCGGCATCGGCGAGCGCACCGCGTAGCGCCCGTTCGGCACCGAGACCATCCGGTTGCGGCGCCGAAATATGGTAAGCGTCAGCAGAGGCGGCGCCGCCGAGCAGGCGCACCGGTGTGTCATCGAGCGGTTCACGGCTCAGCACAAACAGTGCGGCGCCTTCACCGATATTGATGCCATCGCGATCGGCGCTGAACGGCCGGCATTGCGCTTGCGAAAACGATTCCAGCGCCGCGAAACCTTGCACCGTCAGCCGGCACAGCGAATCGGCACCGCCGACAATCACCGCGTCGCACAAATCCGCTTGCAACAACCAACGCGCCGACAACACCGCCCGCGTGCTCGACGTGCAGGCGGTCGACACCGTGTAAGCCGGGCCGCTGATGCCAAGCTGGCGCGCGATGAACAATGCCGGCGCACCAATTTCCTGTTGGCGATAATGAAAGTCGGGCGGAAACGCGCCGGTCTGCGCCTGAACGAGCAGCGCATTTTCACCACGATCAATGCCCGAGGTGCTGGAGCCAATCACCACACCAATGCGCTGGCGCGGATAACGTTGCAATACGGCATCAATCGTTGGCTGCAGCTGTTGCAACGCCGCCAGCAGCAATTGGTTGTTGCGGCAGGCAAATGCGGCCAGTTCCGGCGCAATGGCCGGCAGCGTCGCCGTGACTTTGCCGAGCCAGGCGCTGCGCTCGGGCAGCCAGCCGGTTTCCGCCTGCAAACCGGGGCGACCGGCGAACAGGGCCTCGGCGACATCATGTCGATCGGCGCCGAGCGGACAGACGAGACCGGGTGCCGACAGGTAATAGCTCGCCGCGTTCACTCCCTGCTTCATTGACTCTGCTCCAGCGTTTGCACCCGCACGGTATAACCGAGGCGGTGTTGAACGAGCTCCACTTCGTCGGTGCTGAGCCGGTTCACTTCGGCGAGCAATTCGTCGCCGGCGCGCAGGCGGCGGGCACCGGTTGCCGGATCTTCCTGCAGCGACCAGCCCGACGGCAACTGCGCCTGCAACAAGGACAGCGGCCACAGCATCAGCTGAATGTCGAGCAAGGACTGCTCCGGCTTGACTGGCACGGGCAGCAAGCCGGCATCAAACGAAACCTGCTTGCCATCGTATTGCAGCCGGTACAAGCGCTGACCAAAGGGTGTCAACACCACTTGGGTGAACTGCGTGGCACTCCATTCGGTGCTCGCCAGCACCATCAATTTTTCGCCGCGGGCATCGGCGTTGACAATGTCTTCGCTGCGGGCAAACGGCGGGTCAGCAGGGAGCGGCGCGGCGCACCAGCGCGCACTGCCGGCCCAGCGTACGCACGGCGTGCTGGCGCAGGCAGACAGCAGCGCTGCCAGTGACACAGTCAACAACAAACGGATCACGGTGTTTCCTTCAACGGCATTTCGGGGACCGGTCTTTCTGACACGCGAGTTTCCGGCACCAGCACCAGCGTCAGTGGCGCCAGCATCAGCGCCAGCAGCACACCAATCAAAACGGTCAAACCAAACCCGGACACCGCCGGCAAGCTGGCGCCAACCAGCAAACCAAAGCCGAGCACGGCGGTCAGCGCTGACAGCAGAATGGCAAGCAAACTGGCCGGTTCATGGCCTTCGCCTTCGGCGAGAAAGAGCGCGTAATCGATGCCGATACCCAGCACCAACAACAGGGCGATGCCGGTGAACAGGTTGAACGGCTGCCCGGCATAACCGAGTACAGCCAGCGTCAAGCCGCTCGCCAATGCAGTCGGCAGCAACCGCACCAAGGCGCCATGCCAGCCGCACTGCCACAGCAGCCACAGCAAGGTGCCGACGTATGCCAGCAACACATAACCCGTTGCCTGTTCCCGGAACGACTGAAACAACGCCGATATGCTGGCGGTCTTGTCGACAAAGCTGATGCCAGCCAATTCAATTGCGGCCAGCGCATCCAGATCATGAATGCCATCAAGCAGCACGATGCTGGCAACGCCACCGTCGGCGGGCGCCAGCCATTGCAAACGCTGCGGCTGGTTGTGCGGCATGGCCAGATAGTCGGAAATCGGTAGCAGCGCGCGGGTCACGGTTTGCTGTTGCAGCGCCGCGATGTCTTCGGCGGAAAACTCCAGCGCCTGCAAGGCGGTATGCAAACTACCGCTGGCGTCGAATGCGCGTTCAAGCAAACCGATGCGCTGCTGCTGCACGGCAACGCTCGGCAGTGCGTCGGACAAGGCACGCCAGCCGAGCAAAGCGCCGTGTTGGCGCGCCTGCTGCAGCGTCGCGACCAAGGCCTGCTCGCGCGCCCGCCATTCGGCTTCATCACGGGCACGAACCAGAAAGAATTGGCTATTGCCATTCTGTTGCAGGATGTCGCCGATCTGTTGCTGCTCGGCAAGCAAGCCGGGATCCGACTTCTGTAGCAAGTGAATGTCATCATCAGCATGCAACAGCCACCAACCGGGCACCGCCATCAGGACCAGTGCACCGATCAGCAGATAAACCGGTCGACGATGCTGACGCCAGGCCAGCAGGCGATCGTGCAAAGCGCCGGTCCATGCGAGTGCCGCGGGCGCGCGTTTGGTTGGCGCTATCAACACCGCCGGCAACAGCAGCAACACCGCCAGATAGCCACACAGCAAACCGAGCATGCAGAACAGGGCGATTTGCCGGAAGGCACTGAATGGCGTCAATGCGATCGCAAGATACGCCATGAAGGTGGTCAGCATCGCGACCGTCAGCGGCTTGAACAAGTGCCGCATCGCGGCATTCGCATTCCATTGTGTTATGCCGGGGGTGCTACTGGCATGCAAGGTCAGATAGTGCAGCGCGTAATCGCCAGCGATACCGATCAGCGTTGTACCAAACACATAAGTCAGCAGATGCAGCTTGCCGTAAATCAGGATCGCCAGTGCGGTCGCGCCCAGCAATGAGGCACCGATCACCGCAAACATCAGCAGCAGCGGCGCGGCGCGGCGGAACGTCAGCAAGACCAGTAGCAACACGCCAACCGTGCTGATGCTGGCGATCACGCTGACATCGCGCTCACCGTCGGCACGGGCCTGGGCCGCAAACCGCAGTGTGCCGGTACCGAGCACCTCAGCGCCGGCAGCGACGGCTTTGGCTTTTGCCGCCGTGATCGCTGCAATCGCCTGCCGCTGATAGCGGTCATCGAATACCGACTGGCTGGATACCGCATCAATCAACAGATACACCCGGCCGTCACGGCTGACGGTCAGCAGACCGTCGTCGAGCTGGGCAACGCCGGCACCGGCGCGCATTTGCTGCACGCTGTTGGCAAAGAACCCGAACGGGTCCGCACCCGGTACGGCAACCGCCAGCGGTGAATACAAGGCCTGCAACAGCCGTTGTTGCAGCGGTTCGCCACCGGCGCTGATGAGCGCCGCATCAGCGGACGTCAGCAGCGCGCTGCGATAGGGCAACAGGCGGTCGATGAGTTGTTGCTGGGCGCCGGCAGGCAGCTCGAACTGTATTCGGTCAAACACCGCTGCCGCACGCAGGCTCGCAACGAAATCATTGGCGGCAGCGCGCGCCCGTTCGCGATCGGGATGGCCGATCAGGAACAGCGTGTGACTGCCGATGGCGGTTTGCACTTGCTGCGCCGCCTGTTCGGCCAGCGGGTCACGTTCGGTTGCTGGCAGCAGCGCCAGCAGATCGGTACTGAAGATGTTGCCTTGCTGCAGCTTGTGCGCGACAAATCCACCGGCCAAGGCCAGCAGCAGCAGAAACAGCCAGACCCGAACCGAGCGCAGCACCGTCACTTGAGCTGATCCAGCAGGGCTTGCTCAGCTGCGCTTGGTGCGGCCGGCGGCAAAGCTTCAAATTGCAGCGTAGTCTGGTCGCCATTTTTGTCGCGAATCAGCACCTGCTGAACCGTATCGTTGCCTTGCAACTGCACGTCGGTCAGCGCGAGGCTGAGCGGTTCACGACGCGGCGTCAGCCGCAACTGCCAACCGGCATCGGTGCTGCTCAGTTGGCAATGAAAATCCTGTTCCAGTGCGGCGAGCTCACCAGACAGCAGGCTGTGCAGCAAGCGCCCGAGTGTCCGCAGCCACGGCGCGTCGCTAGCCTGCAACACTTTCTGCTGACCGGCTTCCTCGAGCACCAATTTGTCACGGCCAATGCCGTAACGCGCCACCATGGGTTTTTGCAATTGGTAAAGCACGCCATGCTCTGGCAGCACCAGCACCTCGCCGGTTGAGCGCAGCGGCCGGCTGAGGCCATTGACGGTTTTCAGTTGCACAAAACGGGACCGCTGCTGCATGTGGCTTGCAAGCCGCTCCGTTAACGCCGTCAGCGTCAAGGCTTCGGCCTGCGCCACGGTCAGCGGAGCGAGCAGCAAACTGTTCAGCAGCACCAGTACGGCCCAGCGCGTCATGATAACAACCCCAGTCGTTCGGCCAGCACCGGCGGTGATACCAGTTGCATTTCACCGGTCGCGATGGCGACGGCGACCTGCACGGTGTAACCGCGGGTGATACGGGCATCGGTTTCGGCATCGCGGATCAGGTATTCGATCTTGAGCCGGTTTTCCCACTCGACCAGTTGAGCACGCACCTTGATGCGCTGGGCAAACCGTGCCGAGCCGACATACTTGAGCTGGGCATCGATGATCGGCCAGAGGTAGCCGGAATCGCGCATCTGCATATAGTCGTAATCGAAGGTGCGCAGCAGCGCACAGCGAGCGACTTCGAAATAGCGCAGATAGTTGCCGTGCCAGACCACCGACATCATGTCGCAGTCGTGAAACGGCACTTCCAGTTCGATTTCAGTTTCGCGCAACACGTGGCTCACGGTGCAGATTCCGGGGCAGTCACTGATAGAGAGCGAACTGGCGCTGCTGGATCGCCGCGACCAACTCTCGCAGCTCCATTTCCAGCATCCGATCTTCGCTGATGAAGCCGCTGTAACGGCGCACCTCGGTAACGGTCTGACTGAGCGCTGCTGCGTGGCCGGCACTGACAATCTCACCGGCACTGGCGCGCAGCTCATACGCTTGCGCCACCGCCATCAACATCGCGGCACCGACCTGCTCGGTCAGTTCAATCACCCGCAAGCAATCGCGCGCGGCGATGGTGCCCATGCTGACCTTGTCCTGGTTATGGCACTCGGTTGAACGCGAGAACACGCTGGCCGGCATGGTTTGCTTCAACGCCTCGGCCGTCCACGCCGACACACCGATCTGGACGGCTTTCAAACCGTGATTGATCGGCGCCCGATCACCGTGGGCACCGGACAGGTTATGCGGCAAGCCGTGGTTATAACGGCGATCGACCAGCAAGGCCAATTGCCGGTCCATCAGATCGGCAAGATTGGCAACCGTGTTCTTCAGGCTGTCCATGACAAAGGCGATGTGACCGCCATAGAAATGGCCGCCGTGCAGCACCACTTCGTCGTCGCAATCGATGATCGGATTGTCGTTGGCGCTGTTGATTTCGTTCTCGATGTCGCGGCGCATCCACGACAGCGCATCCTGCAGCACACCAATCACATGCGGTGCGCAGCGGATCGAATAGCGGTCCTGCAGACGCGGGCCCTGCTCCGGCTGACCCGGCGCCAGATCGGTCCAGATCCGTTCCGCCACCAATTGCTGACCTGCATGCGGCTTGACTGCGAACAGACGCGGATCGAAATGACCGCGGTTGCCCTGCATGGTCAGCGACGCCAGTGCGGTGATGCGGCACGACAGTTGCCCCAGATAATCCGCCCGCTCGAATGCCAACGCCGCCAGCGCGGTCATGACGGCGGTGCCGTTCATGATCGCGAGGCCTTCTTTCGGGGCCAGCGTCAGCGGTTGCAGGCCGTGCGCCTTGTAGACCTCGGCCGCTGCAACGCGCTCGCCATTGACCAGCAGATCGCGCTCACCGACCAGCGCCGCAGCGACATAAGAGAGCGGCGTGAGATCGCCACTGGCGCCAACCGAACCTTCTTCCGGAATGAACGGCAACCAGTTCTTTTCGATCAACAGCGCCAAGCGCTCGAGCAGCTCCCAGCGCACGCCCGAGAAACCCTGCGCCAGCGAATTGAGTCGGGCCACCAACACGGCGCGGGTTGCGACCGGATCGAGGTAACGGCCAAGGCCGCAACCGTGATAGCGGGTCAAGTGCAACGGCAATTCGCGCACCAGCGCATCCGGCACTGCTGTTGTCACCGAATCGCCATAACCGGTGGTCACGCCGTAGATGATGCCGTTGCCAGCCAGATACTGGCGCAGGAATTCGGCACCGCGATCAATCAGCGGTTTCTGCGCCGGGTTGAGCTGCAGCGGTGCGCGCTGTTCGGCGACCGCCACCAGCTGTTCGATAGTCAGTTTGTGGCCGCCGATGACGACCGGCGTACGGGAGTTGCGATTCTCAGTCACGATGTTCAGCCTTCGTTGGCGCCGGGCGCCAGAAATCAAAAAAATTGAACCACTGCAGCGGATATTGCTTCGCGTAATGGGCCAGCCGCTCGGCATATCGGGCGGTGGCGGTGTGCAACATCTGGCGACGCTCGGCACGGCTCACCGCCAAGCTGTTTGCAAACGGCTCGAGCGTGACGCGAAAGCGCTTGCCCTCGCGCAAACAGAAAAACAGATAGACGGGACAGTCGAGCAAACTGGCCAGAATGAACGGTCCTTGTGGGAATTCCGCCGGCGCGCCGAGGAAGCTTTGGGTTTCGGTGCGACCTTCGCTGTGCACCGGCGTCCGGTCGCCGACGATGACCAGCAGTTCGCCGCGGTCAATCCGTTCGCGCAGCATCACCGCCGTATCGGCGCCCATGTCCTGCACTTCGATCAAATGCGCGGCGACTGCTGGATGCTGCTTCTTCAGGTAATCCATGAAGCGCTGGCCGTGTTCGGTGAACACCACC
>DASUEK010000057.1:0-2031 GCA_036275115.1 Permianibacter sp. | reverse complement strand
CTGGCGCAAGCCGAAGCCATCGCCGATTTGATCGACGCGAGTTCGGAAACCGCTGCGCGTTTGGCGATGCGCTCGCTGTCGGGCGAATTCTCGAAACGCGTGCATGCGCTGGTCGAGCAGCTGATTCATCTGCGCATATATGTCGAAGCCGCGATCGATTTTCCGGAAGAAGAAATCGATTTTCTGTCCGACGGCAAAGTGGCCGCGGATGTTGCGGCGCTGGAGCAAAATCTGGCCGAGCTGTTGTCAGCATCGAAACAAGGGCAAGTGCTGCGCGAAGGCATCAAAGTGGTCATCGCTGGCAAACCGAATGCCGGCAAATCCTCGTTGCTGAATGCCCTGTCCGGCAAGGACAGTGCAATCGTCACCCATATCCCCGGCACCACCCGCGATGTGCTGCGCGAACTCATCACGGTCGACGGCTTGCCGATACATTTGATCGACACCGCCGGTTTGCGCGACAGCGACGATCCGGTTGAACAGATCGGCATCCAGCGCGCTCGTGCCGAACTGAACGATGCCGATGCCTTGCTCCTGGTCGTCGACAGCAACGACAGCCGCGAAACCGATCCGCAGCAATTGTGGCCGCTACCGGAAGCACTGCCTGTGCCGGCCGAACGGATCACCGTCATCCACAACAAATGCGATCTCAGCGGCCTGCCGGCGGGTGCCCATCCCGAGCACGGCGCGACCGTGATTGCGCTGTCGGCCCAGACCGGTGCCGGCCTTGCCCTGTTGCGCCAGCGGCTCAAGCAGCTCGCCGGTGTCGTTGCGCCAGAAGAAAGCCTGTTCATGGCTCGCCGGCGTCACCTCGATGCGCTCGAGCGGGCCCAGCAGTTGATTCGGCATGGCGCCGACCAATTGCAAACCCGTCGCGCCGGCGAATTACTGGCCGAAGATCTGCGGCTCGCCCAGCAACAGCTGAACAGCATCACCGGCGAATTCAGTGCCGATGATCTGCTTGGAAAAATTTTCAGTTCATTCTGCATTGGCAAATGAACGTCGGACTTGATGGAGGCGCGCACATGACGGTCAGGAAAGTGCTGTTGGTGGAGGATGACAATGATCAACTCCACGCACTGAAGCTGTTGATGGCAGCATTGCTGCCAGATGCCAACATCCTCGCTGTGCCGGATGGCTTCAACGCGCTGGCGATCGGACCGAACTTCCAACCAGACCTGATCATCACCGATTTGGCGATGCCGCAAGCCGACGGGCTGACCTTTCTGCATGCGCTGCTGCCGCAGTTGAACCAGCGGCCAAAAATGCTGGTGCTGACCGCGTATGACCGGATGCAGCTGCAACGATTCGGGCCATTGCCGGAAGACGCGCGTTTCCTGCAGAAGCCGATAACGATCGACAGCTTGCACGGGACCCTGGCCGACTGGCTGTAAACGCATGAGAGTTTCTGCTTCGATGGGTGTACTGGCTGCGCTCGCCGCCATCTTGCTGTGGTCGATGCTGGCCGCGCTCATTGCCCAACTGTCGGCGCTGCCACCGTTTCTGCTGACCGGTTTGTCGCTGCTGCTCGGCGCGAGCGTGACGCTACCGAAATGGCGGCATTGGCGTGTACCGTGGCGTACCTTTTTGATCGCCAGCGGCGCCTTGTTCAGCTATCACCTGTTGCTGTTTTCAGCGCTGCGTCTGGCGCCGCCAGTTGCGGCCAATTTGATCAACTACCTGTGGCCGCTGCTCATTGTCTTGCTGTCGCCGCTGTTTGACCGGCAGCTGCGCTTGAGTGCGCGGCTGGTGTCGGCTGCGCTGCTCGGCTTTGCCGGTGCCGCGACCGTGATCGCCAGCCAGCCGCTGCAGGCCTTCGGCAGCCATGCCGGTCTCGGTTTTGGCTTGGCGTTTCTGGCGGCATTGATCTGGGCCTGCTATTCCCAGCAGCTGCGCCGACTGCCACCGTTCTCGAGCTGGGCGGTCGGCGGTTTTGCCAGCGCCGCCGGTTTGGCGTCATTGCTGATTCACGGGCTGTTTGAACCGACCACCGCGATCGCCGCAACCGACTGGCCGTGGCTGCTGCTCTTG
>DASUEK010000056.1:0-2486 GCA_036275115.1 Permianibacter sp. | reverse complement strand
ATGTGCGGGAATTTGCCGAGATCAACGCCCAGGCATTCCTTGAACATGCCAACCGCCATGTCTTCCATGATCGCCATGATCTCGTCCTGCGACAGGAACGAGGTTTCGATATCGAGCTGGGTGAATTCCGGCTGGCGGTCGGCGCGCAGATCTTCGTCGCGGAAGCAGCGGACGATTTGGTAATAGCGATCAAAGCCCGCCATCATCAGCAGCTGTTTGAAAATCTGCGGCGATTGCGGCAGCGCATAGAAGCAGCCCTTGTGCACGCGCGACGGCACCAGATAGTCACGCGCGCCTTCCGGCGTGGCTTTGGTCAGGAACGGCGTTTCAACATCGGTGAAGCCTTTGCTGTCCAGGTAGCGGCGCATGTACTGCGTGACTTTGTGGCGGAAGAACAACTTCTGTTGCATTTCCGGCCGGCGCAGATCGAGGTAGCGGTACTTCAGGCGGGTTTCTTCCGACACCGGCACGTGGCCGTCGATCAAGATCGCCGGCGGCTGCGCGGTATTCAGCAGTACGATTTCCGAGGCAACGACTTCGATTTCGCCGGTCGTCATCTCTTTGTTGATCATGCTGTCCGGCCGCTTGCGGACGACGCCCTTGACCTGCACCACGTACTCGGCGCGCAGCGCTTCGGCGGCCTTGAACACCGCCGGCACGTCCGGCTCGCAGGTAACCTGAACCAGACCAGCCTTGTCGCGGATCTGCAGGAAGATGACCCCGCCCATATCACGGCGGCGGTGCACCCAGCCAGCCAGGGAAACGGTCTGACCGGCTTGCGAAGCGGTCAATTCACCACAGAAATGCGTGCGAAGGCTCATCGTACTGTCCAAAAAGAGGGAAATCAGGGGTTGGCGGCCGGAAAACCGGGGCCAAATGCGGCCAAAACCGCCCGAAAATGCGGGCCGCAATCGTAGCTGAGGCCATGCAGCAGGGACAAGGCCGGTGACGAGCGAGCCCATGACCTACACTTGCCCGGCGGCATCACGAACAACGCCACCCTGTAGCGGGTTCGGTAGGTGTCCGTTCCCCATGTATCGAGGACCCGCCATGAGTCGGCCAGCGCCTCACACCATGCCCGCGCTCTCGCCGGCCGCGCTCCTGTCGGCGTACCCGCAACCCGCCGCCGTCTTCGCTACCGATGGCACACTCGTTGCGGAAAACGCCGGATTCGGGCAGCTGCGGCTACGGCTGGCCGATCAGGATTGGCAGCCATGGCTGGCTGAGCGTTCGGACTACTGGGTGCTGCCGGATGGTAGCTACCTGCGCCGGCAATGGCTGGACGGTCAGCATCAGCTCATCAGCTTGGTCGACGATGCCCGCCACCCGGCGGCCCTGGCCATGGCGCCGGTGTTCGAAGCCCTGCGCGACGGGCAATCCTTGTTTCAGGCGGCTGTGTCGGCGTTGCGTCACTCTCTTGGCTGGCGCTGGCTTGGGGTCAGCCGCTTCCTGCCCGGCAAGGCCAGCGACTGTGACCGCGCCGAAATTCTGGTGCTGTGGGACACCGATCACTTCGCCGCCGGCTTTGAATACGAACTGCCCGGCATGCCCTGCGCGGTGGTGATGGAAAAGCGGCACTTCTGCCGATTTGATGACGTGGTCGAACTGTTTCCGCGCGATCAGATGGCACGCCAGATCGGCGCCCGGGTGTACGCCGGCAAAGTCTACTCCGACGATGCCGGCAAACCACTGGGGCATCTCTTCGCCCTGCACGACCAAACCGTGCCCGTCGACGATCGCATTGAAACCTTGTTCAATGTCATGACCGCGCTGCTGAGCGCCGAATGGCGTGCGCTCGGCGCCGAAACCGAACTGAAAACCGCCCGCGCTGCCGCCCGCACCGACGCGCTCACCGGGCTGTGGAACCGGCGCGCTTTTGACGAAGACATCGCCGCCCTCGCCCAGCACCAACGGCGCCGGCATGATCTCGACGCCATGCTGATGTTGATCGATCTCGACGGCATGAAACAGGTCAACGACAGCGTGGGCCATCAGGAAGGCGATCGCTTGCTGCAACAATTCGGTCAACTGCTCGCCACCGGCTGCCGCCGCGATGACAAAGCCTACCGGTTCGGTGGCGATGAATTCGCCGTGCTGCTCAGCAACGCCGTGTCACCGGCTGTCCTGCAAACCCGCTTGAACTACGGCGTGCAAAAACTGCGCGATGCCGGCTTCCCGCGCATCGGTGCCAGCACCGGTATCGCCGCCCTCAGCGAAGCGAGCGGCGACCGAACACAATGGTTTGCCTTGGCCGACGCGCGGTTGTATCAGATGAAACAGCTGCATCGTCAAACCGGTTAATCGCCAACGTCGCGCGCCGCACTGTCAAGTGCATGTCATACCGCTGCAATAAGCTTCCGCCATTGCCATCGCGAGCAGCCTGTCATCATGTTGTCATTTTCGGATTCACGGCCATCACGTCTTGTTCGGCGCCTGTCGGGTTTCGTATTCGGTCTGTTGCTGCTTGGCTGCGAATCCTCGCGTCA
>DASUEK010000055.1:0-2314 GCA_036275115.1 Permianibacter sp. | reverse complement strand
GTGCCCATGTCGCGGCCATCGGCCACCAGACCCGGCGCCTTGGCAAAGGCGCGCTGGCGGTCGAACAGCGCCGCCCGCACCCGCGGGAACGCCGCCACCTGCGAGGCCAGCTGGCTGACTTCATCGGAACGGATGTCGCTGGTGACGTCTTCACCTTCCAGATAGACCCGCGGCTCGCCGTTGGCACCGGCGGCAAACGCAACATCCATGTGGCCGGCCAGCACGGTCAGCGCTTCTTCGTTGTCGGCGGCAATGCCGTGGTGCTTGGCGGCGAGGCCAACCAGACGGTACAGCGCGCCGCTGTCGAGAAAATGGAACTTCAGCGCCTTGGCCACCAACAGGCCAATGGTGCCTTTGCCGGAACCGCCGGGACCGTCGATGGTGATGACGGGAACCGTTTGGGTCATGGCTGACATCCTTTATATGGCCATCGGCAAGTCAGACCTGCCGACGGGAAATGAACCGGTCCGGCCGGGGTGCCGGAAAGCGGGCGCGATTCTACGCGAGTTGCATGACGTTTGGGCGGGGTTTTGGACCGAAAACTGTGTACGGGAGTTTCAGGGGGAAAACGTGGTTCGGCTTCAGCTGGCTCGCGAATGGAACCGTTCTCGGGTCGGAGGGCTCACCCTCGCCCCGGCCCTCTCCCGTCACGGGAGAGGGAGAACTGGGCGATCAACCTCAAGCGGCCAACACTTTCTTCAACGCCCGGATGCAGCGCTCATTCTGCTCTGGCAGACCAATCGAAATGCGGATGTGGTTCAGCAAGCCATAGTTGCCGATCGGCCGCACGATCACGCCTTCACGCAGCATCGCCTGATACACCGGCGCGGCCGGTCGGCCCAAATCGACGGTGATGAAATTGCCGAGCGACGGAATGTAATTGAGCTTCAGCGCTTCGAACGCTTGTTGATACTGCTGCATGCCCTTCTTGTTCAGCTCGACCACCCGCTGGATATAGTCGGTATCGTTCATCGTTGCCACCGCGGCGGCCAACGCCAGTGAGTTGACGTTGAACGGCTGGCGCACCCGGTTCATGTAGCCGGCACATTCAGCTTGCGCCACCGAAAAGCCAACCCGTAGCGCGGCCAGGCCATAGGCTTTCGAGAATGTGCGCAGCACGATCAGGTTCGGATACTGGTTCAGCCAGCCCAGCGCATCCGGGTACTCCGGCGTGCCGTCGGCGTATTCAAAGTACGCTTCGTCATACACCACGATGACGTCCTGCGGCACGCTGTCCAGAAACGCTTTCAATTCACCGGCGCGCAACCAGTTGCCAGTCGGGTTGTTCGGGTTGACCACATAGACCAGCTTGGTTTTCGGCGTGATCGCCGCACGCATCGCAGTCAGGTCGTGACCAAAATCGGCTTTCGCCGGCACCGAAATAATCTTGGCGCCCTGGGCCTGCGCACTGATCGGAAACGCGATGAAGCAGTACTGCGAACAGACCACCTCGTCGCCGGTACCGACAAAGGTGCGCACCGCGATGTCCATGACATCGTTTGAGCCGTTACCGAGCGTCAATTGCTCGTGCTTCAAACCAAAGCGCTTGCAGATCGCATCTTTCAGGTAAAAGCCGTTGGCATCCGGATACAGCGCGATGTCCTTGATCTCGGCTTCAATCGCCGCTTTCGCTTTCGGCGACAGACCAAGCGGATTCTCGTTCGATGCCAGCTTGATGATGTCGGTGATGCCGAGCTCACGCTCGAGTTCGGAGATCGGCTTGCCCGGTTGGTACGGATGCAAGGTCCGAACACCATCCACGACCCGTTTCGAGAAATCGATGCTCATCGTAATCACCTGTTGCTGGGCTGACCGCGATCCGGCGGCAGCGGGTTTATCTGGAAAGAAGGCGGCTTGCGCCGCCTTGTCATGTTCAGTTTTCTGTAGGAGCGGCTTTAGCCGCTCCCACAAGAATTCTCAACCGTTGCGTTTGGCGAAATCGGTCATGAACTCAATCAAGGTCTGCACACCGGCCATCGGCATCGCATTGTAAATACTGGCGCGCATGCCACCGACCGAACGGTGCCCTGCCAGCGCCAACATGCCGGCCGCTTCCGACTCCTGCAGGAACTTGTCGTTCAAGGCTTCATCATGCAAACGGAACGGCACGTTCATCCGCGACCGGAACGGTTTGGCGATCGGGTTGCGGTAGAACGGATTGGCATCGATGCAGGCGTAGAGCGCATCAGCCTTGGCCGCGTTGTGCTTTTCCATGGCTTGCACACCGCCCTGTTCGGCGATCCAGTCGAACACCAGATCCGCCAGATACCAGGCCCAGGTCGGCGGCGTGTTGTACATGCTGCCGTTGTCCGCC
>DASUEK010000054.1:0-2497 GCA_036275115.1 Permianibacter sp. | reverse complement strand
CATCCGTTCAGCCCAACCTACACTGGATTCCTCTCACATTCGAATCCCGCCATGACCTTTACCGCTGATGATGCTCTCCATATGGCCCACGCGCTCCGGCTTGCCGAGCGTGGCCGCTACACCACCGCGCCGAATCCCAATGTCGGTTGCGTGCTGGTGTGCGACGGCGTCGTGGTCGGTGAGGGCTGGCATGAAGTGGCCGGTGGTCCGCATGCCGAAATCAACGCGCTCAAACAGGCCGGCGAAAAGGCCCTCGGCGCGACGGCTTACGTGACGCTGGAACCCTGCGCCCATCAGGGCCGGACCGGGCCGTGCGCGGGGGCGTTGCTGGTCGCGGGTGTCAGCCGGGTGGTCGCGGCGATGCAGGACCCGAATCCGAACGTCGCCGGCAAAGGCTTCGAGATTCTGAAAACCGCTGGCGTCGCGGTCGAACACGGCCTGATGCAGATGGAAGCCGAGGCGCTGAATCCCGGCTTTTTGAAGCGGATGCGTGCGGGCAAGCCGTGGGTGACGGTCAAGCTCGGCATGAGCCTCGATGGCCGCACTGCGCTCGCCAATGGCGAATCGAAATGGATTACCGGCGAGGCCGCCAGGCGCGACGTCCAGTTTCTGCGCGCCCGCCATCAGGCCATCCTGACCGGTATCGGTACGGTGCTGGCCGATGATCCGCAGCTGACGGTTCGCCTCGCCGATGCGGAGTGGCCGGACTATGTGAACCCGTCTTATCGGCAGCCACCGCTGCGGGTCGTGCTCGACTCGCAGGGCCGTTTTCCGCCCGGCCGCCAGATCAGCGGCAGCTCGGCGCCGACCTTGGTCTGCCTTGCCGGGAAAAAAGCAGGCAAAACTGCGGGCAAGCCAGCCGACTGCACCAATCAGGAACCGGCCAAGCAGGAATCGGTATTGCCCGGTATGATCCCGTCCCTGCGCTGCGGCGACGGCGAGCGGGTCGATTTGCCCACGGTGCTTACCGCACTGGCCGACCGGCAGATCAACGCCGTGCTGGTCGAAGCGGGCGCCACGCTGGCCGGCGCGTTTCTCGCCGCCGGACTGGTCGACGAGCTGGTGCTCTACGTCGCGCCGAAACTGCTCGGCGACAGTGCCCGGCCGCTGCTGCAACTGCCGGTGTTCACGGCCTTGCCGCAATGCCCGCAATTGAAGCTGGTCGATGTCCGTCAGCTTGGCGATGATCTGCGGCTGACGCTGCGGCCCTGACGTCTTCGCCGTCATTCCCGCGAAGGCGGGAATCCAGCGGCTTTGAAAGTCACTGGGTTCCCGCCTACGCGGGAACGACGGTTGCTTTTCAAATTTCAGGATTCATCCCTGCATGGATGCAGCATGGGTTTACATACTGGCCAGCCAGCGCAATGGCACGCTCTATGTGGGCGTGACCAGCGAATTGATTGCTCGTATTTGGCAACACAAGAATGAACAAACCGAGAGCTTTACCAAAGAGTATGGGGTAAAGCAGCTCGTATATTTTGAAAGGCACGATCGAATGCTCGACGCGATAGCGCGCGAGAAGCAAATCAAAAAGTGGAATCGTGCTTGGAAACTTCGGTTGATCGAAGAAGCCAATCCTTATTGGCGAGATCTGTTTGACGAGATAGTTGGATAATTGGATGCCCGCCGTAGCCTGCCCTCGAGTGGGGTAGTCGGGGGCGGGAATGACGGGAAAGAGATATGTTCACCGGCATCATTCAGTCAGTTGGTCGCATCCAGCGCATCGAGCCGCGTGGCGGCGATGTTTTGCTGTCGATTGCAGTCGGCAAATTGGACATGAGTGACGTCCAGCTCGGTGACAGCATTGCCGTCAACGGCGTTTGCCTGACCGCAGTGCGCTTTGATGCCCAGCATTTCGAAGCCGATGTCTCGGTTGAAACGCTGGCGGTGACCACACTGAAAAATTGGCAGGTCGGCACCCGCGTCAATCTGGAAAAAGCGCTGACGCCAACGACGCGGCTCGGCGGCCATCTGGTGTCCGGTCATGTCGATGGCATCGGCGAAATCATCAGCCGTCGTCATGCCGCGCGTGCCGATCAATTCACCGTGCGGGTGCCGCAGGCCATCAAGCGTTACATCGCCCACAAAGGTTCGGTCTGTGTTGATGGCATCAGCCTCACCGTCAACGCGGTCAATGACGATTGTTTTGAACTGACGCTGGTGCCGCACACCCAAGCCGAAACCAATGCTACCGATTGGCAGAGCGGAACGCTGGTCAATATCGAAGTCGATGTGCTGGCGCGTTATCTCGAACGGCTGCTGCAAGCGGGTGAAAATCCGGCAGGCATTACTGAAAGTTTGTTGGCGCGGGCCGGCTTTACCGGTGTGCGCTGAGTTGAGGATGTAAGCATGGCCTTGAGTACCGTACCGGAACTGATCGCGGATATCCGCGCCGGCAAAATGGTCATCCTGATGGATGATGAAGATCGCGAGAACGAAGGCGATCTGGTGATGGCGGCCGAGTGTGTGACGCCGGATGCGATCAATTTCATGGCCA
>DASUEK010000053.1:0-12169 GCA_036275115.1 Permianibacter sp. | reverse complement strand
CATAGCCAAGATCCTTTGTAAGCTCAGGAATTAGGGTAATATTAACGGCTAACGTCTTGACTGAATGTGTTTTTCATCCCGGAAATTGCTCCTATTGAAGCACTCCGAAAAGCGAAAAGCCAGTACTGGGGCACTGGCTTTTCGCTTTTGCCTTCCCAAAATAAGTCAAATTCTGCCGTGGAGGCTCTCAGTCTGAGGTAACCCGATTGATTTCGGCCAAGCTTGTAACTCCTTGACGAGCCTTCTCAAGACCTGAGGCTCTTAAGTTCTTGATCCCCTCAGCCTGCATCTGATCGGCGATCTCGATAGCATTCCCACCCCTCATGACGATTCGGCTGATTTCCTCTGAAACTGGCATCACTTCGTAAATGCCGACGCGCCCCTTGTATCCCTTGTTGCAGTTATCACAACCGACAGGTTCATACAGGGTTAGTGTAGATGCTTCCTCTTCGGTAAATCCCTCCGCAACCAGAGCCTCCGGAGGAAGCTTCACCGGTTTTTTGCAATGAGCACACAGCCGCCGGGCCAGACGTTGCGCGATGATGAGATGGACAGTTGTGGCGATGTTGAAAGGAGCAACTCCCATGTTCACCAAGCGCGTCAAGGTCTCCGGCGCGCTGTTGGTGTGCAGAGTAGATAGCACCAAATGCCCTGTTTGGGCGGCCTTGATACCAATTTCAGCAGTTTCTAGGTCGCGGATCTCTCCAACCAGAATTACATCCGGGTCTTGACGCAAGAAAGCGCGAAGCGCCATTGGGAAGGTCAGACCAGCTCGTGGATTAACTTGAACTTGGTTGACTCCGGGTAGGTTGATTTCTACAGGGTCCTCCGCCGTAGAGATATTAGTCTCTTCGTCGTTGAGAATATTGACGGCGGTGTAAAGCGACACGGTTTTGCCCGAGCCTGTTGGCCCAGTTACCAACACCATGCCCTGCGGCTTGGCAATCGCATCCATGAACGCCTTTTTTTGTACCGGCTCATATCCAAGTGCATCAATACCAAGCATTGCGCTGGATGAGTCCAGAATCCGCATTACAACCTTTTCCCCCCAAAGGGTCGGTAGCGTCGAGACGCGGAAGTCGATGGATTTGTTCTTGGACAACTTCAGCTTGATGCGGCCATCCTGCGGTACACGGCGTTCCGCAATATCGAGTCTCGACATGACTTTGAGGCGAGCAGCCAGTCGACTAGCTAGGTTGACCGGCGGTTTCGCAATTTCGCGCAGGATCCCATCAACCCGGAATCTGACCCGATATTCCTTTTCATACGGCTCGAAGTGGAGGTCTGAGGCTCCCTTCTTGATTGCATCCATCAGTAACTTGTTGATGAAGCGAACAATCGGAGCATCATCGCCGCCAGTGGAATCTTCGTTGCCAGAAGGTTCATCGTCACCGGCCTGGATATCAAGATTGTCTAGGTCCTCGTCCATGCCTTCAAAGTTGCCGGCATCTTTTGCCTCCAGCAGCTTCTCGATGGCCTTTCCGAGCTTGTCATCTTCAACCAAGATGCCTTCAATACTCATCCCGGTGTTAAATCGGACTTTGTCCAAGGCTTCCAAGTTGGTTGGATCAGAAATGGCAACGAATAGACGATTACCGCGCTTGTAAAGCGGCATTGTACGGTGCTGGCGAATAATCGCTTCATCTACCAGATCTTTGGGAATAAGGTCCGGATCGATAGAATCGATATCGAAAAGTGGTGCACCGAACTCTTGAGAGGCGATAGTGGCCAGAATATGGGCCTTGGCCAATTTGCTCTGCACGAGGTAACTAACGAACGGTTGCTTGGATTTCGCAGCTTGTTGCAGGGCATCCTGCGCAACCTGTTCTTCCAAAACGCCCTCTGTTACCAGCCGGCGAGGTAAGCCGCCAAGTGCGACACGTGTGCCGGGTATGCTCATTATCAGCTCACCTTTTCGTGATAGCCTGCAATCTACTAAAAGCATAGCTGGCCGAGATGGGGAGTCGTCAAATTTTTTGAGATTGATTTAAATGCTCTGCACGTCACAAAAAAAATGGCGAGCCGAAGCTCGCCATTGATTGCATGATCCGCAGTGCTTTACGGAGCAGCGGCGGCTGCGCGGCAGTTCGCCGGCAAGTATTTTGGATCGATATTGGTGGTGTTACCGTTACCGGCGGTGCAGGTCCACTCAATTGTGCCCGTGAGGTTGTTTGCAGCCAGTACCGCGTTGTTAATTGTCGGCATGAAGCCGAGTATGTTATTACCGGCAAGCTGCGGGATACCGCCGAGCGTGATAGAGATGGTGCCGTTACCAGCGATGGCAACCGCCGTAATCTTGTCTGTGATCAGCTGGTTCTGGGCGCCATTAATCTCTTGAGCGTAAGCTGCAATACCAGCCAAACCGCGGTCAGCAACCATTTCCGTCACGCCGATCTTGAGAGCGCTTGCTGCGATCGCACCTTCCGATACCTTGGCACGTACAGTGTAGTCTTGGTATGCCGGCAAAGCGATGGCAGCCAGAATGCCGATAATCGCCACGACGATCATCAGTTCAATAAGGGTGAAACCCTTTTGCATAGCTTTCATATTTACAACTCCTCACAGGGGAAGGGATAGCCAGTCGTTTCAGGATAGTCAACTATCGCGAAACCGCCACTGGCACGTATTGCCAAACCGGGTGAAAGTTTGGCAGCGGACCGGCCAGGGTTGATTGTCTTAAAGCAAGCAGCGTGCCAGACAGTGAAAAGGTCAAATTCCTGTCACACATGGTAGGTCCACTACCCAATCCCTCACCAAATCAGCTCGAATGGTTTCTAATTCCGTGAGTCCTGTCACAGATACCCGTTTTCTGGCTGTGCCGATTGTTTGGAAAGCTCTTTTGGCCGGCGTTAGATCAGGGCACCTTGTGACAATAATTGTCAGTAGGTTTCCTGCCTCAGCGTCAGCAGGCGCTGGTAAGCGGATGTTGGCCGAAGGGATGCGGCTGCGATACGGGATTGTTGCATATGGAGCGCTGCTTAGAATATGAAGTGGCTTTAGCTAATTCAGCGTGAGGGGATGTGATGACGAGGTGGTCTGCCAGCGGATTGCATTTGCTGATCTCGTTGCTCGTGGGGCTGAGCTTTGTCGGGTTGACTCTGGGGGTTTGGTATCCCGGCCCGCTCTTTGAAGTGTCTGGTGCCATCGGCTTGTTATCAATCCTGGTGCCCGTGGATGTCGCTTTGGGGCCGTTTCTGACATTGCTGGTGTACAAGCGGGGAAAGCCGTCTTTGGTCTTTGATCTGTCGGTCATTGCGCTTTTGCAGACGGGGGCACTGGTTTACGGGGCATGGACCATTGCCGAAGTGAGGCCAGCTTACGTTGTGCTGTTTGATAAGCAGTTGGAAGTTGTGCGGTCAATGGATGTAGAAAAGGGTGCACCGTGGCGGGCACCTCTGTTCGGTCCAGAGTGGGTGTTTGTGAAGCCTAAACCGGCTGAAGACCTTCTTAAGGCAGTTTTGAAAGGCGATTTGCCAACGCGGGATCGCGAGCAATATCAACCATTGATTGCGCACAATGCCGAACTCAGGGCTTCGATGAGGACGATTTCAGACCTTAATCAACAGTCGGTGAAGGCTGAAATGTCACAAGCACTGATCGCCAAGCAGATTGACCCTGAACGGGTGGGGCTTCTGCCGATGTTGGTTCGAGATTTGATAGTCACCGCTGTTTTTGACCGAGAAAGCTTGGAGTTGATTGCGATTGTGCCGACGACCATATGAGCCACTGACCGTCATTGATCAGGGCGCTTGAGTGCCGTTAGGGGACTCCTTATACTGGCGCGCCTTTCGCCCCGGATGGGCGAGACGGACATCGCCGGCATAGCTCAGTTGGTAGAGCAGCGCATTCGTAATGCGAAGGTCGTAGGTTCGACTCCTATTGCCGGCACCATCATTCGAGACAAAGGCCACGCATTGCGTGGCCTTTGTTTTTTGATTCAGAACCTTTCTGGTGCTGGGCTTCGGGCGAAGGCTTCGCCAACGGCAGGGAATTTTGGCGATTGCCGACATAACTATGTTCAGGTTGCCAGCCGCACGCGCATAGAGAGATCCAAGGCTCTTAGATGCTTGGTCAGGGCACCGGCAGAGACGTAGTCGATGCCGGCCGCGGCGATGGTTTTCAGCCGGTCCGCCGAAACGCTTCCCGAGACTTCCAGTTTGGCGCGGCCGGCGGTGAGCTGGACGGCTTTGCTGAGGTCGCTGTCGGCGAACTCATCCAGCATGATGATGTCTGCACCAGCAGTAAGTGCTTGCTCCAATTCAGCAAAGGTTTCGACTTCCACCTCGACCGGCACGCCTTTGGCCAGTTGCCGGGCGGCCTGCACAGCGGCTTCGATACTGCCGCAGGCGGCGATGTGGTTTTCTTTGATAAGGAAGGCGTCGAACAGGCCGATACGGTGGTTGCTGCCGCCGCCGACTCGGACCGCATATTTTTGCGCCGCCCGCAGGCCGGGCAAGGTTTTGCGGGTATCGAGCAATTGGCAGCGGCTGCCGGCCAGCGGCGCGACAAAAGCGCGGGTGGCATTGGCGGTGCCGGACAGGGTTTGCAGGAAGTTGAGAGCGGTGCGTTCGCCGGTCAGTAGCAGGCGTGCTGGACCATTAAGCTCGCACAGCACGGTATCGGCAGCGGCGATTTCGCCTTCTTTGACGCGCCAGTGAATACTCACTCTGCCATGCTCGGGCTGGGCGTCCGCCAGCTGCCGGAAGACCTCGTCGACCCACGCCTGGCCGCAAACAACCGTTTCCTCCCGGGTCAGGATGGTGGCGTGGCCCTGCCGGCCGGCCGGCACCAGCATGGCGGTCAGATCACGCCCGGGTTGAAGTGATTCTGTGACCACTTGGCCCAAGTCCTCGGCCAGGGCATGGCGAACGGCGGTCTCGCGTTCGCGGGCAAGGTAGTCTGCATCAAGCCGGTTGTGCATGGCGGTGTCGTCGGGCGGTCATCAAGGTCGGCGATTATCGGTGGCCCAGCGGATGACAGCAAATGTCGGCGGGCTGTTGGCGCCGATGGGCAAATCGTGGTCCACGGTCTATAGCTTTAGCGTCAGCCCGCACGCCGAGGGTTTTCATGCAGTTTGGCGGACGGGTCTCCCGGGCACTGTGCGGTGCATCACGGCAGGCTGGCGCCTGATCGTCTGTAATGGCGATGCGTGAAAAAGTCTACGCCCACGCCCCGGAGTTGATGACCATGGCTTTCGAACCTCAAGTGCTGCATTTCACCGCGACCGGCGAGCCTCGCCGTGCCCAGGAGCCGAGGAAATTGCCAAAGCTGATTGAACGGGTCAGGGAACAGGCGCAGGACGCACTGGTCAAGCTGTTCGGGCACATGCTCGACACGGCCGATGACACCTTGTTCGATCTGGCCGACAAAGCCGGCAATAACAAGGACCAAACCCTCTATTTCGATGCCATGCGGGAACTGCGCATCAAGCGCAAAGGCATGGAGAACATCTTCCGGCAGGAGCTGCAGAACGCGTTCTATGCCTTGGTTGGCCAGCCGGTTTCGGCGGCAACCGCCACCACTTATTCGCTGGATGCGCTGAGTCTCGTCAACGAGGACGATCTGGAAGAAAACTTGGCGATTGACGCCATGGTCAACCGGGCCAAACAGCGAAACGAAGAGCCGCTGCGTTATTTGGCCCGCCGCTTTGAAGCGGTGGTGCCTGATCTACAGATCGAAACCGAAGACCTGCCGGTGTTTCCGCGCCGCATTTGCGAGTGCTTCCGGACCTCGACCCGCTCGCTGGGTCTCGACCTGCGTACCAAGCTGGTGGTGTTCAAGCTGTTTGAGCGCAGCGTGCTGGGCGAGCTGACCGGCGTTTACGACGACCTGAACCTGTTCTTTGCCGATAACGGCGTGTTGCCGGACCTGCACGTGCGCAAGCCGCGCAAGCTCAGCACTCCGGCTCCGGCACCGGCACCGAAACGCAAAGTCGATGACGGCTTGTCGGAAACGGTGGAGCCGGCGGTCGATATCAAGGCGGAAGTGTTCAATGCCCTGCGTGATTTGCTGGCCGTCCAGAAAACCGGCGCCGTTGCCGTTGGTGCAGGGGCGCTGTTCGATGGTGGCTTCGGCACCCCGGTGATGCCGGTCGTGGAAACGCCGCAGCTGCTGCAAGCGCTGTCGACGTTGCAACATGATCCGTCGCTGGTGCCAACCGGTCAGCCGATTGATCTGCGGGCCGCGCTCGCCACCCGCTTGCCGGTGGTGGTTGGTGGCCGGGTCGATGCCAGCTCGGTGGGCGCCGTCAACGATGACGTGATCGACATCGTCAGCATGATGTTCGATTTCATCCTCGGCGACTCGAATCTGGCTGACGACATCAAAGTCCAGCTTGGTCGCTTGCAAATTCCGATGCTGAAAGTCGCGCTGGTCGACAAGAGCTTCTTCAGCAACCGCAATCACGCCGCCCGCCTGCTGTTGAACGAGATGGCCTATGCCGGCATCGGCTGGGATCCGGATCGGCGTGGCAAGGATGGTCTGCAAGGCCGGATCGAATCGATTGTCGAGCGCGTGCTGAACGAGTTTGAAGATGACTCCCGGCTGTTCACCGAGTTGCTCGAGGCGTTTCGCGGTTACTGCGAAGAGGAACGCCGGCGCGCCGCCATCATTGAAAAGCGGACCAAGGAAGCCGAAGAGGGCAAGGCCCGGACAGAATCGGCCAAGCAGGTGGTCGACAATATCTTGGCCACTGTCACTGCTGGCCGCTCGCTGCCGCCGGTGGCGCACAAGCTGCTGCATGATGTCTGGAGCAAGGTGTTGTTCCTTGAGCACCTGCGTTCTGGCGGTGCTGATTCTGATGCCTTCCGTCACGCCGCCCAAGTGGCCGAGGTGCTGGTCAAATCGGTGACCATCCGGACCCCGGCCGAGCGCGCCCAGTTGCCGGCTATGATCCCGGGGCTGGTGCGTCAGCTGCGCGCCGGTTTCGAGTCCATTTCCTACGGCGCGCTCGAGTCGAGCGCCTTGCTGCAGGATTTGGAAGCGCTGCACTTTCAATTGATGCGGGCACCGGTGCTGCCGTCCGTGCCGGAAGACACCGGTCTGGACGACATGGTCGAGCCGGCCCATGCCGAGCAGGTCAGTTCGGCCGAAACGGATCTGTTGGCCGATGCCTTGCCGGACACCAGCGCCGAAGATGCGGCCTTGCTGGCTTCGATCAGCGTTGAGCCGGTGGCAGCGCCACGTGCCGCGGCGGCGTCGGTGGCGGACGAAGAAATCGTGCTCAGCAGCGAGCCGGAGTTGGAACCGAACGACGACGGCTATCTCGATCAGGTCGACAGCCTGCAAGTCGGCTGCTGGATTGAATTGCGCGAAGGGGACCGCAGCTCGCGCTGTAAATTGGCGGCGCGCATTCCCACCGTCGGCAAGCTGATTTTCGTCAACCGTTCCGGCGTCAAAGTGGCCGAATTCACCCGACCGGGCCTGGCCGTTGCGCTGCGTCGTGGCGGCGTCAAATTGCTGGACGATGCTGCGCTGTTCGACCGGGCGCTGGAGGCGGTGATTTCAAACCTGCGCAAACTGAAGGACGCCGCTGACGTTTGATGCGGCGACCAACCCTGCCCAGACAAAGGCCGGATAATCCGGCCTTTGTCGTTTTGGCGAGCCATTCCATTGATGGACTTCTGTCATGCGCGGCGCTGCGGTAAGGTAGCGGCTCTCGCCTTGTCGGTATGCCGTTGCCATGTACGTCAGGCCCGATGGCTGGGTTGAGCCGGCCCGTCACCTTTTGTCACCGCATTGCGATGCACGGCCGTTGCCGGATGACATTTCCTTGTTGGTCATTCACGGTATCAGTTTGCCGCCTGGCGAATTTGGCGGCCCGTACGTCGAACAGTTGTTTCTCGGCACGCTCGATTGCAGTTTGCATCCGTATTTTGCCGGGTTGCAGGGGCTGCGCGTGTCCAGCCACTTTTTCATTCGCCGCGACGGCGAGCTGCTGCAGTTTGTCAGCTGTCTGGAACGGGCTTGGCATGCCGGCCAGTCGCATTTCGCCGGCCGCGATCGCTGCAACGATTTTTCGTTGGGGATTGAACTGGAAGGCACCGACCAGCAGGCCTACACCGCCGCGCAGTACGATGTGCTGGCCGAGTTGACGCAAGCCTTGCAGATGCGCTGGCCGCAGCTGCGCGCCGATCGGATCGTCGGTCACGAACACATCGCGCCCGGCCGCAAAACCGATCCGGGGCCGGCGTTTGACTGGCTGCGCTACCGGGCGATGATGGCACTGCGCTGACCGTTGGTTGACCGGTGCGCGCGCGGTTCTGTGCGATAATTCGGTTCGAGTTTCAATACTTTTTCTACAGGGACGCCTCATGACCTTACTGGCCATTGTTCTGGTGCTGGTGCTGGAATGGTATTTCCGCCTGCCGCCGAGCTACCGGACGTTTCGCTGGTTTGCCCACTACCGCCGTTTCATGCAGCGGCAGTTTCCCGCCCAGTTTGAAGGTTTGCTTGGTCTGCTGTTCCTGACCGGTTTGTTTCCGCTGCTGCTGGCCTTGCTGCTATGGCTGAGTGACGGCTGGTTCGGGCAGTTGCTGTATCTGGCGGTCGGCACCGCGGTACTCTGGTATTGCCTTGGTCCGAAAGATTTGCGGGCCTTGTTGGCGCCGTATTTCTCGGCACTGGAGCGGCACGATCCGCAAAGCGCCTGGGAACACGCGCGCGAGCAGATGGATGCCGATGCCGTTGAAGAGCTGCCACAACTTGGCCGGCAGGTGTCGCGTTTCATCTTCACGGAAATCAACACCCGCTTCATCGCGCTGCTGTTCTGGTTTGCTGTGCTGGGGCCGGCGGCTTGCCTGTTCTATCGCTTGTGCACGGCGTATGCGGAGCTGGTTCGCCTCGAACCTGGTCATCCGCATCAGCGCCAAATCCAGCGGGTGCGGCAAGTGCTCGATTGGTTGCCGGCGCGGTTGACCGCGCTTGCCTACGCCCTGGTCGGCGATTTTGTTCGTGGCTACAGCGCCCTGCATCCGTTCTGGCGGCAGGCAGATGCCGGCAGCGAGCGGGTGCTGGTTGACACCGGTTTGGCCGCGCTGGCGATTGAGCCGGAGTTGCCAGCCGATGCCCTGGAAGAAAACACCCAGGCAATTGCCTTGGCTGAACGTGCCCTGCTGCTGGTGTTGGTGTTGATTGCGCTGTTTTCGCTGTTCGGCGTTTTGATCTGAGCCCGCGCTAGCGCGTGGACCAAAAATGCACAGGCCGGCAATCGCCGGCCTGTGCATTTTTGGTGGAGTGCTTGCCCTTGTAACAGGCTTGCACCCGACAGGTTCAGAGGCTGAACCCCAGCGCCGCCACGGCGCCGGCGTTCAAGCCCAGCAGCAATCCGGCCAGCGAGCGTTGGCCTTGGGCCTGATCACGTACCAGCCACAGTGCCGCGACCAAGGTTTGCAGCGCGAGCCAGCCATGCAGGGCGGCCGGCCAGTCGGCCAGTGCGATGGCGGCGGCGCTGTTACCAAGTGCCATGATCAACGCCATGCCGCCGCCTTGCTCGCAGCCGGGTATCAGCGCCAGATAGAGCAGCGCCAAACCCAGGCAAAACGCGGCGTAGACCTGTTCGGCACTACCGACGCCAAGTAGCGGCAACACGCTGAGCAGGACTGCCCCAGCGACACCCAGCAAGGGCGCCACCAGCGTCCAGGTTTCCGGCCGTGGCGGTACTAGGGCCTGATGCAGCTGAAATGGACGGGCGACCATTGGTGGCAACAGGGGGCGGCGTGCGTTCGGGATGGTGCTCATAGCAGTCTCCATATACTTACTAATAAGTAAGTTTTAAGTCCAAAAAAAATCTCGTTCAGACAATCACGGTTCAGCGGTCGGCAACAAGCAAGCCATGCTGCAGTTCGGCAATCACCGTTTCCAGCTGCGACATACCGGTCAGCCGTTGCAGTTGCAGAGCACCGCCGAGCGCTGCCAGCAGCAAAGTGGCCCGTTCCTCGGCCCGGCCTTCGAAATGAAAGTCGCCGGCGTCGCGGCCACGGGCCAGGATCTGGACCATGGCATTGAGCATTTCCTTGATCAGCAGCCGGACCTGGATCTGCATGGCGTGCGGAATGCCTTCGACTTCGATGGCGCTGATACCCACCGCGCAGACCGCGCAGTTTTCGCTGGCATGGTGCCGGTAGTAATCGAACAGCGATTCCAGCTGCTTGGGCCACGGGGTCTGGTGGCTGGCAAAATGGGCCAAGGCATTTTTCAGTCGATCCCGCAGCCGTTCGATCAGCGCGATGCCGAGCTCTTCCTTGCCGGGAAAGTGGTAGTGGATGGCGGCCGGTTTGACCCCGAGCGGGCCGGCAATGTCGGCATACGAGAAGCCACGATAGCCGCGCTCGTGAAACAGCTTCTCAGCGAGGTCGAGCACTTCGGTACGGGTATCACGGCGCGCGGTCATGGATTTTCCTGCCAACCACATCATGGAACAGCCCTCGCCATCGAGGTTGGGCAGATGATGGGCTTTAAATTACTTACTTGCAAGTAAAATAATTCCCAAAATGCGCCAAATCTGGTCTGACCCCGCGCCGGTTTATGACCGAAGCCATGGTTTTTCCATTCGGCAGGCCTAGACTTGCCGACAGTTTGTCGTCCGGATACCGGCTTGTGCCGCGGCCGGTCTGACACGCTCCTGACTTGTATAGGAAGAACGGCGGTCAACCGCCCCAGTCCGGCCGAAAGCCGACCCCGCAAGCGCCCTGTTAAGGAACCTACCATGTCGATCGATCGCCTGCCCGATTCCGACCCGACCGAAACCCAAGAATGGCTCGATGCGCTCGATGGCGTGCTCGAAGCCGAAGGCGTTGAACGCGCCCACTATCTGCTGGAAAAGCTCATCGACAAGGCCCGCCGCTCCGGCGCCTACCTGCCGTACTCGGCGACCACGGCCTACGTGAACACCATCCCGCCGTCGAAAGAAGCGCCGTACCCGGGCGACCAGGCCATCGAAGCGCGCATCCGCTCGATCATTCGCTGGAACGCCATGGCCATCGTGCTGCGCGCCGGCAAACTCGATCTGGAGCTCGGTGGTCACATCGCTTCGTTCGCGTCGAGCGCCACCATTTATGACGTCGCGTTCAACCACTTCTTCAAAGGTGACCAAGGCAACGGTGGCGATCTGGTCTACTTCCAGGGCCACGCGTCGCCGGGCATCTACGCCCGCGCCTTCATGGAAGGCCGGTTGACTGAAGAACAGCTGGCGCATTTCCGTCAGGACGTCGACGGCAAAGGCGTGACCTCGTATCCGCACCCGTGGCTGATGCCGGACTTCTGGCAATTCCCGACCGTGTCGATGGGCCTCGGGCCCTTGCAGGCAATTTACCAAGCGCGCTTCCTGAAATACCTCGAACACCGCGGTCTGCAGCAGACCGATGGCCGCAAGGTCTGGGCGTTCATGGGCGACGGTGAAATGGACGAGCCGGAATCGCTCGGTGCCATCGGCATGGCCGGTCGCGAAAAACTCGACAACCTGATTTTCGTCGTCAACTGCAACTTGCAGCGACTCGACGGCCCGGTGCGTGGCAACGGCAAAATCATTCAGGAACTGGAAGCCGATTTCCGCGGCGCCGGCTGGAATGTGATCAAGGTGATCTGGGGCCGCTACTGGGATCCGTTGCTGGCGCGTGACACCAAAGGCGCGCTGCGCCGGATCATGGAAGAAACCGTCGACGGCGAATACCAGAACTACAAATCGTTCGGCGGCAAATACACCCGCGACAATTTCTTCGGCAAAGATCCGGAAACGGCAGCGATGGTTGCCAACATGTCGGACGAAGACATCTGGCGTCTGAACCGTGGCGGTCACGATCCGCACAAAGTGCATGCCGCGTTCCACGCGGCGACCCATCACAAAGGTCAGCCGACCGTCATTCTGGCGAAAACCGTCAAAGGCTACGGTCTTGGCCCGGTTGGCGAAGGCAAGAACATTGCGCACCAGCTGAAGAAAATGGATCTCGATGCGATCAAGGCCTTCCGCGATCGCTTCCGTGTGCCGATTCCGGACGACAAACTCGCCGATCTGCCGTTCTACCTGCCGCCAGAAGATTCGCCGGAAATGAAATACCTGCGCGAACGCCGGATGGCGCTCGGCGGTTTCCTGCCGGCCCGTAGGCCGAAATCGCAGTCGCTGGAAGTGCCGGCGCTAAAAGCGTTTGACGCCGTCACTGCCGGCAGCGGCGAT
>DASUEK010000052.1:0-7953 GCA_036275115.1 Permianibacter sp. | reverse complement strand
CGCCAGTGACAGCAGCAGTTTGACAATCTGCTCCATTTGCACGCTGGCACTGTGGATGCGCTGGCTCAGCACGCGTGCGGCGTCCGGCAGCGGCTGGGCCTGCAGCAGTTCTGCGGAGGATTGGATCACCGCGATCGGCGTTCGCAGTTCGTGACTGGCATCGCGGGTGAACTGTTGTTCGCGTTGCAGGAACCGGTCCAGTCGCTGCAGCGTCGCTTCCAGATGACGCGCCAGCAGACCGATTTCGTTGTTGGGGTAGGTGGCGGCGAACGGTTGCGCCAGATTGCCCGGCTCGGTGTCCGCTACCTGCCGGGCGAGCGCGGTTAGCGGTGCGGTGGCGCGTCGCGCCAAGCCATAACCGGCTACGCCGATCACGAGCAACAATATGATCGCGGCCTTGGCCAGAAACCACAGCATGTCGGCGAGCACCGGTCGAACCACCAGATACTGGCTCACTTCGGCGACCAGCAGAAGTGGTGCATCGCGGCCGGCTACCGCCACGCGGCGCAGGTGATAGTGGCGGCCGTCACTGCCGGCAAACTCATGCCGGTTTTCGTTCGGTAGCAGCTGCTGGCGTAGGTCCGCCGGTAAATCGGCGATGTCTTGATAAATGCGGATCAGCTCGCGTTTCGGCGCTGCGGTGGTGCCGGTGCGGGCAAGGGCGCTGAGCTGGTGCTGCGCTTCGTCTTCCAGCATGCGCTCGAAAAAACTGTCTTCCACTGTGTAGGCAAACAGCACCGCCAGAAAACCAAACAGCAGCACGGTCAACAGAGCGAAACTGGCGAATGCGAGCACCAGCCGGTGGCGCAAGCTGTGATAGCGAGGCGTCATGAACCGTTGTCCAGTCGATAACCGACCCCGTGCACCGTGATCAGCATCGGGGTATCAAAGCCTTTGTCCAATTGCTGTCGCAGCAGATACAGGTGCGAGCGCAAGGCATCGGAGTCAGGTGCATCATCGCCCCAAATGCGATCGGTCAATTCCGAGCGTGTCACCACCCGGGGATGGGCTTCGGCGAGCATCAGCAAAATCTGATAACCGATTTGTTGCAAGCGCAGCGGCTTCTCACCGCGCTGCGCCGTTTGCTGTTGCCGGTCGATGCACAGGCTGCCAATGCGCAGCTCGCGCGGCTGCTGGATGCGATGCCGACCGGACAGTGCCTGACAGCGTGCCAGCAGTTCTTCCAGGGCAAACGGTTTGGTCAAGTAATCGTCCGCGCCGTGGTCAAAGCCGGCCAGCTTGTCGTGCAGCGTATCGCGCGCGGTCAGCATCAATACCGGTACATGCCGGTCGGCCTGACGGCGCAGATCGGCGCAGACATCGAGTCCGCTGCGCTGCGGCAGGGTCACATCCAGAATGATCACATCGTAGTACTGGGACAGCGCAAGTTGCCGGCCGAGCAGGCCATCGCCAGCGAAATCGACGCTGTGTCCGTGCAGACTCAGGTAGTCGCCGATGTTGGCGGCGAGGGCAGCATTGTCTTCTACGAGCAGCAGCTTCATCAGCGGGTTCCGGGTGCCGGCAACGCGAGCACCGATATCGGCTTCGCGTTGCGCGGCAGGTTTGCATGGTCAGGCGTGCTACAGCGTCGCCAGCAGTTCTTTGGCGGCCGCAAGCTCCGGCTCCTTGGCAAGCAGCTGGGTGAGCACGTGGCGCGCCTGGGGCAACTGTTGCAGGTCCTTGTGGCCCTGCGCCAGTGCCAGCATCAGCTGCGGATGGTACCAATGCGCGCTGGCGAGCGACATGATGTCGATGGCGCTTTGTTTGTCGGTCGGTTCCGTTGCCGCCCGCAAGCGGATGTAGCCGTACATGGCGATCAGCGGTACATCGTACTGACTGGCGGCGCGTGCCAGCTCGCTTTTGGCCCATTGCTGCTCGCCGGCAAGCAGGCGGGTCAGCAGCGCAATGCTGCGCTCGTCCGGATACGGCTCGCGAGCACGTGGGGTTTTGCCGAGCGCGCGCACCACCGCATCGGCGGTGGCGGTGGTCGAGTACGGGTTCTGGCCGGTGATGAGGCGGCCATCGACCACCACTTTGCTCAGCATGATGTCGGCGTGCTCGAAACGGGCGCCGTTGCTGATCAGCTTGTCCTGCAGCTGAAACGGAAATTGTGCCCGCCATTTCTTGCCGAACAACTGCTCCTCGGCGTTGCTGAAACCGGTCACGGTTTTGCCTTGCACCAGCGGCTTGCCATCGTCAAGGCGCAGGTCGGCGAATGCGGCCGGTCCATGGCAAACCGCCGCGACCACGCCATCACGCTGCCAAGTGCGGCGCAGCAGTTGTTGCAGCGCTGGCGAGCGCGGCAGATCGAACATCGCGCCTTTGCCGCCCACCACAAACACCGCGCGGTACGATGCGTCGGTGAGCTGATCAAGTGACAGCGTGTTGTCGAGTTTCTTTACCGCATCGGCATCGGCAAGCAGGCGTTTGTTGTAGGGTTTTTCCGGGTCCAGTTCATCGGCCTCGACCTTGCCACCTTGCGGACTCGCAATGTCCACGGTCAGGCCGTTGTCGCGAAAAATCAGATACGCCTGGGCCAGCTCGTCAAATTCGTAACCTGGCCTGGTCTCACCGTGGCCGGCACCATAGCCGCTTACCACCATCACGATATCGCTCTGGGCGTTGACGGCCAGCGGCAGCGCCAGCGACGCCAGTAGCATCATCATCCGTTTCCGCATCGTTGTTCTCCTCTTGCAACCGAATGCTGCACCAGTGTGGGCTGGCCGCTGTGAAGAAAACGTCAAACCGGCGTTGACGAAAATTTCACGGCCGATAACCGACATTGGCCGCTCGCTTCATGACAGGAGACAAACCGATGCGAGCAGCACACCGGACGTGGTGGGCTTTGGGCGGGGGAATGCTGTTGCTGCTTTTGACCGCAGCGATCTGGCGATTCTGCTTTGCGATGCCGCCGACACCGTTGACCGAGCAAGCCTTTCTGCAGGGCTATGACTACCCACGCGATCACACGCCGCTGGTGCTGAACCGGGTGTCATCACAGCTGGCCCATTTCGCGTTTGATGGCTGGGATGGCGACCGGGTGTACGGCAGCATCGAATGGCCGGGCGATCCGGCGCTGCGTCCTGCCGACGGCTTTCCGGTCCTGCTCGGCATCTCGGCGATGGGGCACAGCGCCAAGCGCTGGTGGCAAGCGGAATACAAGGGCCGGCCGACGGTGACGGAAACCCATCAGATCCGGGCGATGGCCATTGCAGCGGGCTATGCCGTGGTGGCGATCGACAATCGCTACACCGACAGCCGCAAGCAGCCGGACTATGTCATCGACGAGATCATGTGGGATCTGCATGTCTATGGCGACAAGCGGCGTTACGAACAAATGGTGCACGGTACCGTGCTGGATCTGCGGCAGCTGCTCGACAAACTGGCGCTGCAACCCGAGCTGGATCTCGACCGGCTGACCGTTGCCGGTTACAGCATGGGCGCGCAGGTGGGCTTTCTGCTCGCCGGGGTCGATACGCGAGTCCGGCAGCTGGTGGCGATGGTGCCGCCACACCTTGATGACCGCACCGCCATGGTGGCGCCGAAAAATGCGGCCCCACTGATACGCAAGGCCCGCGTCCTGCTGCTGACGGCCGATGATGATCCTTACGCCAGTGCCACGGAGAACGCGGCGCTGTTTGCGGCCATCGCCAGCCCCGACAAGCAGCATGTTCGTCACGCCTCGGGGCATGTGCTGCCAGCACGCTATCTGGAGGCGCTGCGGCCGCTGTTTGCCCGTTGACCGGCCTGTGCAGCGGCGCGGTAGGTGTACGTCAATTTGGCGACTGCAGCGGCGTCGGTGACTTGAAACCCGCCCGGCGGTCACGGAAAATGGCGGCCGCATTTTTGACCGAGACGCATCATGACCGACACCGCTTCCCGCCCGGCCTTGCCCGACCGCCTTTCCGTTCGTCCCCGCAGCCCGCACCACAACGCGGCCGTGCTGGAGTACGACATTGGCATCCGTCTCGATGGCAAGGATCGCAACGATGTCGAGGAATACTGCATCAGCGAAGGTTGGGTGAAAGTGCCGGCCGGCAAAGCGCTGGATCGCTACGGGTTCCCGTTGCTGGTGACGCTGAAAGGCAAAGTCGAAGCGTATTACCGTTGAACGTAGCCGTGGCAACGTAGTGGTAAAGGTAAAAAGGTGACGTCAGCGTCACCTTTTTCATTGCCGCCGTACGGCGATGAGTCGGTCGGAAACCTTCGTTGAGAGGGGCGGGAGCGATGTCGGGTCGTGTTGTCAGCGTGGTGCCATATGACCCGGCGTGGCCGCAGCGCTTCGCCGAGGAGCGGGTGCGACTCCGCTCCGCCTTGGCAGAGACGGCGGTCGCCATTTTTCATATTGGCAGCACCGCCGTTCCCGGACTTGCCGCCAAACCTATCATCGACATTCTGGTTGCCGCCTCATCGTTGCAGGCGATCGAAACCCGGCATATCGCGCTCGCTGCAATGGGCTATGTCAGCAAAGGGGAAAATGGCATCGTCGGCCGTCGCTATTTCCAGAAAGGTGGCGCTGAGCGCAGCCATCATTTGCATATCTATCAGCACGACAATCCGCACCTCGTGCGGCATCTGGCGTTTCGTGATTACCTGCGTGCGCATCCCGCGGTGTCAGCCGCTTACGCCGCACTCAAACGCGACTTGGCGAGCCGTCACCAGCGTGACAGTGCGGCCTATCAAGACGGCAAAGCGGAGTTTCTGCAATCGCAGCAGGATGTGGCGCTGGCGTGGTATGCCGTGACGGATCCGTCGTTAGTCGTGACGCAGGCTTCGGAAATCTAAAGCTTCTGGTTGCGCCAACCTCAACGCGATTGCGCCGTGCGCTGATGCAATCGCGCGGTGCCGTGCATGGTCGGCGAATGGACGAGGTGTTCTTCTGTAGTGGCCGTTGCACCGGTACAGCGTGTGATGAACGAGCCGGCGATGGCAGGACCGTTGGATCCGCTTCGGGTGTGGTCGGCGACGTGAAAGGATGCGGGGTGCTGACGCCCGCGCTTCGGGTTTGCTGCGGCAGCCCGAGGCGGTTGCCGGATAACGCAAAAGGGCCGCATGGCCCATTTCGTTGTCCTGATTCAGTCGGCGCGGTGACAGAGCCGAAAACCGGCACAGACATCGCGCCGTTGTGGCGCAAAAAAATTGCGGAAATCGTGACGACACAGGCCGGTGTGCAGCAATGGTGAGTGGCCGCGCAACTCGCGTGTGTGACCAAAGCTGGTCGTCGAATAGTCTGTATAGGGGCCGGGCTCAAATCCCGGATAGGGCGCAAAGCTGTCTGCCGTCCACTCCCACATCGGCAACACCTGCAATTGCGGATACGCCAGTTGCCATTCAGCGGCCGTTGGCAGTCGCATGCACACTTGTTTGCCAAGCGTGCTGGCTTGCTGCGCCGAGACATAGGCGCAGTACGCTTCGGCTTCATGGGCGTTGAGATAACGAATCGGTCGATCAGCAGAGGGTCGCCGCATGTCGGTGAAATCGGCCAGATACCATTCGCCGTCGCGGCGCTGCCAGTAATAGGGATGGTTTGCGCGGCGGCGTTCACGCCACAGCCAACCCGGCTCACTCCACCACGCACGATGTTGGTAGCCGCCAGCCAAGACAAAGTCTTCGAATGCCGTTTCGCTCACCGGCGCGCGGCTGATCACAAAGGCGGACAGCGCAACCGTTCGGGTGCCGAACTCGTTATCGAAACCGAACTCGCCGCCGCCAGTGCGGCCGAGCGTCATGTCGTGCGCGGGACAATAAAGCCAGTCATTGTGTTCGAGCGGCGCGGCGGCAACCATGCGAAACGGCTGGTGCAGCCGCTGTGCCCGGCGCATGAAATTCTCTTCGTGCATCGCTTCGTGATGCAGGGCGAGCGCAGCAAAATACGCCGAGCAGCGAGAGTCTGCCATGGCAGCACTGACGGCTTCAAATACATAGGCATCGTAGTGCCGGGCGATCGTCAGGCTCGGGTAACTTGTGCGCCAGCGCTCGGCATGTGCCAGCAGCGCCGAGTTGAATCGGCGATCGGCATCCGTCAGCCAGGAGTGGGTCGCCGCACCGGTTTCGGCATGGCGCAAACACCAATGCTCGGCAAACCAGTTCAGATGCAGCCATTCCCAAACCGGTGGATTCAGCGCCGGGTGCTCCGGGCCGAACCAGTCCTCCTCGCTATGCAATTGTCGCAAGTAGGTGCGGGTATGCTGGCGCTGCTCGGCAAACGCCGCGGCAAGCGCAGTGCTGCTTGGCTGTGATGAATGAGACCTGGCAGCATTCATCAGCGAGAGCCTCTCCGTTCACGGGGTGATCGTGCGCTCGTTACCACCGCCAAGCACGGCGGTGATTCGCAAAGAGCGCGCCCTTAAGATGGTGCCAGTATGGATCGGGCACCGCCGCATCGCCAGCCAACGTACCGGGCGTTGGCAGCCAAGGCCGTGATTTTTGCTTGCAATCATTGCCATGGCGTTTCACTCTGGACCGGCCATGACGGCGCAAGGCCCCTATCTTCGCCGCGCATTGTCGCCAAACTGCAACGGTTCACACCAACCGCACGATATGGCGGATGGCGAGGTGAGGTGGCCCTGCCGGGCAAGGGGGGGCTGGGCTGCATGATGGCCGTATGGTGGCAGCATGTTGATGGGGCCGTCAGGCCGATTCACCACCCGCGACTCACGCTGCAAGAGGCTAAGTGACCGTGCATGAAACCACCGGCGTTCAGGTTCTGCCATCGTCCGCGCCACACGATGATGGCGAGAACGACGCGATCCTCATCGGGTTGGCACAGTCGCCGCGCCAGCTGCCGTTCCATCTGTTTTACGATGATGCCGGCAGCGAGCTGTTCCGGCAGATCACCGAAACTGACGAGTATTACCTGACCCGCACCGAGCAGCAGATTTTGCAGCAGTATCGGCACGACATCCTGACTGCCTGCGGGCGGCAGCGCGTGTGGATCGAGCCCGGTGCTGGCAGCTGCGAAAAAGCCGCGCGCTTGCTGTCGTCATCACACGTTGCCGCCTATGTCGCGATCGATATTGCCGCGGGGCCGCTGCAGCAGGCGGCTACGATGCTCCGCGCCGCACACCCGGCTATCCCGATTCATTTGCTGGTTGGCGACTTTCGCGAGGCGATTCCGCAGCTGGATGCGCTGCTGCCGACCGGCAAACGCACCATATTCTATCCCGGCTCCTCGATTGGCAATTTTGCGCCGGAAGACGCCGTCGCCTGGTTGCAGCAACTGGCTCATCTGGCCGGGCAGGGCGGCAACCTGTTGATTGGGTTTGATGTGCCCAAATCATCGGCACTGTTGCACGCGGCCTACAACGATGCGGCCGGCATCACCGCGGCGTTTCACCTGAACATGCTGCACCATTTGCGCCGCCGCGGGTTTCAGCTCGACCCCGACGCCTTTGCGCATTCGGCCCATTACAACGCAGCCGAACACCGCATTGAAATGCAGCTGCGTGTGCTGCATGACACAGCAGTACGCTGGCTGAACAGCACGGTTGCGCTATCCGCCGGCGAAACCATCCTCACCGAATACTCCTACAAATATCCGGTGCCGATGTTCCGCGACTTGGCCGAACGCGCCGGTTGGCGCTACCGCTGCCACTGGCAGGATGAACGAGCGTGGTTTGCGGTAGCATTGTTTGAACGGTGTGAACGCACTGCGTAGCGCTCTCGGCGATAGCCCGACGAGGAACGGTGCATTCGCAAACGTGCGGGATGAGCTTGGTAAGGGCTTGCAGCGTCTCGCTATCCGGCCGCTATTTTTACTGTTCAACCAGTTCGACACGCCGGTTTTTCGCCATGCCGTCATCGCCCTTGTTGCTGGCAACGGGCGCAAGGTTGGCGACGCCTTGTGCAAGCATGCGGTTGCCGTCGATGCCATGTTCCTTATTGAGGTAGGTCGCTACGGCCTTTGCCCGGTCCTGCGACAGCTTCATGTTGGCGGCAAAATTGCCCTGATTG
>DASUEK010000051.1:0-5064 GCA_036275115.1 Permianibacter sp. | reverse complement strand
TGGTGTGGTGGCCGATGGCGCCAGCCATGTCGATGAGTCGCTGATCACCGGCGAAAGCCTGCCGGTCGCGAAAGCGGTTGGCGATCGGGTCACCGGTGGCGCGATCAACGGCGAAGGTTTGCTGCAGCTCACCACCACCGCCGTCGGCACCGAAACTGTGCTCGCGCGCATCATTCGCATGGTCGAAACCGCGCAAGGCGCAAAAGCCCCGATCCAGCGTCTGGTTGACAAAGTCAGCGCCGTGTTCGTGCCGGTCGTCATCGCGATTGCGCTGCTCACCTTCGTCGCCTGGTGGGCGTACAGCGGTGATGTCGAGAGCGCGATCCTGAATGCTGTCGCCGTGCTTGTCATTGCCTGTCCGTGTGCGCTTGGCCTCGCGACACCGGCCGCGCTGATGGCCGGCACCGGCATCGCCGCCAAGCACGGCATTCTGATCAAGGACGCCGAAGCGCTGGAGATCGCCCACCGCGTGCAAGTCGTCGCGTTCGACAAAACTGGCACGCTGACGCTGGGCAAACCGCAAGTCGTCGCCATTGAAACCGCAACCACCGAACGGAAAGAAATTCTTGCGCTCGCCGCCGCGCTGAACCAGGGCAGCGAGCATCCACTCGCCAAAGCCATGCTGGCCGCCGCTGAAGTGGAATTTGTCTCGATCCCGGACGCGAACAACATCCGCGCCTTGCCGGGTCGCGGTATCGCCGGCAACGTGGGTCTGCTGGATCTGCGGCTCGGCAGTGGCCGCTTGATGCAGGAACTCGGCGTCGATGTCAGCGCACTGCAAAGCCGTGCGCTGGCACTCGCCGGCCAGGGTTATACCTGCTCGTGGCTGGCGGTCGCCGGCGACAAGCCGCGCCTGCTCGGCCTGGTCGCGTTCGGCGACACGCTGAAGCCGGAATCGGCACCGGCCATCACCGGTCTGAATGCACGCGGCATTCGCACGGTGCTGATCACCGGTGACAACGCCGGTGCCGGCAACGCCGTTGGCGCCAAACTCGGTATCAGCGAAGTGCTCGCCGATGTCTTGCCGGCCGATAAAGCCGCCAAGGTCAACGCGCTGCAACAACCACTGCATGCATCGGCACCAAAGAGCGCGCACGCACGCCATGTGGTCGCCATGGTCGGCGATGGCATCAACGATGCGCCGGCACTCGCAGCCGCCGATGTCGGCATCGCCATGAGCACCGGCACGGATGTCGCGATGCACACCGCCGGCATCACGTTGATGCGCGGTAATCCGCTGTTGGTGCTCGATGCCATCGACATCTCGCGGCGGACGTATCGCAAGATCCAGCAGAATCTGTTCTGGGCGTTCATCTACAACATCATCGGCATTCCGTTGGCCGCATTCGGCCTGCTGAATCCGGTTATCGCCGGCGCGGCGATGGCATTCTCCAGCGTCAGCGTGGTGAGCAATGCACTGCTGCTGAAGCGCTGGCGGCCAGCCGCCGACCGCAAGGCCGGAGGTGCAGCATGATGTGGCTCATGTTCCGCCCCTCCACGGCTCAGGGTAACGCGGACACCGGCGCTGGCGACGGTATCCGCGAAGGCCACGGCAACGAACCAACCCGGTTCAACGAACGCGAACTTGCGCTGCTTGCCGAACTGTTGCAAGCACGCAGCACTGTGCAGCAGAAACGCATGGATTCCATGAAGTCCCCCCATCGCGAGGAGCGTGCCGCATGAACATCGGACAAGCCTCAAAGGCCACCAAGGTGTCGGCCAAGATGATTCGCTATTACGAAAGCATTGGCCTTATCCCGAAAGCGCTGCGCTCGGTGGCAGGCTATCGCCACTACAGCGACGCGGACCTCGGCGCACTGCGTTTCATCCGCAGCGCCCGTGACCTCGGTTTCCCGCTGGAGAAAATCAGCGAACTGCTGAATCTGTGGCGCAACGAACAACGGCCGAGCGCGGAAGTGAAAGCGGTGGCGGAAAAGCATATCGTCGCGCTGAATCAGCAGATTGAAGAACTGATCCGCATGCGCGATTTTTTGCAGCAGATTGCCGCCGCCTGCCCCGGCAGCGCCGATCCGCACTGCCCGATTCTGGAAGAGTTGGCACAGGAGCCCTGTTGCCATCCCCACCATGGCCATGCGCCGTAATCGCAAACCATCATAATGAACGAAACTCCGCCCCCGGCATCGGGAGCGGAGTTCTGCCATCCCGTTCAAACGGGACAGCCAACCAGCGCTCAGTGACCGGCGCGCCGCTCGCGATAAATAATGTAAAGCCCGCACGCGATCACAACACTGGCACCGAGCACCATGCTCGACTGCGGCAGCACCTGCCAGATCAGCAAGTCGAGCATTACACCCCATATGATGGCGCTGTATTCAAACGGCGCCACGACACCGGCCGGCGCGCGTCGAAATGCCTCGGTAATGAAATACTGACCAAGTGCACCGGTGATACCGACACCAACAAACCACGGCCAGTGGTCCCAGTTGATCGCGACCCAATCCGGCAAGGCCAACAAGGTCGCACCAAGCGACAGCAGCACCGTGAACCAGAACATCATCGCCGAAGTGCCATCGGTGCGGCCGATGATGCGGGTCAGGATGGCGGACAGCGCGTACCCGATCGCCGCGGCAAAAATTGCCAGCGCCGCGAGGCTGAACATGCCGCTGCCGCTTGGCCGCAACATGATCAGCACGCCGACAAAACCGATGACAATCGCGAGCCAGCGCTGCCATTCGACTTTTTCTTTCAGCAGCGGCACCGAGAATGCGGTGATCAGCAACGGCGCAACAAAAAAGATGGCGTAGGCATCGGCGAGGCTCAGCGATTTCACCCCGTAGATAAACGCCGCCAGCATCAGAATGCTGATGCCAGCGCGCAGCGCATGCAGGTGCAACCGCACCGGCCAGATTGTCTGCCAACGCTGTTGCACGGCAATCGACAGCAACACAAAGGGTGTACCGGTCAAACCGCGCAACGCGCTGACCTGCATCGGCGGGTAATGCTGCACCAGCATTTTCAGAAACGCGTCCATGCCGGAGAACAATGCAATGGCGCACAGCATGGCGACAATGCCGCGCAGACGCTCGCGTTTGGCGTGAACGGGATCCAGCGGAGACAGGGACATACAGCGAGACTCGGTGCAGAGTGAAGGGTCAGCGTTGGCGGCAGACAATGGCCCTGCATTCTAGCTGAGCCCTGCGTTAACTGCCGGCAGGATGACGGCACCGCTTTCGGCATCCCCGTGTGGCAGCGGCTTCAGCCGCGATGGTTGCATGGGTTTAGGCAATCGCGGCTGAAGCCGCTCCCACATCGTCTGCGCCAACAACGGGAGTGCTCTTGCCAGTTCCTGCCACGCCACGCGCAGGCGTGCCAATTCCGCAACTGTCAACGTGGCGGTGACTGGCGCAACCAAGGATAATGCCCGCCCTTTGTTGGATTGAGTTGGTTGCCGTCCCATGCAGTTCCGCCATCTGTGCCTGTATCGCATCCGCCCTGAAGCCCTGCCGAATCTGGAAACGCTGGAAGCCGCGCTGCAAGAGCAGCCGTTCGCGCCCTGTGGCGCCACCGAGCCTCAGCGCGTCGGCTGGGTGCCAGCGCTGGATGATGAAAGCACCGCCTACGTGCACAGCGGCGGCGAAGCCAAGTGCTGGCTGCTGCGCCTGCGCGAGCAGCGCCGCTTGCTGCCGGCCGGCGTCATCCGCGAACAGCTGGAAGATCAGGTCCGCCAGATCCAGGACAAGGAAGGCCGCAAACTCGGCAAGAAGGAAGTCGCGCGGCTGAAAGACGAGCTGATGTTCACCCTGCTCCCGCGCGCCTTCACCAAAACCGGCGATACGCTGGCGCTGATCGCACCGGAAGCCGGTTTGATTCTGGTCGGCGCCGGCAGCCTGACCCGCGCCGAATTGCTGCTCAACGCGCTGCGTCTCGCACTCGGTTCGTTGCCCGTCTCGCGGCCGGCCTTCTCCGCGCCGATCCCGGCCTTTCTCACCGCGTGGCTGCAAGGCGAACGTGAGATGCCGCACGGCTTCACGCTCAACGACACCTGCGAAATCGCCGACGAAGAAGGCGTGGTCCGCTGCAAAGGCATCGATCTCGCCAGCGACGAAGTGCGCAAGCACCTCGAACTCGGCCGCGAAGTGCGCAAGCTCGGTTTGGTGTTTGAAGACTCGCTGTTCTTCACGCTGTTGCCGGATGCCCGGCTTGGCAACATGAAACTGTCCGAGCGTTTGAGCGGTGAGCTGGATGCGCAATATGGCGGCGACAAGTTCGAGAATCTCGATGCCGAGTTTCAGCTGTGGTCGTTGACCTTGCTGCGGTTGTTGCCAAGGTTGTTGGCGGGTATTGGCGAGACAGCGAGCTGACCTGTTTCTCCTCCCCCTGCCAGGGGGGAGGTTGGGAGGGGGGCTTTGCCGCCCCGCTCTTTTCGTTAATTCCCGCAGCCGTTCAGTCGGAAGGATTGCCGGGTCTCGCCCCGGCGGGCGAGTGACTTTCTTGGCACAAGAAAGTCACCAAAGAACATTGCCTGTATTCCTCGCCCACAAAACGATGAAACTGTTTTGTGGGTTCCCTGCGCTACTCCACTCCGTTCGGGGCTTTTCAGACAGCACATCCTTGTGCAGTCTGAAAAGGCTTCGGCTTCCTGCCTCGCCCCTTCGCTGCGCTACGGGCTGTTAACCCGAACTCCATTCCGCTGAGCTTTGCACTTCCTTCGGTCGTCGGCTCGTCAGACGGCGGAAACGTCAAAGGCACGCTTCGCGCAACGACAAAAACAGAAAGGAAAATGAACCTGTCATTCCCGCGAAAGCGGGAACCCAGCGACTTCAAACCAAGCAAAGACACCGGATCCCCGCCTACGCGGGGATGACAATCAAAAGAAGAAAAATCGAAGCAACCCACCCCAGCTAGAACCCGGGGCCCCCATTCGCGCCAGCCGGCGATTCGTGGTCAGTGGCCGGGTACGCCGGCAGGGATAGCCGGCGTAGTGCTGATAAGGCAGGATGCCGCATCAGCACGTGCCCGTAGCCAATAACCATGAAGCGACGGGCGGACCATCCGAAGTAACCCGTCCGATTCTGGCGCGTGGGGCGTGTTCTCTTTGGTTAC
>DASUEK010000050.1:0-11811 GCA_036275115.1 Permianibacter sp. | reverse complement strand
CGGTGACTGCGCTCGGCACCGATTACAACGCCGTGTTCGCGCTCGATGAGCCGCTGCGTCAGCGTTACCTCGGCTATGCCGCGCAGGAAAACGAGCTGCACTGGCCGTTGCCGCTGGCGAAATGGCACCAGAACAACTGCCCGTCGCCGTACGCCGATACCGCCAACAGCAAGCCGGTCAAAGGCGGCGGTCCCGGCGGCGCCAGTAATGCGGCCGGCTTTCTGTCGCGCTTTGTCCCGCGCGGCGGGCAAGGCTGGCTGCACCTCGATCTGGCGGCGGCGGCGCAGAACAACGATACCGGTCTGTGGGCGGCCGGCGGCACTGCGGTCGGGGTGCTGACACTGGCGCGCGCGCTGGTGACCGAAAACTGAGCGAGCGGCCAACCGGATCGAGGCCAGCCGGATCGACAAACCGGATCGATCGGTCAGGTGCGTTTGACGGCGGTTGAATTTTGACCGCCGACCGGCCCGCCACCGCGACGGATGCAGAAGCAGAAACTCCGCGCAAAACAAGCATTTGCCCTTGCCCGCGGGCAAGGGCCATTGCTACAGTACCGCGACTTTTTGCTGACCGGCGGCGCGGCCTGCAAAGCCTTGCGCCGCCGAGTCTTTTCCGGTGTTCGCCGGGTCAGGTAAACGGCCCGGGTCCGGCACCAGCCCCATCACGGGATCCGTCCGGCCATGTTCAAAAAACTGCGTGGAATGTTTTCCACCGACATCTCGATCGATCTTGGCACTGCCAACACCCTGATTTATGTCCCCGGCAAAGGCATCGTGTTGAACGAGCCTTCGGTTGTTGCCATTCGGCAAGAACGCGTCGGCGGCCAGAAAACCATTGCTGCGGTCGGTAATGAAGCCAAGCGCATGCTCGGCCGTACCCCGGGCAACATCATGGCCGTGCGGCCGATGAAAGACGGCGTCATCGCCGACTTTCAACTCACCGAAAAAATGCTCCAGCATTTCATCAAGAAAGTGCATGACAGCAATTTCTTCAGTCCGAGCCCGCGCGTGCTCATCTGCGTGCCGTGCGGTTCGACCCAGGTCGAACGTCGCGCGATCAAGGAGTCGGCGTATGGCGCCGGTGCCCGCGAAGTGTATTTGATTGAAGAGCCGATGGCGGCAGCGGTCGGTGCCGGTATGCCAGTGTCGGAAGCGCGCGGTTCGATGGTGGTGGATATCGGTGGCGGTACCACCGAGATCGCGATCCTGTCGCTCAATGGCGTGGTCTATTCGGACTCCGTTCGTATCGGCGGCGATCGCTTTGATGAAGCGATTATCGATTACGTCCGCCGCAATTACGGCACCGTCATCGGTGACGCTACCGCTGAGCGAATCAAGATGGAAATCGGTTCGGCATTCCCGGGCAAGGAAGTGCGCGAACTCGACGTCCGTGGTCGCAACCTTGCCGAAGGCATTCCGCGCGCGTTCACCATCAACAGCAACGAAGTGTTGGAAGCGCTGCAGGAACCGTTGTCGGCCATCGTCCGTGAAATCAAGGGCGTGCTCGAACAGTGTCCGCCGGAACTCGCTTCCGATATTTCCGAGCGCGGTATGGTGCTGACCGGTGGCGGCGCGCTGCTGCGCGATATCGATCGTCTGATCGCCGAAGAAACCGGCCTGCCGGTCATCGTCGCCGAAGACCCTCTCACTTGCGTCGCGCGTGGCGGCGGCAAGGCACTGGAAATGCTGGAAGTGCACGGCGGCGATCTGTTCTCGCTGGAATAAAGCTCATGGCCGCCGCCTGTCTGACAGCAGGCGGCGGATCTGTTCTGGTCCGAAATGTGATGGTCAGCCAGTAACGGAGCGTGCGTCATTAAATCCCTGTTTACTCGCGGCCCGGCCCAGGGCATTCGCTTGATCGTCGCCGCCGTGTTGGCCTTGGTGCTGATGGTGCTCGACCACCGCGGCGATCATGTCGCCGGCATCCGCGCCACGCTCGCCACCACCATCACTCCGGTGTTGTACATCGCCAGTGTGCCGACTTCGCTGTACGGCTGGTTCACTGACACGATGGCGTCGCGCGCCGAATTGCAGCGCGAAAACGAACAGCTCAAGCACGAACAGTTTTCCTATCGCACGCAATTGCAGCGGCTGACTGCGCTGGAAGCCGAGAACGCCCGGTTGCGCGGCTTGCTGTCGTCGGCGCGCAAAACCCGTGGCAAGCGAATGATCGCCGAAGTCATCAACGTCGATCTCGAACCGACCGAGCAGCAGGTCTTGATCAACAAAGGCAGCAACGATGGCGTCTACGTTGGTCAGGCGGTGCTCGACGCGTTTGGTGTACTGGGGCAAGTGACGGAAGTGGCGGCCTCGACGGCACGCGTACTGCTCTTGACTGATTCCCGGCACGCGATTCCGGTACGGGTGGAGCGCACCGGTTTCAACGCCATTGCCGAGGGCACCGGTGCGATGAATCGGCTGCGACTCAATTTTGTGCCCAACACTACCGATATTCGCGAAGGCGATCTGTTGGTCAGCTCGGGTCTTGGTGAGCGTTTCCCCGATGGCTATCCGGTCGGTCAGATTGAAGTGATCAAACGCGACACCGGCGAAGCCTATGCCGAGATTGATGTGGTGACGGCCGCGCGCATGGAACGCAGCGGAGAAGTGTTGCTGCTGTGGCCGCCGCAAACCTGGCAGCCCAGTGGTGACGGCAGCTTGTCGGTACCGGGTCGTGACGCGACCGACGCGTCGGCAGAGCAAGCGCCTGCGACCGCGCCTGGACTCACGCCGTCAACGCCAACGACCCAAAAGCCCGCGAACAGCACGCCGGGAGTCAACGCACCTGCAACCAAAGCGCCGGCAACCACTTCGCCTGCGACGACAGCGCCTGCGTCGGCAACGCCGGCTTCAACCGAAGGAGCGGCCGCATGATCACGCACGCTCGCCATGGTACCCACTGGGTCTTGCTGAGTTTTCTGCTGGCCTTGGTGTTGACGGTTTTGCCCTTGCCGAGTCTGCTCAATCAGGCGCGACCGGCGTTTGTCTTGCTGACCCTGATTTACTGGGTGCTGGCATTACCGCATCGATACGGCATTTTCAGCGCGTTTGCCATTGGCCTCGCGCTCGATGTGATCACTGGCAAGATGCTTGGTCAACATGCGCTGTTGTTGTCGCTGCTCGCCTACATCTGCATCAAGCAATACAGCCGTGTCCGGATGTTTACCCGGCCGATGCAGGCGGCGTTTGTGCTGCTCTTGGTCGGGCTCAGTTTGTTGCTGCAGCTGTGGATTGAAAACGCCGTGCGGCCGGTGTCAATTCGCGCCAGTTACTGGTGGCCGGCGCTGACCTCCGGGTTGTTCTGGTTTGTCTGGTTCCCGTTCCTGCGCCACTGGCGCCGTCGTTTGCAGATCAGCTGATGATTTATCTGGCCTCTGCGTCCCCGCGTCGGGCGGAACTGTTGCGTCAGATCCAGGTCGCGTTCAGCGTGGTTTCAGCGCCGGTCGACGAAACTCGGCTGGCCGGCGAGTCACCGCAGGATTATGTGCTGCGGCTGGCGCGCGACAAGGCCAGAGCAGGGTGGTCGCATCCGGATCGCCGTGTGGATTGGCCGCTGCTGGCAGCCGATACCTCGGTGGTATTTGGCGATGCCGTGCTCGGCAAGCCGGAAACCGAAGCCGAAGGCATGGCGATGCTGCGTCAGCTGTCCGGCCAGCGTCATCAGGTGATGACGGCGGTGTGCGTCAAACGCGGTGAGCATGAGGCCTGTGCACTCAGCGTATCGACCATCGGCTTTCGGGTGATGACCGAAGCCGAGCAGCGCGCCTACTGGGCCAGCGGCGAGGGCCGCGACAAAGCCGGCGGCTATGCGGTGCAGGGGCTGGCGGCGCGCTACATTGATTATCTGGAAGGCAGTTACAGCGGCGTGGTCGGTTTGCCGCTGCATGTGGTCGATGCCCTGTTGCAGCGGCCGGAATTCACCTGAGTCGCGCGATGCGTTAGCACCATCGCCTGCGGCTCGTTAATGCAGCCCGGCGGCTTTCGGTATCGCAAACGGACCGAAGCCCGAGGTTGCTCAGGACGATCAGGCGATGAGTGCTTTGATTGGTGCGGTCAGTCAGGAACTGCTGATCAACGTCACCCCGCAGGAAACCCGGGTTGCTGTGGTCGAAAACGGCGTGCTGCAGGAGCTGCACGTCGAGCGCGCTCATGCCCGCGGGCTGGTGGGCAATATCTATCGGGGTCGGGTCCGCCGGGTGTTGCCCGGCATGCAGGCGGCGTTTGTCGATATTGGTCTCGAACGGGCGGCTTTTTTGCACGCTTCGGACATGCAAGGTTCAGCGCTGGCGGAAGATGTCGATGCGTCGGTGACGCCAGCTGCCCCGCAACTCGAAGATATCAGCAGCCGGTTGGTCGAAGGCCAGTCGATCATCGTGCAGGTGCTGAAAGATCCGCTCGGCAGCAAAGGCGCCCGGCTCAGCACCGAACTCGCCTTGCCGTCTCGTTACCTCGTGTTGCTGCCGTACACCGCGCATATCGGTGTGTCGCAGCGCATCGAAGACGATGCCGAGCGCGCCCGGTTGCGCAACACGCTGACCGAAATCTCGGCCCGCCATAATGCCGGGTTCATTGTTCGCACCGCAGCGGAAGGCGCTTCCGAAGCGGCTTTGCTGCACGATGCCGAATACCTGCTGCGGCTGTGGCAGCGCATTCGCGGCGACATGGATCGCAGCGCACCGGAAAGTGTCGTCTATCAGGATCTGAGTCTGCCGGTGCGCACGCTGCGCGATCTGTGGGCGCAGAATGTCGAGCGGGTGCGGGTCGATTCGCGCGAAGCGTTCCAGCAGATGCGGCAGTTTGCCGATGAATTCATGCCGGGCCTGGCGGAACGGATTGAACATTACAGCGGCGAACGGCCGCTGTTCGACATGTACGGCGTTGAAGACGAAATCCAGCGCGCACTTGAGCGCAAGGTGCCGCTGAAATCCGGTGGCTATCTGGTGCTCGACCAGACCGAAGCGATGACCACCATTGACGTCAACACCGGCGCGTTTGTTGGCCACAAGACGCTCGAAGAAACCATATTCCGAACCAATCTGGAAGCAGCGTCGGCATTGGCCCGGCAGCTGCGGCTGCGCAATCTCGGTGGCATCATCATCATCGACTTCATCGACATGCAGGATGAGGAGCACAAGCGTCAGGTGTTGCGGGCGTTGGAGAAAGCGCTGGAGCGCGATCACGCCAAGACCACCATTTCGGAAGTGTCGGCGCTCGGTCTGGTGCAGATGACCCGCAAGCGCACCCGCGAAAGTCTCGAGCATGTGCTGTGCGAAACCTGTCCGCACTGTCAGGGTCGCGGCACCATGAAAACGCCGGTTACGGTCTGCTACGAAATTTTCCGCGAGATCATCCGCGCGGCACGCGCTTACGAGGCCCAGGGGATTCTGGTGCTGGCAAGTTCGGCGGTGGTCGATTGCCTGCGCGACAGCGAAGCCAACAGTGTCGCTGAACTGGAGCTCTTCATCGGCCGGCCGATCAAATTGCAGGTCGAGCCGCAGTACTCGCAGGAACAGTTTGACGTGGTACTGGTTTGATGTGGAAGCGTGCGCTCAAATGGCTCTGGTACAGCGTCGCCGCGCTGATCATCGCCATTGCCGTGTTGGTCAGTCTGGGCCGCCTGTTGTTTCCGCAGGCGCACCAGCTGAAACCGGCGTTTGAGCAATATCTGGCGGAACGCACCGGCGCGACAGTGCACATTGCCGAGGTTCATGGTGCCTGGCGCGGTTTCGGCCCGGAACTGCGGGTAACCGGCATTGAATTGCTGTCACCGACCACCGGCGAGCCCTTGCTGAAAGTGGCGCGCTTTGAAGCGGCGCTGGATGTGCCGCGTTCTTTGCTGAGCTGGCACGCGGTGATGCGTCGGTTTGAGGTGGAAGGCCTGCAGGCGTTGGTTGAGCTGGACAGTAAAGGCCAGCTGGTGCTGCCAGGCCTGCTGCTGGAAAACGACGCCGACTCCGAGGTTTCAGCGCAATACGTGATCGACGCCCTGCTGCGGCAGAACCGGGTCGCCATCACCAATACCGAAATCCGTTACCGGCGCCGACAGGGCGACATCATTCCGTTGCAACTGGCGGAAGTCAGTTTGCGCAATCAGCGCGGTCAGCATCAGGCCATTGGTGATTTGACCGTGCACGACGGCGGCAATGCCCGCTTTGTTTTGGAGTTCACCGATTATCCGCTCGGTGCCAGCGATCAGATGAGCGTGTTCCTGGAAAGCCAGTCGCTCGATCTGGCGCGTTTGCCGCTGCCGGTCGCGCCGCTTGGTGTGCACCTGGAAGACGGCGACCTGCAATTGCAGATCTGGGCCAACTGGCGTGACGGCGCCTGGCGCGACGGTCAGGCCAATGTCGCGCTGAAGCAGCTGCACTTGGTCAATGACGAGCAGCAGCGTAAAGCAGTGGACAGCGTTTCCGGACAATTGCATTTTGCCCGCGCCAACAATCGGCTGTGGTATTTGCATGGCGAGAATGTGCAGTGGCAGATCGACGGGAAAACCACCACTGGCTTGACGCTGGAAGGCAAGGTTAGCCGCGAACCCGAGCAACAGCGCTGGGGTTTCGATATCGGCGCCATGCAGCTTGCTGATTTGATGGCGGTCGTGCAATTCAGCTCGGCTGTGCCGACCGAGTTGCGGCAGCAATTGGCTGAATTGGAGGCGAGCGCTGACCTGCCGCGCACCCAGATCGATTTTCTCTGGCGTGACGATGCCGTGGTCGATTGGGCCATTGCGAGTCAGTTCGAACGGCTGCGTTATCGCAGTGACAAATTGCCGGTGTTGTCGGAAGCGCGCGGTCGGGTGCTGGTGTCGGCAAACAGTGGCGCCTTGCGACTGCAGGCAGCCGAGCAGCAGATCGATTTTCACGACCTGTTCCGGGCGCCGCTGGCGCTGCAGACGCTTGATCTCGCGCTGCGTTGGCAACCGGGCCAAACCGACACTTTGTTGACGGTACCGCTGGCGCAGATCCGCAATGCCGATATCGCGATCGATGCGCGCGCCGCGATCCAGTTGCCGGCGCAGGGCGAACCGGAACTGGGGCTCAATGCGGTGATTCGCGATGGCGTTGGCGCCAACAAGGCGCGTTATTTGCCGGTTGCAGTCATGACGCCGCAGCTGGTGGCGTATCTCGACGGCGCCATCATCGCGGCCGATGTCAAAACCGCCCATGCGGTTCTGCGCGGTCCCTTGCGCCGGTTTCCGTTCAGCCAGCACGATGGTGTGTTCGATGTTCTCGCCGATGTTGGCAATGCCCAGTACCGGTTTCAGCCGGACTGGCCGGCGGTAACCGATCTGCAGGCGCAGTTGCAGTTCGTTGGCAACAGCATGTTCATCACCATCGCCGACGCCGTGCTGGCGCAGTGGCGCATCGAACAGGGCAGCGTCGTGCTGGACCCAATGGGCGGCCCGACTGCGACGCTGCAAGTGCAAGCCGAAGGTGCAGGCAGCGGCAAAGCGGCGTTTGCACTGCTGCGAAACAGCCCCTTGCGCACGCCATTGCAACCGCTGTTGGACACTTTGGAGGCGGACGGTGCCATGCGCACGGCACTGACACTTGCCATTCCGTTACATGACAGCCATGCCAGTCAGGTGCGCGGCAGCGTCAGTTTCGGTAACGCCAATTTGCAACTCAAACCGCTGGCATTGCCGTTCACCTCGGCGCGCGGAGAAGTGTCGTTTGCCGAGTTTGGTATCACCGGCGGTAACGTGCGCATGCAGACGCTCGGTGGCTCGCTGGAAGCGAAACTGACGGGCGATGCCGGTGGTGGTGAAATTCTGGTGCGCGGTCAGGCGGACAGCGCTGCAGTCGCGGCCTGGTATCCGCACCCGGTGCAGAATCATCTGGCCGGTCGCTTTGACTACGACGGCAAAGTGTTGCTGCCAGGTCGCGAGCAGCACGGTGTGCAGGTGGAATTGCAGACAGACTTGCAGGGCTTGGCGCTGACCGCGCCGGCGCCGTTCGGCAAAGCGGCCGACAGCGCACGACCGCTTCGGTTTGTTGCCGGGGTCGATGCCGGGCGCTTGTCGCTTTGGGCCGATTACGACAAGCAATTGGTGTTTCAGGCCGAGCGACTCGCTGACGAATCGGCCTTGCGGGCGGAGCTGTTGTTGGGGGGCGCCTCGTACACCGGCCACAGCCCCGGGCTCAGCATCCGCGGCAGTCTTCCCAACCTCGCGGCGACCGAGTGGCTGCCGTTCATTGTTGATGTGACCCGCACCGCCTCGATGCTGCCCGATGACGTCCATCGTGGCAGCGATGCGGCAACAGCAGGTCCGGATGTGGCGCGCACTGGCAAGGCGCCAATACTGGCGCTCTCGATCGACGCCGTTGACTTTTATGGCATGCCATTCGACGCCGTGCAATTGGGCGGGCGCTCGACCGATGCCGGCTATCAGCTGCAAGTGCGCGCGCCGGCACTGGTCGGTGAGGTGATGCTGGCAGCGGAAGCGCCGATCCGGGTCAAGCTGGAGAAACTGTTGCACGAGTCGCCGGTAAGTGCGGCGTCGGCAGAGGCGACTGCCGTTTCTGCAACAGAAACAGCAGGTCGCGATATCGCAGCAAATGCCGCGGGAACTGACACTCCTTCACCCGACAACCCCGCCATCGACAACGCTGCCGCGACAGTGAGTGACGCGGCAAGCGGCATAAACGCGACCGCCACAACAGTGTTACGGGAGCCGGCAGAATGGCCGGAGCTGGAAGTTGATTGCAAACAGTGCCGCTTTTACAGTCGCGAGTTCGGTCAGGTGCAACTCAGTTTGCGCAACGAACAACAGGACAAACGGCTGAGCGTGAAAGCCGAGCGCAAAGATTTGCTGACCATCGCGTTGAATGGTGTGTGGTCGGCGGCACATCACGACACCGCGATTCAGGGCCGCGTCAGCAGCCGCGATTGGGGCTCGCTGACCCGGGATTGGGGCGTGGATCTCGGCGTGCGCGAATCGGCGGGGCACATCGATCTGAATTTGCGCTGGCCGAACAGTCCGGCAGATTTTCGTTTGGCGGCGAGCCGTGGCGAAATCGGTTTGCAGCTTGGCAAAGGGTATATCGTTCGCGACACCGAAGCCAAGGAGCGGGTCGCGCGGGTGTTCAGCCTGCTGGGGCTGTCGTCATTGACGCGTCGGCTCAGTCTCGATTTCAGTGATTTGTTCAAGGACGGGTTGTATTACGACCGGCTCAGTGGCGAGTTTCTGGTGGCGGACGGCAAGGCCGTCAACCGCAATGTCAAACTCGAAGGTGTCGCCCTGGATCTGGATTTCACTGGCGACATCGATTTTGTCAATCGCCGGCTGGATCAGAAAATTGTTGGCACCACCAAACTGAACTCGAGCTTCCCGGTGCTCGCTGGCTGGATCATCAACCCGACGGCTGGTGTGGCGTTGTGGCTGATGAACAAACTCTTCATTGAACGGGTCGAGAAAGTGGTGTTCGGATTCGAGTTCCAGGTGTACGGTCCTTGGGACAATCCGGACGTGATCGAGCGCGGTCGCCGCGAAGGCGAGATCGCCATTCCGGAGCAACCGGAGCCCACGCCGGCGCCAATCCCATAACAAAACGCTGCCAGCACGGGCATTGCAGGAGTACGCGCATCATGAAAGTCGCTGCCATTCAAATGCTGTCCGGGATCGATCGCGATCGCAATCTGGCCGCGGCCGAACGCCTGCTCAAGCAAGCGGCCGGGCACGGCGCTCGCTTTGCGTTGCTGCCGGAAAATTTTCCGCTGATGGGGCTGCGCGAAGAAGACAAACGCATCATCGCCGAGCCCGATGGTCGCGGCCCGATTCAGGCGATGTTGCAACGGGTGGCACGCGAGCAGCAGCTGTGGATTGCAGCCGGCACTTATCCTGCGCAAAGCACGACCGGTGAACGGGTCAGGGCGCGGCTGGCGCTTTACGCGCCGGATGGCAGCATGCACAGTCATTACGACAAGCTGCATCTGTTTGATGTCGAACTGCCCGGCGGTCGGGAAAGTTATTTCGAGTCGCGTGGCATCGAGCCCGGTGAACACGTGGTGACCGCGACCATTGGCGATGCCGTATTGGGTTTCAGCATTTGCTATGACCTGCGCTTTCCCGAGCTGTATCGCCAGCAGGTGGCACGTGGCGCCAATGTGCTGCTGGTGCCAGCCGCGTTCACCGCGACCACTGGCGCGGCGCATTGGCACACCTTGCTGCGCGCACGTGCCATTGAGAACCAGTGTTTTGTCATCGCTGCCAACCAGGGCGGCCAGCACGAAAACGGTCGCGCCACCTATGGCCACAGCGTAATCTACGACCCATGGGGCGACTGTCTGGCCGAAGCCGACATCGGCGAAGCCGTTATCTGCGCCGAGCTCGATTTCGCCGCACTCAATGCGCTGCGCCAGCGCTTTCCGGTGTTGCAACATCAGCGGATCGCGGTGACGGCCTTGCCGGCACCACCGGCGGCGCGCCCCTCGACGGGAGACAAATCATGACGGCGACAGGATTACAGGTGTTCGAGCAGGCCGAACAACAGCTGCTCGGTGCCGCCGGTCTGGCGGCCAGTGATCTGGCGCAGGTGCTCGGCAGCATGCTCGATCACCGCATCGACGCGGCCGAATTGTATTTTCAGGCCACCACGCACGAAGTCTGGGCGCTCGAAGATGGCATGGTCAAAGAGGCCAGTTTCAGCAGTGATCGCGGTGTCGGGGTGCGCGCACTGGCCGGTGACAAAACCGGCTTTGCCTATTCGGAGGATCTGGTGATGCCGGCGCTGCTGCAGGCGGCCGGCGCAGCGCGCTCCATTGCGCGCGCCGGACAGGATGCCGCCTTGGCGGCATTCCGGCGCACGCCGGTGCGCGCCTTGTATCCGGCTATCGATCCGTTACCAGGCATGACCGAAGCGGAAAAAATTGATTGGCTGCGGCAAGTCGATGCGTTTACCCGCGCGCTCGATCCGGCGGTGCAGGAGGTGCAGGCGTCATTGACCGCGGTGTCCGATCAAATACTGGTCGCTCACACCGACGGCACCCTGGCCGCGGATGTCCGACCGCTGGTGCGTTTCAACGTATCAGTGATCGTCGAGCGCAACGGTCGCCGCGAAACCGGTTACGCCGGTGGCGGTGGTCGCTACGATCTGACGACGCTGATGCAAAACGATTTTCCATTCCAGTGCGCACGCGAAGCGGTGCGACAAGCCTTGGTCAATCTGGATGCGATTGCGGCGCCGGCCGGTGTCATGCCGGTGGTGCTCGGTGCCGGTTGGCCGGGCGTGCTGTTGCACGAAGCGGTCGGTCATGGCCTGGAAGGTGATTTCAACCGCAAAGGTTCCAGCGCGTTTTCCGGTCGCATTGGCGAGCGTGTCGCTTCGCCGCTGTGCACCGTGGTCGACGATGGCACGCTGCCGGGGCGGCGCGGTTCGCTGTCCATCGATGACGAAGGCACTCCGAGTCAGCACACGGTGCTGATCGAAAACGGCATTCTGCGTGGCTATCTGCAGGACAAAAAAAATGCCGCGCTGATGGGCACCCACAGCACCGGCAACGGTCGCCGCGAAAGTTACGCGCACCTGCCGATGCCGCGAATGACCAACACCTACATGCTGGCCGGGCCGCATGATCCGGACGAGATCATCCGCTCGGTCAAGAAAGGCCTGTACGCCCCGCAATTCGGTGGCGGCCAAGTCGATATCACGTCCGGCAAATTCGTGTTCTCTGCGAGCGAGGCCTATCTGATCGAAGACGGCAAAATCACCCGCCCGGTCAAAGGTGCAACGCTGATCGGCAATGGCCCGGATGTGCTGACCAAGGTCAGCATGGTCGGCAACGATCTGAAACTCGATGACGGCATCGGCGT
>DASUEK010000049.1:0-2103 GCA_036275115.1 Permianibacter sp. | reverse complement strand
AAACGACACCAGCAAATCGTAGTGCCGACGTGCGCTGGCGCGGGTGATGGCGCCGATCATCGACAGGAAAAACGGATTCAGTTTCGCCCGCTGGTCAACCGAGTCGGCAAACATCAGCAAGGTCAGGGTGCCGGTTTGCATCGTGCGCAGCCGGCTGGCGCGCAGGTCGACGTGATAATCGAGTTGCTCGGCAATTTGCAGGATGCGTTGCCGGGTCGCTTCCTTGACCGACGGTGAGCCGGCGATGGCGCGCGACACGGTTGGTTGCGAAACGCCTGCCATCAGCGCAATGTCGGTCGAGGTGTATTTTTTTTTCACGGTTTTCATGATGCTGGCCGTCCGTGTGGAACCTGCGGTGCTGATATTTGCGTGCTGTGTGTCTGGCTCATGTTCGCGGGTTGCAGCAACCGGTAGGGACCTCGGCGGTCCGTACCGGTCGTGCGAGCACGCTCAGTCGAGACCGCAGGCGGTGTGGCCTTCACCGGCTTTCAGTTGCACCCGGGCGATCTGGATCTGCAGATCGCCATCGGAGGCGAGCACAAACGGCGAGGTGATGTGGTTCAGCCGCAGCGTGCCGCCGGTGGGTGTCGCGTCGCTGAAACAGTGCAGCGGGATCGCGGCAGTACGCCAGCCGGTGCCAGCCTGCTTTTTCAGCGCGTCGCCGACATCGAGGAAGCTGCCACAGGCCATGCCGCAGGCAAGCCCGATCCGGGCGGCCTTGCCACCGGAAGCGAGCACCTGATAATCCAGTTCCAGCACCATGCCAGAACCGCTGTGTTCCACCAGATTGATCGCCTGGCCTTGGCTGTGACTGAGTGCGACAAACGCCTTGTTGTGCACTTCGATGATGACGGTGTCTTCCTGCTGCTTGCGATCAGCGGCGCGGGTAGTAACAGCGCGCTGGCTGGAGATCTGGGTAGCGTTTTCCACCACGGTGATCTTGCCTTCATCGACCAATTGCAGTTGCCACGGCGTCACGGCCTTGCCGGCGATGAGGTAACGGCTGTCGTTGTTGCTGCTGGTGCCATTCAGGCCGGAATGTTCCGACAAGGTCGCCAGATTGCGTTTGTCCTGATAGCTCAGGCCATAACCGTAAGCAAACAATGGCTTGTACTCGGCATCACCGACATTGAGTTCCTTGCCGGTGGCATCGTTCGGCCACGAGAACGACAGCTTGCCGGTGAAATCGTACTGACTGCCGCCGTCGGCGTTTTGCAGAATGAGATCGGCCAGCGCGCCGCCCTCTGTGCCGGGCAAGAACGCCGCGATGAACGCATCGGATTGGTTCAACTCCGGGTTGACCCACAGCGGTCGGCCGGACAGGAACACCGCGACGGTCGGAATGCCGGCCTGCTTGAACTTGGTCAGCGTCATCAGGGCGCTGTCGTCGCTGAAATCCAGATGCGGCCGGTCGCCCTGAAATTCGGCGTACGGATCTTCGCCGAACACCACGATAGCGACATCCGGCTTGCGCTCGTAGCTGCCGTCTTCGCTCCACTGCACGTTGCCGCCGGTATTGGCCACGGCGCGTTGCAAACCTTGGTAGAACGATTCGCCGTTCGGGAAATGTTCGTTGCTGTTGCCGAGCCCTTGCCAGGTCAGGGTCCAGCCACCGCATTGCTTGCCGATGTTGTGGGCACCATCGCCGGTGATCAGGATGTTGCTGCTGGCTTTCAGTGGCAACAGTGCATTGTTGTTTTTCAGCAGCACCATCGATTTGCGCGCTGCTTCGCGCGCTACCGCCCGGTGTTCCGGTGCGCCAAGCAGCTCGTAGCGGCCGGCGTGTTTACGCTGCGAAGGCTGAACCTGATCGAGCAGGCCCATGCGGATTTTTACCCGCAGCACGCGGCTGACCGCTTCGTCGAGCCGCGCTTTGGTCAGCTCGCCGCTGCGCGCCTGCGCCAGTGTCGATTCGTACAGGCCTTTCCAGCTGTTCGGTGCCATGAACATGTCGAGGCCGGCATTCAGCGCGGCGAGGCATTGGTTCTCGCTGCAGCTCGGCACATGGGCGTGACCGTTCCAGTCGCCGACCACAAATCCGTCAAAGCCGAGCCGGCCGACCAGCACGTCGGTCAGCAGTGCTTTGTTGCCGTGCATTTTCTG
>DASUEK010000048.1:0-12525 GCA_036275115.1 Permianibacter sp. | reverse complement strand
GGCGCCACGCCGGCCGATGCCGGTCCGGTCATCATTCCCGGTTCGCGCGGCGATTACAGCTATCTGGTGCAACCGTTGGTTGACGATCGCAGCCTGCGCTCACTGGCGCACGGTGCGGGTCGAAAATGGCAGCGCAGCGATTGCAAGGATCGTTTGCGGCAACGCTACACGGCCGAGCAGCTGACGCGTACGACATTCGGCAGCCGGGTAATTTGCGCCGACCGCAGCTTGTTGTTTGAAGAAGCCCCGGACGCTTACAAGCCAATCGACTCGGTGATCGGTGCGCTGCGTGACGCCGGACTGGTAAAGCTGTTGGCGCGTCTGAAACCGGTGCTGACTTACAAAACACGCGGGGAGAACGGCGCATGATTCTGCTGCAACTTTCCGCGGCCCAAGGCCCGGCCGAATGCGCTCTGGCGGTAGCCAAGGCCTGGCACAGGCTGCAACAGGACGCGCAGGCCATGGCGGTCGGCGTCACTGAAATCGAGTCGGCGCCCGGGCCCCACCCCGGCACCTATGCGTCGGTACTGCTGCATCTGGATGGCGATGCCGCTGCCACATTGGCCGCACGCTGGTGTGGCAGTCTGTTGTGGATCTGCCGCAGTCCGTACCGGCCACAACACGGCCGCAAGAACTGGTTCTTCAGCGGCGTGGTGGTCGCCGCGCCAGCGCCGGCATTTGCCCGCGACGTGCGCTTTGAAACCCTGCGCAGCTGCGGCCCCGGTGGTCAGCATGTCAACCGGACGGAGTCGGCGGTGCGGGCAATCCATGTCGGCACCGGAATGTCGGTCAAAGTGCAGAGCGAACGCAGTCAACACGCCAACAAGCGGCTCGCATTGCTGTTGCTGGCACAACGTCTGGACATGCAGCAGCAGCGCGCCACCATCGCCGCCCGCAATGACCGCCGTCTGCAGGCGCGTGTGATGCCACGCGGCAATCCGAGCCGCCGCTTTGTTGGCCCGGACTTTGTTGCCGACAATCGGCCTGGCGTTGTGCCGGACTGACAACGTCGGGCTGACGCCGCCTCGCAAGCAGCACGACTGTTCCGCCGAAGCCGACTAGACTTGCTGCTACCGCCCCCTACCCACCTTGCCCGAGGTTTGGATGCCGTTCGGTCTGTCCAGTCAGCTCGCACGTGCTGCCCGTTCGGCCACGGCTGGGGTGGCCGCGAGTTTTGCCGCCATGGCAACGCCGATGCGGCAGGCGCTCGGGCTCGATCGGCTCGGGCTCTGGCAACTGAGTGCCGACCGGCACCGACTGCTGTGTCAGGCACTGGCGTTGGCAGACGAGAGCGGCAGTCCAGCAAACACCGCGCTTGCCACCGAGCAATCAACCGCCTATCTCGACCATCTCCGTCACGGTGATGTCATGGCGATTGCCGATGTCCGCACCGATCCGCGCTGTCAGACCTTGCTGGCCGGCTACCTGAATCCGTTCGGCATCACGGCCTTGCTCGATGTGCCCGTGTTCGTCAACAACGAGTTGTGGGGCTGCCTGCGCGCCGAACAACGCGGCCAGCCGCGACCGTGGCAGGACAACGACACCCAGTGGCTCAGCCATGCGGCGTTGTTGCTGGAACCGATCATCCAGCTGGAGCGGCTGCAACAAATGCAGCGGCAGGCACGCGACAGCGACCAACGTTACCGCACGCTGTTCGACGGCACCGGCGACAGCATTTTTCTGATGCGTGGGGAGCAATTTGTCGACTGCAATCCCGCGACCTTGCGCATGTTCGGCTGCACGCGTGAGCAGATCATCGGTCAACCGCCGTATCGGTTCTCGCCAAAATTCCAACCCGATGGCCGCCGTTCCGACGAAAAAGCGGTCGAGAAAATCACCGCCGCCTTCAGCGGCCAGACCCAGAATTTTGAATGGCTGCATTGCCAGTACGATGGCACGCCGTTCGACGCCGAAGTCACACTCAATGTCATCGAGATCCGCGGCGAGCCGCATTTGCTGGCCACCGTGCGTGATCACACCGCGCGCAAACGCGCCGAAGCCGAGTTGGCGCAGTCGCGGCAGACACTGCTGGAGCGCAACGAGAGCCTGCGCCTGATCAACCAGCTGTCGACCCAGTTGCACGGCTCCAGCGATGTCGCTGCGATTTTGCAAATCACCACCGCCGCGCTGCAGCAGTTGTTGCCGCAACCTCATGTTGCCATCTGCCTGCACGATGATGAACGCGAGCCGCTACGTATCGTCGCCAGTGAAGGCTTTGCCCGCCGGACATTTGCCGCAGGCGACATCGCGTCAACAGAGATTGCCCAGGCGCTGCAACAGTTGCCGCAACCGGGTCTGTGGGTGTGCCCGGATCTCGCCAGCGAAACGCGGCTGGACCCGGGTCTGCAACAGCGGCTGCTCGCCGACGGCATTCAGGCCGGCGTGTTGATTCCGCTGCTGTACCGCGAGCGGGTGCTTGGCCGCATCGGTCTGTGGTATCCGGTGCAGCGTCCGTTCAGCGAAATCGAACGCGATTCTTTTGTCGCGATTGGCAATACCGTGGCACTGGCCATCGCCAGTGCTCGCCATGTCGATGGTCTGGAATACCTCGCCCATCACGACAGCCTGACCGGCCTGCCCAACCGCATGTTCCTGCACCGCGAATTTGCTCAGCGCTTGCCGGGCGACGGCGACGGCCGCGCGGCGTTGATGCTGATGGATCTGGATCGGTTCAAGGAAATCAACGACACGCTGGGTCACCATGTTGGCGATCTGTTGCTGCAACAGATCGGGCCGCGTTTGAAGTCTGCATTTGCCGCACAGGACGGCGTGCTCTGTCGCCTAGGTGGTGATGAATTTGCCTTGCTGCTACCGCAAGGCATCGGCGGCACGGCCGATCCCGTGTTGGCGGCGCGTCAGTTTGCCCAACAGTTACTGGAAGCGCTGCGCGCGCCGTATCTGGTTGGTGGCATGCAACTGATGGTCGATGCCAGTATCGGCATCGCATTTTTCCCGGAAAATGGCCGCGACAGCCATGCGCTGCTGCGCAGCGCCGATGTCGCGATGTACGAGGCCAAACGACGCGGCGGCGGCATCGCGGTGTATGACCGCAGTCAGGATCAGAACAGCCCGGAACGGCTGAGTATGGCCGCCGATCTGGATCTGGCCCTGCGCGAGCAGCAATTGCTGCTGCACTATCAACCGAAACTGGCGCTGAAAACCGGCCGCATCAGCGGCTTTGAAGCGCTGGTGCGCTGGCAGCACCCGCGCCTCGGTCTGTTGTATCCGGACAGTTTCTTGCCGCTCGCGGAAAGCAGCGAAGCGATTCACGCGTTGACCGAACGGGTGCTCGATCTGGCCTTGGCGCAATTGCGTGAGTGGCAACAAGCGCCGACGTCGCGATCCGAGCCGGCGTTGACGGTGGCGGTCAATCTGTCGGCGCGCAATCTGCGCGATGATCGGATAGTGCGGTTTATTCAGGAAGCACTGGCACGCTACCAGATCGCACCAGCGCAACTGGAACTGGAAATCACCGAGACGGCGCTGATGGACGATCCGGAGCTGGCCGCCGAACGGCTCGATCGGCTGGCGGCACTCGGCGTGCGCCTTGCGATCGACGATTACGGCACCGGTTATTCCTCACTCGGTTATCTGCATCGGTTGCCGCTGCACGCGCTGAAAATCGACCGATTGTTCGTCCGCGATCTGTTCAGCAACGAGCACGACACCATCATCGTCCGCTCGACCATCGCCTTGGCGCACAACCTCGGCCTGCAAGTGGTCGCCGAAGGCGTCGAGGACAGCCAGACCCAGATGCTGCTGCTCGGCATGGGCTGTGACCATATCCAGGGCTACCACTTGTCGCGGCCACTGCCAGCCGCGGAGCTGACCGCCTTCCTGACCCCGAACAGCTGAAATTCGCCATCTTTTCAATCACTTAATGAGCTTCCACTACGGAAGACAGAGCAATCGACCGGGGTTTGACCGAGATCTATTGATAATTATTCGCATTTGCGAATAGGATCGTCTCGCATCTTCACCCATGCTTTCCCGGAGCCGATTCGATGTCCCGCCGTAGCCTGTTGTCCGCCTCTCACGCCCCTGCCCACCGCCCGCACCCGCTTGTCGTGGCGCTGTTGCTCTGCCTGCCCGCCAGCGCCGCGCTGGCGTCTGCCCCGATCGGTGCACCGATCGCTGCTGCGGCTGCCGCCCCGGCCGATGCCCCGGCAAAAACCGGCACCAGCGACGAAACCACCCTGAAAACGGTGGTCGTGCAAGCCGGTGCCGCTGACACCGCAACCAGTCCGGTCAGCGGCTACGTCGCCAAGCGCACGGCCTCGGCCACCAAGACCGACACGCCGGTCACCGACACGCCACAAGCGGTATCGGTGGTCACGCCGGAACAACTGCGCGATCAGGGCGCGCAGACCGTTCAAGACGCGCTGCGTTATGTCGCTGGCGTGCGCAGCGAACCGTACGGACTCGACAGCCGTGGCGACTGGTCGATGATGCGCGGCGCCGATCCGGTGATTTTTCTCGACGGCCTGCAACAGACTTTTGGTTACTACGCCAGCTCGCGGCCGGATCCGTTCACGCTGGCGCGCATCGACGTGCTGAAAGGCCCGTCGTCCGTGCTGTATGGCCAGGGCACGGTTGGCGGCATCGTCAATCTGCAAAGCAAGCGGCCGCAAGCCGAGCAACAAGGCGAACTGCAGCTGCAACTCGGCTCCTTTGATCGGCGCCAGTTTGCCGCCGATGTCACCGGCGCAGCCACTGCGGACGAAACCTTGCTGTACCGGCTGGTCGCGGTCAAACGCGACAGCGAAACGCAGGTGAACTTTGTCGACGATGATCGGCTGGTGCTGATGCCGTCGCTGACCTGGCGGCCGACCGATGCCGTCGAGTGGACCGTGCTGTTCAATTATCAGCAAGACGAGACCGGTTCGAGCACGCAGTTCTTGCCGCACGCCGGCACCGTGTTGCCGGCGCCGAACGGACTGCCGGAAATTCCGTACGACGTGTTCATGAGCGAGCCGGGCTTTGATGAATACGACACCGAGCAAACCGCGCTGACTTCGCTGCTGTCAATCCAGATCAATGACCACTGGCAGTTCCGCCAGAATCTGCGCCGCGCGGAAAGCGAAGTCAGCTACCAAACCATTTACCCGCAGTTCCGGCCGACCTTGCAGCCAAACGGTGACATCAACCGGGTCTACTGGATCGCCAAACCGGAACTCGAATACCTGACGGTCGATCATCAACTGCAAGCTGATTTCGGCGACCGCACGCTGCAGCAAACCTGGCTGATCGGTGTCGATTACCAGGACGCCACCACCAACCGCGATTGGGCCTACGGCGGCGCCACCCCGCTCAATCTGTACAACCCGGTGTACGGCAATTTCACCGCACCGACGACGCTGCTGTCCGATCCGGAAAACACCGTCGAGCAACTCGGGATCTACGCGCAAGCACAACTCACGTTTGACGAGCGCTGGCTCACCACCATCGGCCTGCGGCGCGACCAAACCGAAAACCGCACCGCAGGCGCCGGCAGCCAGAAAGACGATGCCACCAGCGTGCGCGCAGCCGTGATGTACAAAGCCAGCAACGGTCTGCACCCGTATCTGTCGTACACCGAATCGTTCCAGCCCCTGATCGGCCTTGATGTTTACGGTGAGGCGTTCGAGCCGCTGCAAGGCGAACAAGTCGAGCTTGGTCTGAAATATCAGCCGGATGGCAGCAACAGTCTGGTGACGGTATCGCTTTACGATCTGAAAGAGTCGAACCAGACCGTCAGCGTCGAAGTCAACGGCGTGCTGGGTCAAGTCCAGGCGGGCGAAGCAAGCGCACAAGGTGTCGAGCTGGAGTCCCTACTGCAAATCACCGACGATTGGGCGCTGATCGGCAACTACACCTACACCGACACCGCGGTGAACGACGGCCCGCGCATTGCCAGCGTGCCGGAACACCTGGCCTCGCTGTGGAGCCAGCATCGTTTTGCCATTGCCGGCATCAGCGGATTCCGCGCCGGCCTTGGCGTGCGCTACACCGGCGACAGCTGGGACGGCGCCGACAATCTGAAGACGCCTGCCTACACGCTCTACGACGCAATGTTCGGTTACGACATCGGTGATGTGAGCTTCACGCTGACCGTCAACAACCTCGAGGACGAAACCTACTACAGCACCTGTCTGGCACGTGGCGACTGTTTCATCGGCAGCAAACGCAACGTGATCGGCACGGTGAGCTACCTGTTCTGATCGTCATCAGCGGGCGCGCTTGCCACGCCCACCGCAAACCCCGCGCGCACCGCGTTCGGGGTTTGCGCTTTTGTCGGAGCTTACATTCATGCGCATCAACCAACGCTTCTGGTTTCTGTTGCACGGTTGGTTTTCGCTGCCGATCTGGCTGCTGTTCTGTTTCATCTGCCTGACCGGCACCATCGCCGTGCTGAGCCATGAACTGACTTGGCTGACCAACCCACTGGCCCGGGCCGAAAACCCGAACCAATTGCCGGCCAAACCGATTCCGGACCTGATCGCCGCCGTGCAGAAAAAAATTCCGGATGCCGAGATCGGCCATGTCATGACGTTTGAGCCGTATCTGGTCACCGCGGTCAGCTTCGCCAGCAAGGACATGCCGGCGGCCATCGCTTACGTCAATCCGTACACCGCCGACGTGCAAATGATCAATCAGGGCATTACCTTCATTGGCTTCATGCGCACGCTGCACGGCTGGCTGTTGTTCCCGTGGTATCACAACTACAGCATCGGCTATTACCTGGTGTCAGCGATGTCACTGGTGGTGCTCGGTGCGCTCGTCACCGGGCTCGTGGTGTACAAGCGGTTCTGGCAGGCCTACACCGAGAAACCGCGGCTGCGTTTTGCCAGCGGTGGCCGCGTCTGGCTTGGTGATCTGCACCGGCTCGCCGGCGCGTGGTCATTGTGGTTTCTGCTCATCATCGGCCTCACCGGCTTTTGGTATCTGGTGCAAGCGCTGCTTTGGCACAACGACATCGAGCTCGGGCCGGAAACAGCGCCGATTGCCATGGAATCGCTGCCACTGCTCACGCAGCTGCCCCCAGCGGAGCATCCGCCACAACGGATACCATTCCAGCAGGCCTACGCGACCGCGCTGAAAACGCTGCCGGCGCTGCAACCCGCCTGGATTTCGCTGCCGGAACACAACCGCGACTATTACAGCATCGCCGGCGCTGGCAACAATGTGCTGTTTGATCAATACGCCTACCGTGTGCAAATCAATCCGTGGACCGGTGACGTGGTATCGGTGCAAACGCCGGGCACGCTGACCGGTTTGCAAACGCTGGCGCACATCGCCGACCCGTTGCATTACGGCACCATCGGCGGTCTCTGGACCAAGCTGCTGTGGTTTGTCTTTGGTCTGATCCTGACCGGCATGTCGATCACCGGTTTCCTGATCTGGAGCAAACGCACATTCAAAGCGGCTCGCGACGGTCATCGCGCGGCCGACAAACCACGGCGCCGACGAGCGGTCAGCACGCCAATGGTTGCGCAAGACGAGGTAGCTCCGTGAAAGCTGACTCCATGAACACGGATTCCATGAACGCTGTCCACATGAACACTGGCGACATCAACACGGGCACCATGAAAAAACGAAAGTTTCATTGGCAGCGGCTGTGCTATTACCTGAGTGGTTTGCTGTTGCTGCTGCCGTGCTGGTATCTCTGGCAGGCCCTGCATCCGCAGTTTCCGGCTGAATGGCCGGAGCAGCGCATCGGCCCGATCAGCGCCGCACCAATGCCGCTCGATGAGGCAGCGCCGTATGCGCATGACGGCGCCTTGCAGAAAGATTTCAGCGTGCGGTTTTGCGCCGGTTGCATTGCCCAGATCCGGCAGGCCTACCTGAGTGTTGGCCCGGTCGCGGCCGCGCTACCCGACAATGCCGATGGCATCCTGCATGGCAACAACCTGCTGCAACATGTGCATGCACCGTTTCCCTTGCAGATCGGCGCGGATGATCAACTCTGGTTGACCGTGCAATTGTGGAACGGCGAACTGCACCACGCCGCTTGGCCTGTTCCGCAGGGGTGGCGCCATACGCGCTGACGCACTGGTTGCAATCACTGGCCCCGGCCAGCCGCATCGTCAACAAGCGGCCGGTCGAGGCAGCAGCCCTCACCACGCCGCTCTGCCCCACCAAACCCAACGCAACGTTGCGATCCGATCGAATCCGCCCTGACAGAGCACCGCCTTGCCAGCTATGCTCAGGCTACCTCCGGCGCCGACAAGGATCTGCAGCGCATGACGAGTACCGTGACCCTGCCGTTGTGGCTGGTGCTGTTGCTCCTGCTGCTGAGTGGCTGGCTGCTGGCCAGTCGCCTGTTGATGCCGTCGATGCGCTGGCTGATGCGGCGCCGGGTCAACAAGGTGATCAACCGGCTCAATCAGCGCCTGCACATCTCGATACGGCCTTTCCAGCTGACCAAACGCGACGCGCTCATTGATCGGCTCGCCTACGATCCGAAAGTGCTGGAAGCGGTGGCCGAACACGCCGCGGAAAAACAATTGCCGCGTGAACTGGTGCAGCAGCGGGTGTTGAAATATGCCCGCGAAATTGTCCCGGCCTTCAATGCCTATGTGTATTACCGGGTCGGCTACGCCATCGCCCGCCGTTTCGCCCGCATGCTGTACTCGGTGCGGGTCAAATTTCACGACGACAACAAGCTGGCTGGCATCGACAGCCATGCCACCGTCGTGTTCGTGATGAATCACCGCAGCAACATGGATTACGTGCTGGTTGGTTTTCTCGCTGCCAAGAAAACCGCGCTGTCGTATGCCGTTGGTGAATGGGCGCGGATCTGGCCGCTGCAACAACTGATACGCTCGATGGGTGCCTATTTCGTCCGGCGCAACTCGAAAGACCCGCTGTACCGGCGCGTGCTTGAACGTTACGTCGGTATGGCGACGGAGCAAGGCGTGTGTCAGGCCGTGTTTCCGGAAGGCGGCCTGTCCCGTGATGGCAAACTGCAGGCACCGAAACTCGGCATCCTTGATTACATGCTGCGCGGATTTGGCCCGCGCTCCGACCGAGACATCGTGTTTGTGCCGGTCGGCATCAATTACGACCGGGTGCTGGAAGATCGCACCCTGCTGCGCACGCTCGACCCGGATGCCAAACGGCGCAGCGGCTGGTTTGCCGTGCGCACCACGCTGAAATTTGTCGGTCAGTCGGTCTGGCTGATGCTGCGCTCGCGCTGGCAGCGCTTTGGTTACGCGAGCGTCGTGTTCGGTACTCCGCTCAGCATGCGCAGCTGGTGCGCCGAGCGTCAGCTGATTCTTGCCAAGCTCGACAAGGACAGCCGCATGGCCGCGGTCAGCGAGCTGTCGCAACAGTTGATGGCACGCATCGATCAGGTCGTGCCGCTGTTACCGATTCCGCTGGTGTGCGCCGTGCTGTTGCAGGCCGACAACGTGTGGTTGTCAGCGCTGACCATCAAGGCACGCTGCCAGCAGCTGTTGGCAGAAGGCGCCGAACGTGGCTTGCCGATCGTCATTCCACCGGCGTTGCAGGAGCGTCAGTTCGATGCCGCACTGCACATGTTGCAAATCCGCCATATGCTGGAGGAGCGAGACGGAAACTACCGCGCGGTAATAAGCGAGCGCGCGCTACTGCGCTATTACGCCAATACCTTGCCGGCCGTGTTGCAGGAGTTGATGCCGATCAAGCCCGGTCATGACAAACCTGCTATCACAGTGCCAGCGGATCAACGCGAGGTCCCGGCACCGCGATTGTCTCACTGATCGAGCCACTGGCTGATTGCGCCACGCGGCAACACGTGCCCTGCGGACCGCAATCGCTGCAACAGGGAGGACTGTCCATGAATCGCGTAGCGAACAAGGTGGCCATCGTCACCGGCGGAGCCGTCGGCATCGGCCGGGCCTGCGTTGAGCGACTGGCACAGGAAGGTGCCAGCGTCGCGATCTTCGATGTCAACGCCAGCGCCGGTCGCGCACTTGCCGGTGAACTCAGCGAACGAGGCCACAAGGTGGCGTTCTGGCAAGTTGACACCGCCAGCGAAGCGCAGGTGCAAAAGGCGGTTACAGAGGTCGTCCAGCAATTCGGAAAACTGAATGTGTTGGTCAATAACGCCGGTATCTCCGGCTCGGTGAAGCCAACCCACGAAATCAGCGAAGAGGAATGGGACCGGGTGCAGGCGGTGAATGTCAAAGGCGTGTTTTTTTGCACCAAACACGCCATCCCACCACTGAAAGCCGCGGGCGGCGGCAGCATCATCAACCTGTCGTCCATTTGCGGTTTGGTCAGCACCACCGGTGTGCCGCCGTATCACGCTTCAAAAGGTGCAGTGCGGCTGATGAGCAAGAACGATGCAATGCAGTATGCGCCGGACAAGATCCGGGTCAACTCGGTGCACCCCGGTTATATCTGGACGCCGATGGTTGAGAATTTTCTGAAAGCCAGCAGCCCGGATCTGGAGGCCGCCAAGCAAGCCGCCGGTGCGCTGCACCCGCTCGGTCATATCGGCGAGCCGGATGACATCGCCTGGGGCGTGGTGTATCTCGCCAGTGACGAATCGAAATTCGTCACCGGTTCGGAGCTGGTGATCGACGGCGGTTACACCGCGCGCTGATCACAGCGACAGACATCTCATCGACAGACATCGATGGAAAACCACACGGCAGCCCACTCACAGTTCAGCCTGAGCAGGCTTATGGCTGCTGTACTGGCGTCAGCTGTTCCGGCGGTTCAACATCGGTCGGCGCCGGTGCGGCCACGTCGCTTGCCGCATTGACCGGTTTGGCATAACGCGGCAGCAGCGGATTACCAAAGCGCGCCTTGTACCGCTTGCCGACCAGCGCCGAGCCGATATAGTTCAGGTGATTTTCATCGCGATACAGCGGCGTGCCGTCAATCACGGTATTGCAGCGCTCACCGTCACAGATGATCGGCAGCGGGTCAATCCACTGCACCGTCGGGAACTGCTGCATCGCCCGCTGCTTGAACGCAATGAACGGCTGCTGCGCTTTCTCGACCGCCGGCCACGGCAGTGAACAATCTGGTTTGTTTTTCAACTGGCAATAGGCATACGAGGCCGACGGCAACATCGGCGCGTCCTCCACCACAATCACCTGATGACCGCGCTGCAGCAACCAGTCCAGCGCCTCCAGAAAGTGTTGCTCGTAAACCGGGCTGGCAAGGTAAGACGTCCACCACGCCCCGACAAACACCGTCATCGGTTCGGCAGACAGATACGCCGCAATCGCTTCGGTGCGGGCGACCTTGGTGGGGTCATCGGCAAACAGCGTCTTCGCCCGTTCCGGCGCGACAAACGGCGTCGAGGCGCGATTGATCAGCAACACCGACAGTTGAGTATCGGCGAGGAACTGCTCCAGAAAACCAGTCATCGCGGTGGCGTGCGAGTCGCCGATGAACACCGCATTCGGCTTGCCGTCCTTGACGCCCAGAATGCAGCGCGGCGACTGATCAAACGCGACCGGGTCGCCTTTGAAGCAGGGCTTGTAGATGTCGGCCGAATTGTTGAGCGCAATGGTTTGGTAAATCTCGCGCTTGTCAGCCGGAATGCGGAAGCTCAGGTCATCGGCAATACGGATGGTCGACTGCACCAGCCAGATGGCGATGAGCGGCACCAGCACAAACACCAGAAACGATTTCTTGAACCCCCACGGCAGGTAGCGGAAGCGGTTCTCGACGAAACGGTGACTGAACCACGACAGCGCGATCACTGCCGCAAACAAGCCGATGCGCCAGTACGCATCCAGCTCCACCAACTGGTAATGCAGCAGCGCGACCGGCGGCCAATGCCACAGGTACATCGAATACGACAGGCCGCCGAGCCAGACCATGACCGGCAGGCTGAGCGCGCGCGCCACCAGCGTATTGCCGTGTTGCAGACCGGTGTACAGCATCAGTGCGGTGCCGAGCGTCGGCCACAGCGCGTTGTAACCGGGAAAATGCGCGCTGTTCGGCAACAGCAACGCGGTACCGACCACCAGCACCATGCCGAGAGCGGACAGCGTTTGCGCGAGTGGCAATGACAGCCGCGGCAGCTCGCGGGCATACAGCGCGACCCCGGCACCCAGCATCAGTTCGTACGCGCGCGCTGGCAGCAAGTAATAGGCGGCCTTGGCGGCGTGCTCGGCCATGAACACGGACACGCCGAAGGCGGCGCACCAGAGCAGCAGAAACACCGGCCAGCCACGCTTGCCGGGAAAAAACTTGTAGGCGGTAAACAGCGTCAATGGCCACAGCAGATAGAACTGCTCTTCGACCGCCAGCGACCAGGTGTGCAGCAAGGTCAAACTTTTCGCTTCCGGCGCGAAATACTGACTCAGTTCGCCGTAGTAATAGAAATTGGAAAACCCGATCAGCGAGGCCAGCCAGCTCTTGGCGAAAACGTAATAGTCCTCGTCGAGATAGAACGGTGAGATCAACAGGAAGCTGACGGTCGAGACCAACAGAAACACCGGCACCAGCCGGCGAATGCGGCGGGCATAAAAATCGCGGAAACGGAAACTGCCGGACGCGAATGCCCGTTGCAACAGCTGGGTGATGACAAAGCCGGAA
>DASUEK010000047.1:0-10734 GCA_036275115.1 Permianibacter sp. | reverse complement strand
CGGTTGCGGCCACGCGAAGTGATCGCCGACTACGAGCACACCTTGCTCGACGAGCTCGATCTGCGCATCGAAGCGGCCAACACCACCGCGCTGAAGCGCAATTTCGCCGACGGCGAGCTGCTCTACGTGCCCGACATTCACTGGTCACTGGTGCGCGAGAACTTGCTGGTCATCGAGCGCATCCACGGCATTCCGATCGGCGATGTCGAGGCGCTGAAGGCCGCCGGCGTCGACATGGAAGCGCTGGCGGCGCGTGGGGTGAAGATTTTCTTCACCCAGGTGTTCCGCGACCGTTACTTCCACGCCGACATGCATCCGGGCAATATTTTTGTCGATGTCAGCAATCCGAAGGCGCCGCGCTATATCGCCATCGACTGCGCCATCATGGGCTCGCTCGACGAGCGCGATCAGGTCTATCTGGCGGAAAATTTCGTTGCGTTCTTCAACCGCGATTACCGCCGCATTGCCGAACTGCATGTGCAGTCGGGCTGGGTACCGGCCGGCACCCGGGTGGAAGCCTTCGAAGCAGCCGTGCGCGCCAACTGCGAGCCGATTTTCGGCAAGCCGCTGGCCGAGATCTCGTTCGGCGTGTTCCTGTTGCAGCTGTTCCAGACCGCGCGCCGGTTCAACATGAGCGTGCAACCGCAGCTGGTGCTCTTGCAAAAGACCCTGTTCTACATCGAAGGCCTTGGCCGCCAGCTCTATCCGGAACTGGATTTGTGGAAAACCGCCAAGCCCTACCTGGAAGAGTGGACCCGTGAGCGCACCAGTCCACGCCGTTTGCTGAAGCGGGCTTTGGAGCGGGCGCCGATCTGGCTGAACGAATTGCCGGCCTTGCCGGAACTGGCATTGGCTGCCCTGCATCAGCATGCACAGGGGCATCAGGCACAGGACACGGGCCGTCAGTTGCGTCAGGCGCTGGTCCGGGAAGGGCGTCAGCGCGCCGCCGCCAATCAGCAACTGGCCGGCGTCGTGCTGCTGGTGGTAGGCGCCGCCGCCACGGTCTGGCCGGCAGTACCGCCGGCGGCCGCGATGCTGGTGCTGACGGGCGGCGCGGTGCTCGGTTTGTTGGGCAGCTGGCAACGGCGGCGCCACTGAACAGGCCCGGCCGCCGCAAATTGCAACATTTGCCGCGCGCGGCGGGGCTGGCGTTCGGAGTAACATGATGTCCCGCACGGTGGCAGGTCGCCAGCGGGACCGTACAGACAGGGATTTGCCATGAGCGATTGCATTTTCTGCCGCATCATTGCCGGCGAGATTCCGGCCAGCGTCGTCTATCAGGACGAACAGGTCATTGCCTTCAAGGACATTCATCCAAAAGCGACGGTGCATATTCTGTTGGTGCCGCGCAAACATATCGCCACGCTGGCGGATGCCGAGCCTGTTGATCAGGCCCTGCTTGGCCACATGCAATTGGCCTTGCCGAAAATTGCCCGCGAGCAAGGTTTGGAGACCGGCTTCCGGACCGTGTTGAATACCGGTCGCGGTGGCGGTCAGGAAGTGTTTCACATGCATTACCACCTGCTTGGCGGCAAAGCCCTGCCGTTCACGGTTTAAGTCGGCCTGGCCGTTATCTGTTTTCGTTGAGCGCATCCTGCGCAGAGGTTGAGTCATGATTGGTTTCAAGGAAATTCTGGTCATTCTGTTGATCGTGCTGTTGGTTTTCGGCTCGAAGAAAATTGCCAACATCGGTTCCGATTTGGGCGCAGCCATCAAAGGCTTCAAAAAGTCGATCAAGGACGGTGAAGCGGAAGCCGACGCTGACAAGAACGACAAGGCTGACAGCGGTCGCGTAATCGAAGCCAAGAAAGAAGAAAAGAAATAAGAGCAGCCGCTAAATGTTTGATGTTGGCTTTACCGAACTGGTGCTGATCGGCCTGGTGGCATTGCTGGTGCTCGGCCCGACCAAGATGATGGAAGTCGCCCGCTTCACCGGGCGCTGGGTGGGGCGTCTGCGCCGCCAGTTCAACGAAGTCAAAGAAGACATCGACCGCGAGCTCAAGCTTGAGGAGATGCGGCGCAAGCTCGCTGAAGAAGAGCGGGCGCTGCGTGAGAACCTCGATGCCAACATCCCCAGCATCGATCCGATGCAGGAACTCAAGCGCACGGTCAGTGAATCTGCGGTAGCCGCACCGGCGCCGGCCGCGGATGCGGCGCAGAAGGACAAGCAGCCGTGACCGGAACCCGAGATCAAATGCCGTTGGTGGCGCATCTGCTGGAATTGCGCAACCGGTTGATGAAAGCGGCGCTGGCGGTACTCATTGCGCTGTTGCCGCTGATGTATTTTTCCAACGAGCTGTACGCCCTGTTCGCCAAGCCGCTGGTGCAATACTTGCCGGAAGGCTCGATGATGATTGCCACCGACGTCGCATCGCAGTTTTTTGCGCCGTTCAAGCTGGCGCTGGTGGCGGCGCTGTTTGTCGCGATGCCGGTGGTCATTTACCAGGTCTGGGCATTTGTCGCGCCTGGCTTGTACAAACACGAAAAAAGGCTGACCAAGCCGATTTTGTTCTCGGCGGTGCTGCTGTTCTATGTTGGCATCGCATTCGCGTATTTTCTGGTGTTTCCGGTGGTGTTCGGCTTCTTCGCCAGCATCCAGATCGACGGCGTGACCTACATGCCCGACATCAGCATGTACCTCGACTTCGCCCTGTTTATGTTCATGGCGTTCGGGATCAGTTTTGAAATTCCGGTGGTGGTGTTGCTGCTGGTCAAGATGGGGGTTGTGCCAGTGCAGAAGCTGCAATCCTGGCGCCCCTACATGATCGTGCTGGCGTTTGTCATCGCCGCCATTCTGACGCCGCCAGATCCGGTGTCGCAGACCATGCTGGCCTTGCCGATGTGTGTGCTGTACGAACTGGGATTGCAGACGGCGCGTTTACTGAGCAAGCCGGCCGCTGCGGCCGACGCTGCCGAGCAGGGAGTCAAGCCGTGAGTCGTATTGCCGTCTGGTTGTTGCCGCTGGTGTCGTTGCTGTCATTGACCGCGTTCGGTTCCGATGCCGCGTGGCGGGACTGCCGCGCAGTGGCCGACAATGCTGCCCGGCTCGCCTGCTATGACGCGCTGGTTGATCAATTGCCGAAACCGGCTGCAGCCGATGCAGTGCCGGTAACTCCGTCGGCACCGGCCGTTGCCGCGCAACCTGCCGGACAGGCCGTCGCACCGCAACCGGTCGCTGCAGCCATAACCCCCGCAGTGGTGACAACGCAATCACCGGCGGAATTCGGTTTGGAACGGCAAGCTCAACAGGCGCAGATCGAGTCAATCCAGTCACGCATTGTCGGTCCATTCCGCGGCTGGGAAGCCAAGAGCAAAATCACCTTGGAGAACGGCCAAGTCTGGCAGATCGATGATAGTTCCCGCGGTGTTTACAGTCTGGAAAGTCCGGCCGTCACCATCGAACGTGGCGTGTTCGGCTCGTTCTTTCTCAAGATCGACGGCGTCAATCGCTCGCCGAAAGTCAAACGACTGAAGTAACGCCACGCCGCAATGTGGGTCGATATCGGTGTCAACCTGACGGCGACCCAGTTTGCCGCTGACCGTGCTGACGTCGTCGCGCGTGCCCGTGCCGCCGGTGTGGAGCAGATGCTGCTCACCGGCACGTCGCTGCCGGACAGCGCCCAAGCGTTGCAGCTCGCCGAGCAATACCAGCTTTATGCCACCGTCGGTGTGCATCCCCACCACGCCAGTGAATGGCGAACAGACAGCGACGCCGCGTTGCGGGCGTTGGCGGCACATCCGCGCGCCCGAGCGATTGGTGAATGCGGACTCGATTTCAATCGCAACTTTTCTCCGCCAGCCGCGCAAGAGCAAGCGTTCAGCGCGCAGTTGCGGGTGGCAACGGATCTCGCCAAGCCGGTGTTTCTGCATTGCCGCGATGCGCACGAGCGTTTTCTGGCACTGCTGCAACCGCATCTGAACCGCTTGCCGGCCGCCGTCCTGCATTGCTTCACCGGCGATCAGGCTGAGCTTCGCACCTGTCTGGCGCACGGACTGTACATCGGCATCACCGGTTGGATCTGCGATGAGCGGCGCGGGCAAACGCTGTTGGCATTGCTGCCGGTGATTCCGCTTGATCGATTGTTGCTGGAAACCGATGCGCCGTGGTTGCTGCCGCGCGACATGCGGCCGGCGCCGAAATCACGCCGCAACGAGCCGGCGTTTTTGCCGCACATAGCAACCCGCGTCGCGATGGTCATGGGCGTGTCACTCGATGAACTGGCGCAGCATACCCGTGCCAACGCCGAGCGCGTATTCGGGCTGGTTTGAAACCGGGAGCGTAGCATGGATGCACAGGCACACGGCCGCTGTCTTTGTGGCCAGGTTCAGTTCGCCGTCCAGCTACCGGTGCGCTGGGTGGCGCATTGTCATTGCAGCATGTGCCGACGTGGTCACGGTGCCGGTGTGGTCACTTGGTTTGGCGTTGCTCCGGCGCAGTTCCAGTTGCAGCACGGTGAGATTGTCTGGTTTCGCTCGTCTGAACAGGCTGAGCGCGGTCGCTGCCAACACTGTGGCTCACCGCTGTTCTTCCGTTCGACGCGCTGGCCGGATGAACTGCATATCGTGCTGGCAGCCATGAACGAACCAATTGCGCAATCGCCCCAATCCCATGTCTACTACGCCGATCATGTCTCGTGGCTGCCGCTCGCGGACACCTTGCCGCGCTTTCGCACCTTGCCGCGCGAGGACAATGCGCCGTCGACCAGCTGAGCGAGAGCGGAACGATTGCAAACACTGCAACAACAAGAGGGAAAGACTCCGTCATGTCTCAAGGTCACCAGATGGCATTGATGCGGCAGCGCCGATTTCTGCCGTTTTTCTCCGCGCAGTTTCTCGGCGCTTTCAACGACAACCTGTTCAAGATTGCGCTGGTGCTGTTGGTGACCTACAGCGGAGTCTACAGCGAGGCGCAGGTTGGCTTGCTGACCAATATCGCCAATGGCTTGTTCATCCTGCCATTCTTCCTGTTCTCCGCGACGTTCGGTCAGCTCGCCGACAAACTGGAAAAGACGATTCTGATCCGAGCGACCAAGCTGCTCGAAATCGCCATCATGGTGATCGCAACCATCGGCTTTTATTACCAGCACATGCCTACCTTGCTGGTTGCTTTATTCCTGATGGGCACCCACTCGACTCTGTTTGGCCCGGTCAAGTACGGCATCCTGCCACAGCACTTGCGTCGCGACGAACTGATAGCCGGCAACGGTCTGGTTGAAATGGGGACGTTTGTCGCGATTCTGCTGGGTCAGTTGGTTGCGGGGTTGTTTATGGATGCCGGCCAAATCATGGCGGCGTGCGCGGCGATGATCGGCGTGGCAATTGTGGGTTACCTGATTGCACGACAAGTGCCGATGGCACCAGCGACCGATCCGGCGCTGAAAGTGAACTGGAATTTCATCACCGAGACCGGCCGCTTGCTGAAATATGCGGCCAGTCAGCGGGTCGTGTTTCTGGCCATTCTCGGGATTTCGTGGTTCTGGTTTTATGGTGCCATTCTGCTTGCTCAGATGCCGGCTTACGCAAAGCAGACGCTGATGGCCGAAAAATCCGTGTTCATCCTGCTGCTCGCCGTGTTCTCGGTCAGTATCGGTATTGGTTCGTTGCTCTGTGAAAAACTGTCACAAAGCCGCATCGAGATCGGTTTGGTGCCATTCGGCTCCATCGGTCTGACCGTGTTTGCACTTGATCTCGCATTCGCGAGTCAACTGCCGGTTACCACCACGCTGCGCACCGTCGCCGAGTTCCTGGCAACGCCCGGCAGTTTTCGGATTCTGGCCGACATTTTTCTGATCGGGTTGTTCGGTGGCTTCTACATCGTGCCGCTGTACACGATGATTCAGACCCGTACGGCGGAGACCCATGTGTCCCGTGTCATCGCCGCCAACAACGTACTCAATGCAGCCTTCATGGTGGTGGCAGCCGGTCTGGGCGCTGGCTTGCTCGCTGCCGGGCTCAGCATTCCGCAATTGTTCCTTGTGCTGGCGGTTCTGAACGCTGCCGTCGTGATCTACCTTTACAAGCTTGTTCCGGAATTCCTGCTCCGGTTTGTCGCCTGGATTCTGATCAATACGATTTATCGGCTGCGTGAGCGTGGCATGCCGCATATCCCCAAGGACGGACCGGCGGTACTGGTCTGCAATCATGTCAGCTTTGTTGATGCCTTGATCATTTCGGCGGCGGTGCCGCGGCCGGCGCGTTTTGTCATGTATCACAGCATCTTCAAGATCCCGGTGTTGTCGTGGCTGTTCCGCACCGTCAAGGCCATTCCGATCGCGCCCGCCAAAGAAGACGCCGCGATGAAAGCGCGGGCGATGGACGCCATTGCCCAAGCGTTGGCGGATGGCGAACTGGTCTGCATTTTCCCGGAAGGCAAGATCACCAGCGACGGCAACATCAACGAGTTCCGGCCGGGCATCGAAGACATCGTCAAGCGGACGCCAGTGCCGGTGGTGCCGATGGCATTGCGCGGCCTGTGGGGTAGCTATTTTTCCCGCAAAGGTGGCGCAGCATTTCGTGGCATTCCGTGGAAGTTCTGGCTGAAGGTTGAATTGGTCGCCGAAGCGGCAGTGGCGCCTGAGCAGGTCAGCGCTGCAGACTTGCAGCAGCGTGTTACGACCTTGCGTGGTAGCCAGCAATAACGGACCAGTGCGTGTGCGAAGTCCGCCTGGCGTGGAAATCAGTACCTGCAATATCGCTTTTTTGAATCAGGAGAAGGAGAACATCATGGCCGGTGGCGCCAATCCCGTTAAAGCAATCGTCGCGGCATTGTTCGCCAACGGCGCGATTGCGATAGCCAAGTTCGCAGCGGCCGCCGTTACCGGTTCTGGCTCAATGCTGGCGGAAGCGGTGCACTCGACTGCCGACTGCGGCAATCAGGGCTTACTGCTGCTCGGACTCAAACGCGCCAAGCAGCCGCCGTCTCCGGACTATCCACTTGGCTACGGCAAGGAAACCTATTTCTGGTCGTTCATCGTCGCGTTGATGCTGTTCAGTCTTGGTGGCTTGTTCTCGTTGTATGAAGGCTGGCACAAACTGCACGAGCCGGAACCGCTGAGCTATCCGTTCATCGCGCTCGGCGTGCTCGGTTTCGGCATTGTTGCCGAGGCGCTGTCGATGCGCGCTTGCCTGCAGGAAGTGAACAAGCTGCGCGGCCGGCAGACGTTGTGGCAGTGGTTCCGTCACTCGCGCAATTCCGAGCTGGTGGTGATCTTCGGTGAAGATCTGGCCGCACTGCTCGGTCTCATTTTTGCGTTCTTTGCCGTCGCACTCGCGTGGTGGACCGGCAACCCGATGTATGACGCGATTGGCAGCATGGCCATTGGCGCGTTGCTGATTGTGGTGGCGGTATTCGTTGGCGTGGAAGTCAAAGCCATGCTGGTCGGTCAGGGCGTCGAAGAGCGCCGCCGTCAGGACATGATCGGGTTTCTGGAACAGCAACCGGCCGTACACAAGGTCTTCAACTGCCTGACCATGCAACTCGGTCCGGACGTAATGGTTGCAGTCAAAGCCAAGTTGAAGCCCGCTGACAGCGCGCACGCCATGATCGTCGCCATCAACGACACCGAGCGTGCGTTCAAGCAGCAGTACCCGGACGTGCTCTGGCTGTTCTTCGAGCCGGATTTGCAGGACTGAGTTACGAGGTCATCGCTTGTTCGTCACCGTGCTGCAACAGCAGTCGGTGACCGAGCCATGCAAGCAAGGCACAGCCGGCAACCAAGCCGGCCATTACTACCGGTTTGCTGCTGGCGAAGTAGCTGACTGCACTTGCTGACACCGTAGCAAACAAGAACTGGATGGTTCCCATCAATGCCGAGGCGGTGCCGGCGCGCAGGCCGAATGGTGCCAGTGCGTTGGCGCTGGCGTTGGGCAGTGTGATGCCGAGGCTGGCAACAAAACCGAACAGTGGCACTGCGACAAAGAGCAACTGTTGCGGCGCCAGGCTGGCGCCGAGCAGCAGGGCCGCACCCATCAGCAGGGCCAGGTGGTTACCGGCTTGCAACAGCTGCGAGGTGCTACGGGTTTTCAGCAGATGACGGTTCAGTTGTGACATGGCGATCAGGCCGGCGGCATTGGCGCCGAACAGCCAACCGAAATGACCCGGCGCGATCTGAAAGTGTTCGATGAAAACAAACGATGAGCTGGTGATATAGGCGAACATGCCTGCGTGGGCAAATCCGCCAACCAGTACGTGACCGTAGAACTCGCGGTGGCGCAAAATCTCGCCAAAGCCTCGCGCCAATGCAATTGGGTGCAGTGACTGTCGTCGTTCCGCTGGCAGCGTTTCGCTGAGCACCCGCCAGCTCGCCAGGCCGCACAGCAAGCCGAACACCAGCAGAGCGACGAAGATCGCCCGCCATGACGCCACGGACAACAGCACGCCGCCAAATAGCGGCGCCAGAATCGGCGCCAATCCCATCACCAGAATGAGCAGCGAAAACAATCGCGCCGCTTCGTTGGCCTGAAACCGATCGCGAACGATGGCGCGGCCAATCACCATGCCGGCGCAACCGCCGAACGCCTGCAGAAAGCGCAAGACAATCAAGCTCTCGATGCTGCGTGCCAGTGCGCAGCCGGCTGAAGCCACTACGAACAGGGCAATGCCAGCATACAGCGGCCGCTTGCGGCCAAAGCGATCAGAGAGTGGACCGTACAACAATTGGCCGATGGCGAAGCCGAGAAAACAGGCCGCCATGGTCAGCTGGACCTGGCCGCTGTCGGTTCGCAGCTCGCTGGCGATGGCCGGAAACGCCGGCAAATACATGTCGATGGCCATCGGTGCAAACGCCGCCAGCGCGCCGAGCGTCAGCAGCCACGCCAGTGGCAATTCCCGATTCATGTTGGGGTCCGGGGCAAGGCGGTGTCTCGGTTCACGAGCGCAACCAGAAGGTGGCAGGACCGTCGTTGGTGAGCGACACTTTCATATCGGCGCCAAAGCGGCCGCAAGCCACGGGCTGGTGCAATTGCTGCAGCCGTTGCCAAGCCGCGCTGAACAGGCGCTCGCCGAGTGCCGGTGGCGCCGCCGTGGTAAAACTCGGTCGCAGGCCGCTGCGAGTATCCGCAGCAAGGGTAAACTGCGGAATCAACAGCACGCCGCCGCCGATGGCGCGCACGCTCAGGTTCATCTTGCCAGCGTCATCGCTGAAGATGCGGTAATCGAGCACGCGGTTCAGGAAGCGATCCAGATTCGCTTCGTTGTCGTCCGGTTCGGCGCACAGGAATACCAGCAAGCCCTGTGAGATGGCGCCCAGCACTTCGCCATCTACCACCACTTGGGCCGCGCTGACCCGCTGGAGCAAGGCAATCATGACAACCGCACCCACCTCTGATTCCAATCAATCGGCAGGCATTATGGCACGCAGCAGCGAACCTACGCTGACGGCCCCTATCCGTTCCGGCTGGCAACGCCTGCGCGAAGGATTGCCGCTGGTCATGTCGGTGTTGGCGTTCGTGTTGTCGCTGAGTTCGCTTTACCTGTCGGTGTTGCGCGCCGGCAATGTCGGCGCCATGACCGGGCCCGTGCTCGCGCTCAGTCATGAACCGGTCACCGGTGCCGCCCGCATCAGTCTCGCCGTGAACCTCGCCAACACCGGCGCCCGGCTGATTACCGTCGCCGGTTTGCAATTGCAGATCACTACCCCGGACAACAAACAGCTCGTGCTCACCGCCCGCACCCAGCAAACGCTCGATGGCGACGGCGAACCGCGCGACAGCAGCCTGCTCGCGCCGATCACACTTGCGGCACGCAGCGAGAGCACGCGGCAACTCGGCTTCGTTGCCAACGGGAATGACGCATCGCTGCTGCAGCCCGGCCGCTACCACCTTACGCTGTTGCTACGCACCGGTAGCGATAACGCCATGCGCCCGGCTGAACAATGGCAAGTTGAGATCAGTGAGAACGAAGCAAGGCAACTGCAGCATTGGTATGAGTTGGGGATAGGCAATAGCGCGATGTTGGCGAAGCCGTAAGCCTATGGTTTAAGGTCTGCTCGTCGTTGGCGCAGGCCGGTATACATAACGCGTACTCCGACAATTCCAACCGTAAAGAGGACTGGCATGACAATAGGAAGGTTGTATGAAGTGCCGCCGTCCGCAGAGGCTCTACTGCGCACATGCAACGCCGTAACCGAGTGGTACGAGGCGCTCGCTGTGCTGGCGGTTGAATCCGCTCCGACGCTCGATGCTGAAGACGCACTAATAAGTTGGGCTGAATTACTGCCGCGCAACTCAGTTGTCGGCATGCTTTTCTCCGGAAGCATCGCCTCGCCCGATACCGACAATGGTGATCCCGTAGTCACCTATGTCAATCCGGCGATGGTCAAAGCGGTAGCGGAGCAATTGGCCCTGCTTGCGAAAGCGGACCTTGAAGCGCAACTGGGCAACGACGCTGCGGCAAGCTGGCTACAGGAACCGCTCAAACAGTTTCTGTCTGAAGCGGCCAACAATGACAATGGCGTTGTGCTGGTGTGGGGCGCCTAGCGGTTGCTGTGCCAAAGACCAAGCTATAAACCTCGTAGGACGTAACCGCGAAGCGGTTCCACCGAATGTTACGCTTCAGAAGCGACGCGACAGTTCACAGGAAAACATTCGGCGGAATACTCTGCGGGTGTTACGACCTACATTTTGCGGTGCTCTCGTCTATTTGCGTACGCTTATGGACACAGACATTTCTGGTGGGAATGTGTTCCCGCGACAGCGTATGCGCGGGAGCATCTGACCCGAACGGCATTTGGCTCA
>DASUEK010000046.1:0-3079 GCA_036275115.1 Permianibacter sp. | reverse complement strand
TTGGCGATCAGTTTCTGGGCCAGTTCGAGCGCCGGCTGGTTGGTGAAACCGTTGGCAAGGTGCCACAGCTTCTGCGCCTGTTCGGTGACGGCTTTGACCATGACCGGATGGCAGTGACCGAGCGCATTCACCGCAATACCGCCGGCGAAATCGATGTACTCCTTGCCTTCACTGTCCCACACCTTGGCGCCTTCACCGCGCACCGGCAGCATTTGCGCCGGCGCGTAATTGGGCACCATCACCTGATCAAACGTTGCACGCGTTACCGAAGTCATCATTCCGCTCGCTCATAGGGCATTGCCAGAACCGTCTGGCCCGCTGAAAAACGCCGCGAATGATCGCGCCAATCCAGCAAAAAGGCCAGTAATTCAGCCGCATATTTATGCCGCTGGCGTTTTTGCGCAAAGCACTTGCCGACGCCTATGCTCCCGCCCATCTTGGCTCCACCGTGTCCCGGCACAGTGGTTCCTTTTTTGGCAAACAGGCTGATTCCGCACATGAACCGCTGGCATGACCAGATGAACTGGATCGACGCCCAAGGGCCGCGCTTGAAGCAGGCGCTGGTCGAGCTTTGCGCGATCAACAGCGGCAGCTGGAATGTGGCTGGCATCGAGCGTTTGCAAAACGCCCTGCTGCCGCTGCTGGCGCCGCTGGGTGTCGCCGTCGAGAAAATCGCGCTGCCGCCCGTCCGCCAGCTCGGCAAGACCGGCCAGATCGAAGAGCGGCCGCTGGCACCGGCACTGCGCCTGCGCTGCCGGCCCGATGCGGCCCGGCAGGTACTGTTGGTCGGCCACCTCGATACCGTGTTTCCAGCGGATCATCCGTTCCAGAACCACCGCTTCCTCGACGCCAACACCTTGAACGCACCGGGCGCCGCCGATTTGAAAGGCGGCCTGCTGGTGCTGGTCACCGCCCTGCAGGCACTTGAACAAAGCCCGGACAAAGCCGCGCTCGGCTGGGAAGTGATCCTCAACCCGGACGAAGAGATCGGTTCGCTCGGCTCGGCCGGCGTGCTCGCCGAGGCCGCGACGCGCCATCACATCGGGCTTTGTTATGAGCCGTCGCTGCCAACCGGCGAGCTGGTCTCGACCCGCAAAGGCACCGGCACATTCGCCGTGCATGTACGCGGCAAGGCCGCCCATGCCGGCCGCGAGCATCACCTCGGCCGCAATGCAATTGTCGCCGCCGCGCAGATTGCTGCGGCGCTGGATGCGCTCAATGGCCAGCATGGCGACATGACCGTCAACGTCGGCTTCATCGACGGTGGCGGTTCGGTCAATGTGGTGCCGGAGCATTGCTTGTTGAAAGTGAACGTGCGGGTCTCGACGCGCGATCAGCAACAGGCATTTGAGCAAACCTTGCAACAGGCGTGCGCCGCCGTCGATCACCGCGACGGCTTCCGCATCACCGTACTCGGCAGCTTCCACCGTCCACCCAAGCCGATGACGCCGGCGCTTCAATCGCTGCTCGATCTGCTGCGCGATTGCGGCAGCGCCATCGATCTCGATGTCCGCTGGCAAGGCACCGGTGGCTGCTGCGACGGCAACAACCTCGCGGCGGCCGGCCTCGCCAACGTCGACAATCTCGGCGTGCGCGGCGGCAATATTCACAGCAGTGAAGAATTTGCCCTGCTCGACAGCCTGACCGAACGCGCCAAGCTGTCGGCGCAACTGCTTTTGCGACTCGCCGCCGGCGAGGTCGACTTCACTCCGTTCCGGAAGATCTCATCATGATGCGCATACGCCCGGTTCGCGCCGCCGATCTGGACAAGCTGCACGCGCTCGCACTGCGCAGTGGCATCGGCTTGACCACCTTGCCGAAAGACAAGCAATCGATGAAAGAGCGGATCGCACTATCCGAGCGCTCGTTCAGCACCGAGCTCGACAAACCCGGCGACGAGTATTACCTGTTCGTGCTGGAAGACACCGACACCGGCGCGATCTGCGGCACCAGCGCCCTCGCGGCGGCGGTCGGCCTGAATCAGCCGTTCTACACCTACACGCTTGGCAAGGTCGTGCACGCCAGCCCCGCGCTGAAAATCCACAACCAGGTGCAGACGCTGTACCTCGGCAACGATTTCACCGGCTGCACCGAGATCTGCACGCTGTTCCTCGATGCCGAATACCGGGGCGGCCGCAACGGGAAACTGCTGTCACGCTCGCGCTTCCTGTTTCTGGCCGAATTCGGTGACCGCTTTGATGAGCGGGTCATCGCCGAAATGCGCGGTGTATCGGATGAAAAAGGCTATTCGCCGTTCTGGGAAGCGCTCGGCAAGAAGTTCTTCTCGATGGAATTTCCGGAAGCCGACGCGCTCTGCACCTACGGCAATCAATTCATCGCCGAACTGATGCCGCACTACCCGATTTACCTGTGCATGCTGCCGGATGAGGCGCGCGCCGTGATTGGCAAGGTCCACCCGGACACCCAACCGGCTTACGACATGCTGATCGCGGAAGGCTTCCGCTACACCGGTCATGTCGACATTTTCGACGCCGGCCCGAGCATTGAAGCCGATGTCCGCTCGATCCGCACTGTCCGAAAAAGCAACCGCTTTGACTGGAGCATTGCACCGATCGGCACCAGCACCCAGCCGGAAACCTATCTCGTCAGCAACACCAAGCGCGAAGGTTATCGCGCCTGTTTGACCGAACTCGCATTTGACGATGCCGGCAATCTGTTGCTGCCCGCGAAAGTCGTCGATGCGCTGGAGTTGCAGAACGATGAGTCGGTGCGAGCCTGCAAACTGTATTAAGCACGCCCGCGATCAGACAGAGCCGAAATGTTTTGATTCCCCACCTTGTCAAGGCGGGGCTAGTGGCGGTTGACGCAGCACGCTCAACTGCCGAGGAAATAGCATGACCCTGCACACCGAACTCTTCATCAACGGCGCCTGGCAAACCGGCCATGGCGAACGCTTTCACTCGACCAACCCGGTCAATCAACAACCGGTCTGGCAAGGCAACGCTGCCAGCGCGGCAGACGTTGATGCGGCAATCAAAGCCGCGCGCAACGCCTTCACCGGCTGGCGCACCCGCACACTCGATGAACGCATCGCGGTGCTAAAAGCCTTTGAAGCGCA
>DASUEK010000045.1:0-15601 GCA_036275115.1 Permianibacter sp. | reverse complement strand
GCCGCTTCGGTCATGCTCTGCCGAGAGGCGGTGTAGGTGCGCTTTTCCGGCCGCAACCGGGCAATGACGTTGTCGCCTTCGCGCACTTCAAAAATCGCGCGGGTCGAGTGGTAATTCGGACCATCGATGTCACGCAGCCGCTGGAACCGGAACTGGTAAGGTCCGATATCAACCGAGTCGCCCGGTGCCAAGCGCAGATCGCGTTCGACGCTGTACAAACTGCTGAGCACCACACCGACGGTCACCACAGCGATGCCGGCATGTGCCAGCACCATGCCCCACCACGCCCGCGGCTGCTGACCGACGCCCGCCAGTTTCGAACGCTTGTTGCGAAGGCGTTGCAGCAGGTCACGCAACAAGGAAAACACGATCCACAACGCCAACGACACGGCCAACAGCGCCGAAGCATGGAAACGATCCGCCAGTTGCAGCAGAACCAGAGCGCCAGCCACAGCAGCCAGCAACCACGGCAGCAACATCTTCAGTTGCGCACGCCCGTCATCGCTTCGCCAGCGCAGTTGTGGGCCAAAGCCGAGCAACACCAGCAGCGGCAACATGAACAGCGTGAACATGAAATCAAAATATGGCGGCCCGACCGAGATCTTGCCGAGATTCAGCGCATCGACAATCAATGGCTGCAAGGTGCCGAGCAAAACCATCAGTGTCGTAATGGCAAGCAGCACGTTGTTGCCAAGCAAGGCCATTTCCCGCGACACCAGGTTGTACTCGACCTGACTGCGAATGTCGGCTGCCCGCAGCGCGAACAACAGCAATGAGCCGCCAATCACGACCGCGAGGAACGCCAGAATGAACATGCCACGTTCCGGATCGGAGGCGAACGCATGCACCGAGGTCAGTACGCCTGAGCGGACCAGGAAGGTGCCGAGCAAGCTCAAGCTGAAGGCGCAGATCGCCAGCAACACCGTCCAGGCTTTGAAACCGTCGCGTTTCTCGGTAACCGCCAGCGAATGCATCAACGCCGTACCAGCAAGCCACGGCATGAACGAAGCATTTTCGACCGGGTCCCAGAACCACCAGCCACCCCAGCCAAGTTCGTAATACGCCCACCACGAACCGAGCGTGATACCGGCAGTGAGATAGATCCACGCCCACGTGGTCCACGGCCGCGACCAGCGCGCCCAAGCACTGTCGAGTTTGCCGCCCAGCAACGCCGCGATGGCAAACGCAAACGCCACCGAGAAACCAACATAGCCCATGTACAACATCGGCGGATGCACGATCAAACCAAAATCCTGCAACAGCGGATTCAGATCGCGTCCCTCAACCGGGAACATCGGCAAGGTCCGTTCGAATGGATTTGATGTAAAAAGCATGAAACTGAGGAAACCGATGGCGATGATGCCCATCACTGACAGCACGCGCGCCCCGAGCACCAGCGGCAACTGTGCGCTCTTGCGCGCGACCGCATAGGTCCAACCGGCCAGTACCAGCGCCCAGAGCAGCAGCGAACCTTCGTGCGCGCCCCAGACGGCCGACAACCGGTAATACAGCGGCAGCCGCGAATTGGAATTGTTTGCCACGTACTGCACGGTGAAGTCATTGCTGGCAAAGGCATACGACAAACAGGCAAAGCTCAGCAGCAGCAAACCAAACTGCAGATAGGCCGCCGGTTTGCCGACCCGCATCCAGCCGACATCGCCGCGGTAACTGCCGATCAGCGGTACCAGCGCCTGCACCACTGCAATCAGCAGCGCCAGAATCAGCGCAAAGTGACCCAGCTCCGGAATCATGGTGTGTATCCTTGCGCCGGTGCCGACTCCGTGGTCGGCGCGCTACCGTCAGACGTGGCCGCTGCACCCGCGGCTTCCGCGGCACGCTGCTGCTGCAATTTGGCCTTGGCGCGATCTTCCGCTTCCTTGATGGCGGCCGCGACTTCCGGCGACATGTAATTCTCATCGTGCTTGGCGAGAATCTGGCTCGCTTGCACCGTGTTGTCCGAGGTCAGTTTGCCAATACCGATGATGCCCTGCCCTTCACGAAACAGATCCGGCAGGATGCCCTCATAGAACACGGTCACTTCACTTTCGGTATCGGACAGCTTGAACTCGACCTTCAATGAACTCGGGTCGCGTTTGACACTGCCTTTGACGACCAGGCCACCGATGTTGATGGTCTTGTCCAGCCCCGCCTGCTGCAGCGCTTCGCCACTGACGATCTGGGTCGGGGTGTAGAAAAAGTTGATGTTTTGTCGCATGGCATAGAGCACCAGCGCCAAACCGACGGCGACCGCCAACACACTGCCCAGCACCAGAAACAAACGACGCTTACGTTCCGGTTTCATCGACATCACTCACTCCAGACTGGCTTTCGGTTGACGGGCGGCCGCATCCGCTTGCGCATCCAACTGCTCACGGCGATAAAACGCCTGCAAACGGCTGCGCAGCTGGCGACGGCGCCAACCGGGTTCCAGCAGCAAGAACAAAAACACCAACAGGCCGACACCGTAGGCCAGCCAGACGTAAAAGCCATGCGTTCCCATCGCCAGGAACTCGGCAAAGCTGTTGAACTCGCTGCTCATTTGACCAACTCCCGCACCCAGCTTGCCTGCCGCTCGCGCCACAACACTTCATTGCGGGCACGCCGGAACAGCAGACCGAAAAACAGCAAAAAATGAGCAACGATCATGACCAGCAAGGCGATCAGCATTTCGCTGTCGATGGTCGGCTTGCTGAGCCGCGAAATGGTCGCGCCCTGGTGCAGCGTGTACCACCAGTCGACCGAGAAATGGATGATCGGCACGTTGATGACGCCGACCATGGCCAACACGCCGGCCGCGCGGTCACCGGTCTGGATGTCATCAAAGGCGTGGCGCAGGGCCATGAAACCAAAATAAAGAAACAGCAGGATCAATTCCGACGTGATGCGGGCATCCCACACCCACCAGGTGTTCCAGGTTGGTTTGCCCCAGACCGAACCCGTAAAGAGCGCCAGAAAGGTGAAGCAGGCCCCGATCGGTGCCGCCGCCGCCGCCAGTGCCGGCGCGAACTTCATTTTCCAGATGTAACCCACGGCCGAGGCCGTCGCCATCAGCACGTAAATGAACATCGACAAGAATGCCGCCGGCACATGCAGGTACATGATCCGCACCGAGTGCCCCTGCTGGTAATCCGGTGGCGAAATATAGAGGCCCTGCACCAAGCCATAGACAAACAGCAACGCCGACAAGCCGAACAGCCATGGCATCCAGCGACCGCTGATGTCATAAAACCACTTGGGTGAGCCCCATTTGTGAAACCAGGTCCAAGTCCCCATACCGCTCTCTTGTTGCGTCAACCGCGGCACCGTGCACGCGGCCATTGATCAATAAATAGGTAATCGCTCAGCTGCTGATCGACACTTTCAACGCCGCGCCCGCAGCGGCCGGCGCCAGCGCCAGCGTGAACATCAGCAGGGCGCCCATGAATGCCAGCTGGCCGTTATACGGCAAACCCTGGCTGGCGGACGTCACCGCACTGGCACCGAAAATCAGCACCGGAATCAGCAGTGGCAACACCAACAGAGCCAGCAAAATTGCGCCACGGCGCAGCCCCACGGTCAGGCTCATGCCGACGCTGCCAATCAAACAGAAAACCGGCGTGCCGAGCAGCAGGCTCGCCATCAACGCCGGCCAGGCCTCGACCGGCAACGCCAGGGTCAATGCCAGCAACGGCGACAACAACAACAACGGCAAGCCGCACAACAACCACTGTGCCAGCGCCTTGCTGAGTGCAATCAGCGCCGGTGACTGACTGACCAGCATCAGCTGCTCCAGACTGCCGTCCTCAAAATCACCGCGATAAAACAGTTCCAGCGTCAGCATGTTGGCAAACAGCGCTGCCACCCAGAGCACACCGGGCGCGATCTTGGCGAGATCGGCCGGCTCCGGCGACACCGCGAACGGAAACAGCGACACCACCAACAGGAAAAACACCAACGGGTTGGCAAGTTCCGCCGGGCGTCGCCATGCAAGCTTCAGCTCACGCTGCAACAGGACGTTCAGCATGCGCGCACTCCGAGCACCAGTTCGCGCAGAGGCGGCGTCGTGGCAACCGGTTGATGGCTGGTCAGCAGCACACTGCCGCCGCTGCCAATAAATGTTTCGATGCGACGGCACAGCCACGCGGCGGCTTTGACGTCGAGCGCCGAAAAGGGTTCATCCAACAGCCACAGGCCGGCCGGTTCGAGCAACAAGCGCGCAAGGCCAACCCGGCGCTTCTGTCCGGCCGACAAGCTGCCAACCCGGGCATCGAAATAACGGGCAATACCGACCGCCTGCAACGCCTCATCAAGCGGAATAAGCGCCGCTTGCCCACTGAGCCGGAGCAGGAACAGGAGGTTTTCTTCGACAGTCAGTTCCGGCTTCAGGCCGAGTGCGTGACCCAGATAAATGCTGCGGCAACCGGGTGCGAGCGTGTAACGACCGGCCGCCGCTGGCGCCAGCCCGGCGAGCACCCGCAGCAGACTGGTTTTGCCGGCGCCGTTGGCGCCGAGCAAATGCACACCTTCGCCGCTGTGCAGGGAGAACGTGAAATCCGAAATGAGCTCGCGATCGCCGCGCTGCACCGACAGCGCATCGACCTGCAGGCGAACGCTGGCAACCGGCGTAACAGGCTGGGAAAGCACCTCGGGACCTGTCATGAAGAAGCCGGCCGGAACGCTTTGATGACATCTGGATGCGTTTCCAGATAGGGACCGCCAATGAGGTCAATGCAATACGGCACCGCCGGCATTACCGCTTCGAGGCAGTCGCGAATGGCGGACGGCTTACCCGGCAGGTTGATGATGAGGCAGCGCTCAGAGGTGCCGGCCAACTGCCGCGACAAAATCGCCGTCGGCACTTTCTGCAGACTGACTGCCCGCATCAACTCACCAAAGCCGTCGAGAATGCGCTCACAGACATCGCGGGTCGCCTCCGGTGTCACATCGCGTGGCGCCGGGCCAGTACCGCCGGTGGTGACGATGAGACAGCAGCCCTGGTCACGCAAATCACGCAGGGTGACAGCGATCAAATCACGTTCATCGGGAATGACGCGGGGCAGCGGCTCGAACGGCGTTTTCAGCATTCGCTGCAATTCGGCGAGGATGGCGGGGCCACCCTTGTCTTCATACTCGCCCCGGCTGGCGCGATCGGACACCGTTACCACACCGATACGAACGGCACCCGATACGACAGGGTCTGACTGGACGGACGCGCTCACGCGTAAAACTCCGGACAAGGGCGACGGGAAATCGGCGCCTATAATACCAGCGTGTCACCGCCACGCGGTCCCGATCTGGATCAATTGCCCGACCGGTTCGTCCGCTTGTTGATTTGATCACAACCGTTACCGCGAGCTGACGATCACCGCCATGGTCCTGCCCACCCTGCCCCTTTCGCCCACTGTCGCGGTCACGGTGTCGGACCTGCGCAGCCTGCGCCAGCTGGCCGAATCCGGCCAGCTGAAAACCTGGCAGGCGGGCGCCATCCTCGATGTCGTGGTCAATCGCCGTGACGGCAACTTGCTGGTACTGACCAGCAAACAAGGCCCGATCAGCCTGCCGGTACCGGCCGACCGGCCATTTCCGCCGGGCACCGCCCTGCAGTTGCAGATCCTGGCGCTGGCGCCACTGCAAGTTCAGCTGCGGCCAGCCAGTTCACCGGCACCGCTGGCGGCATCCGGCACCGCCGACAAGCTTGTCACCACAACGGAAGCTGCCTTGCCCGGACGGACGACAGCAAACACCGCTCCAGCCATCAATGTCACTGCCGTTACACCGCCCGCGCCGCAGACCGGGCCAGTTCCGGACCCGGTCATGCGCGCGCTGCAGGAGCAGTTGCGTGGCCTGTTGAAACCGGGCCTGACCGATGCCACCGCCAGTCGACCGACCGCGTTGACCCTGCCGCTCGCCCAATGGCTGACCCGCTTGAGCAACTGGCAGCCCGCCGCCGAACTGCCGCCAAGCGCGGCGAACAGCCTGCCGGCGCTGGCCCAGCAGTTTCTGCAATCACTCCCAGCAGCCGATCAGGCCGGCGATCCCGACGGCCTCGAACCGCTGCTCCGGCAAGTACTGTTCGGCCAGCCCCCCTCCACCAGTTCCCCGCATGCCGCACGGCAACCCGATCACGACTGGTTGGGCGCGCTGCTCAAACTCCTGCAGGCAGCCACCGCGACACCGGGTCAGGCACATAAATCCGCACCGCCCATGCCGGCTGCGCCAAACCCGGCCATGGCCGGCAATACCGGTCCACTACAAAAAGCGGCCGAACAACGCAGCGCCGAGCCGCTCCCGGCAGGCACCGCATTGCCGCTGCCGGCCGATGATCTGCTGGAGGAGTTGGCAAGTCTGCTCGGACGCCAGCAGCAGCAGTGGCTACACAATGTCCAGCAGGATGCCCGCCAGCAGCCGCTATACGCGGAGCTGCTGTTGCGGCAGCACGAGCGGCTGGACCGCGTCGAAATCAGCGTGCGACCCGACCGCGATGCCGACGCCGAAACAGCCGAAGCCGGTCCGCATCATCTGGTCCGGTTGCGCTTTGATCTGCCTGGACTCGGCATTTGCCAGTTCCTGCTCGACCTCCGCCAAGATGACCTGCAGCTGCACTTCTACAGTGAGGACCCTGATGCGGCAGCCAGTTTTGATGAGCATATTGATTGGTTGGCTCGCCAGTTGGCGGCCGATGGCGTGCAGCTGAGCACCGCCGTCAGCCATACCGTCGCCCAACTGCCGAGCTTGCAGCCCCTCAACGAGCGAGGTCTACATGTCCGGGTCTGACAATCCACATGAGCAGCAGCCGACCCGCACCGCTGCAGCGCTGCAATACGATGGCGAGCAAGCGCCTCGTCTGGTTGCCAAAGGCCGCGGCGAAGTGGCGGAGCAAATCATCGCGCTGGCTGAGCGGCACGGCGTTTATCTGCATGAAGATCCCTCGCTGGCTCAGGCGCTTCAGCAGTTGCAACTCAATCAGGAAATACCGCGCAAGCTCTATCTCGTCATCGCCCGAGTCATTGCCTTTGCCTATTACTTGCAGGGGAAAACCCCCACGTCCAAATAGGCAAAACAGAAAACAATAAAAAACGCCGGCAATGCCGGCGTTTTTTTTTGCGCGCAATAATTTCAGAACAGATACTGGCCAAAATACCAGGCGATAGCGGCAACGAACGCAGACGCAGGAATCGTCAACACCCAAGCCCAGACGATATTGCCGGCGATGCCCCAACGCACGGCATTGACGCCTTGCGAGGACCCCACGCCAACAATCGCACCCGTAATGGTGTGGGTGGTCGATACCGGAATACCGAACGAAGACGCCAGAAACAGAGTCATCGCGCCACCGGTTTCCGCGCAGAAACCACCGACCGGTTTGAGGTGCGTGATCTTCTGGCCCATGGTTTTGACGATACGCCAGCCACCGAACATGGTGCCGAGGCCGATCGTCACATAACAAGCGATGACCACCCAGTGCGGAATATGATCTGGCGTTGCCTGCAGCCAACCTGGCAAGCCACCCGGAGTGGACAGCGTCGCTGCCATCAACAACATCCAGATAATGCCAGCGGTCTTCTGGGCGTCGTTACCACCGTGCCCGAGGCTGTACAGCGCGGCCGAAACCAACTGCAACCGCCGGAACCAGCGATCGACCCTTCGTTGTGAACTGCGGAAAAAGAGCCATGACACCGCCAGCATCAGCAAACTGCCAAGCAGCATGCCCAGCATCGGCGACAGCACGATGAACGTCACGGTCTTGATGAGACCCGACGAAATCAGCGAACCGGTGCCAGCCTTGGCAACCGCCGCGCCGACCAAGCCGCCGATCAGCGCGTGCGAAGAGGACGACGGAATGCCGTAATACCACGTGATCACGTTCCAGGTGATGGCGCCTACCAACGCGCCAAAAATCACGTAGTGATCAACGATTTCCGGATCGATGGTGCCTTTGCCAATGGTCGCCGCCACTTTCAGTGGAAACACAACATAGGCAATGAAGTTGAAGAACGCCGCGAACGCAACCGCATGGTGCGGCTTCAACACGCCGGTCGACACTACGGTCGCGATCGAGTTGGCCGCATCATGGAAGCCGTTCATGAAGTCGAACAGCAAGGCCAATACGATCAGAAACAGCAGGACCTCGAAAGTCATAATAGGGGCCCCGGTTCGTTAGGCGTTTTCGAGCACGATGCCTTCGATCACATTCGCCACATCGGCGCAGCGATCGGTGGTGGTCTCCAGCAGCTCATATACCGCTTTCAGTTTGATCAGCTGCTTGGTGTCTGACTCTTCCCGGAACAGCTTGGCCATGCCCGAGCGCATGACATGGTCCGCCTCCCCCTCAATCCGGTCGATGTCCTGACACAGCTTCAGGATGGTCAGCGCGTTATCCATGTTCGGCAGCAGCTTGACCGCTTCCATGACCTTGACCACGCCTTGCTCGATTTGCTCGCCCAATTTCTGGCACTCAGGTGTCAGACTATGGACATCGTACAGATGAATGGACTGAGCCACGTCTTCCATCAGGTCAAGAATGGTATCGAGGCCGGTGATCAGCTGGTGGATATGGTCGCGATCGAGCGGGGTGATAAAGGTTTGGTGCAGCAAGTTGATGGTGTCGTGGGTCACTTCGTCGGCGCGACGCTCGACCGCCTCAACCTTCCGAACACGATCCTGAAGGCCGTTATCCGGGTGAGCCAGCAAGGAACGGAGCTCGGCAGCCCCCTCCACCAACAGACCCGCATGCTTGTTGAAATAGTCGAAGAACTTGCCTTCGCGCGGCATGAAATTTCCGAACATGACAGCTCCATGACGGTTAGATGACAGACGGGCGCCGTTTTACCCGAATTTGTGACAGATGCACAGCGCGAAGGACAAAAAAAGTCGTTTTTCCTAGGAAAAACCAGGGTTTGGATGGCCATAACCGGCAATGAAACCGGTCGGTGACAGCTCTGACGCTGTCATAAAATTGTCACAAAAGAAAACGGGCGCCAAAGCGCCCGCCTCTCCAATTCACCGCGCAGACTGCTTCGCTCAAACCCGGTAATACATCCGATACCATTCCACAAACCGACGCACGCCTTCTTTGACTGGGGTGTTCGGCCGGAAGCCGGTCCAGGCGTGTTACATCCTTCAATGCCGTGGGGCGATGACTCAGACGAACAACCGCTAGCGCTCCCTCGCCGCCTCGTCCATCCGGCCCAGGACAGGTGACAGCAAGTATTCCATCAGGGTTCGTTTGCCGGTATGGATCTCGGTCACGGTTGTCATACCGCTGCCCAACGGGATCTGCCTGTTACCAGCTGCGATCGAATGTTTCTCTAGCGCGACCCGAGCGGAAAACACCATGCCAAGTTGCTCATGTTGAATTGCGTCATTGCTGACCGAAACCAGCTTTCCCGGGAGCGTTCCGTAGCGCGTGAACGGGAAGGAATCCACTTTCACCGAAACGGTCTGGCCCTCTTCAACAAAGCCGATGTCTTTGTTCAGTACCAACGCCTCCACCTCAATGCCACCGTCTTGCGGAACAATGACCATCAGCTTTTCTGCTGGCGTCACCACCCCGCCAATGGTATGCACTGCCAGTTCTTGTACGACACCGGCAACCGGCGCCCGTAAAAGTTGATACGCACTGCGTTGGTTGGCCTTGATGTTTTCCTGAAACAGGCTGTCTCGCCGCTGCTCCGCTTCTGAAATGCGTTCAAGGGCAAGCTTTCTGTACTCGGCTTTCAAGCCCTTTAGCTGGGCCAGAATCTGCTCAACCTCCGCCTCCACTGCGGCACGCTGAGCCCGCGCGACTTCCAGATCTTGTTTGGCGGTTATCAGGCGCTCTTCCTGTTCCAACCACTGGTGTTCAGCTACCAGCTTTTTCTCGGCAAGCTCCCTGAGGGACTCTGTGCGTTGACTGATGATGGGCAAGGTCTGTTCAAGCCGGAACTCCGTTTGCACCAGAGCCTCGCGCTCAGCCCGCTTGCTGATCTCTGACTGTGTCAATGCCGCGCGCTTCTGCTGGTACTCGTCGATAAGACCCGACACAAACTGACGATCAACCGCGCCCAACGTACTGGGCAGTTGGCGCTCTGCCCCATCCAAGTAGGCCAGGAAGCTCTTGTAGCGGTTGACTTCGCGCGCGGCAGCGTCTTGCTCGCCTTTGACCCGGCTGGCATCGGCCTCTGCCGACGTCGCGTCAAGCTCCACGAGCACATCGCCAGCTTTGACGAGGCTGCCATCCCGAACGTGAATGGCGCGCACTACGCCAAGCTCGGTGGGTTGTATGACTTTAGTGCGATCACTCACCACGACTTTGCCGGGCGCAACGGCAACAATGTCGACCTCGCCCAAACAAGCCCACAACACTGCCAAAAAAAACAGACCGCACAGCAGCCACAGCACTTTGCGGGCCAGCGGATTGGGTGGGGATTCTTCGATTTCTGCCGCGGCAGGTAAAAAGGCATACTCCGGCGCGTCAGACTTTAGGGGTTTCATATTCCTACCAAGCATTCAACTTCGGAAACAGAACGTAACGGAGTGACAAGCTAAACCGGCCTGTCACTCCGTTACGCGGTTAGAGCACAGCTCGACTCTCTGGTCGATGGACAGCGCTGACCGTTAACCAGTTCGGTTCTGCATGCTGCTCTCGCGCCGACATCAACGCACTGTCCGACTCCGCACCGAACGATGCCATGGCCTGGGTCAGTTGCAGCAAATCGTTTACCAGGAACTTCGTTGTCATCAGACGACTGCCCTCCGTGACCTGACTACCGGATGAGCCCCCCTGACCACTGGCACTGGCATCAACCAGGCTCTGGATCTGTGTCCGATTCCAAGTGACGCCGCCGTCGGTGAATCGAATGCCGGTTAGCTGATTTGCGGTCGCCGCAAAGTACCCGGTGATCGTGACCGTATCAGTGGTACCAACGACTTGAACGATCAAATCGTTGTTGCCGACACCACCACGGCTCAGGACAACATCGCTGGTCGAAATGCCCGTAGCCAACTGCAGCAAATCGGTGCGCGTTGTGGCGGTATCGTAGAACGAGACCACATCTTGGCCATCGCCACGACCAAAGAACACAGTGTCATTCCCTGTTCCAGCAGTGATGGTGTCGCTTCCGGTTCCCCCAGTAATTTGATCCGAACCACTCCCGCCCTTGATTACATCATTGCCTGTATCGCCAAAAAGCAGATCATTTCCATCATTACCGTAAATAGCGTCATTCCCATCGCCGCCGCGCATGGTGTCGACGCCACTTACGGCCGCATCGGAAGTGGTATACGCGCCATACAATGTGTCGTCCCCAGAGCCCCCATCAATGGAGTCATTGCCATAGCCGCCGGCAATCACGTCATTTCCGCCGTCACCAAAGATGGTGTCGGTTCCGGCAACCGTGCTGGCAGTATTTGTGCTGTCACCATACAGGAAGTCGCCGTCATCGCCACCACGGATAACGTCACTACCAGAACCACCAACAATGGTATCTATACCGGCGTCACCATACAGCGAGTCGCCACCATCGTTGCCATAAATCTTGTCATCCCCAGCACCACCATGAAGCGTATCAACACCACTCACCGCCGTATCACTGGTTGTGTACGCGCCGTAGATTGTGTCATCACCATCACCACCGAATGCGGTATCCGTACCATAGCCGGCGTAGATGAAGTCATTTCCGCCCTCTCCATAGAGAGTGTCGTTACCGCTCAGCGTGCTGGTCGAACTGGTGCTATCGCCATAAAGTCTGTCATTGCCCTCGCCACCGTAGAGAGCATCGTCACCGGTTCCTCCGTTCAGTGAATCCGCACCTCCGAGACCAAGAACCGTATCATTTCCTGCCAGCGCATTAATCGTATCAGCCTCTTCATCCTGACCAACCAGCCAATCGTCACCTGCCGTAGGACTGTTGAGAACGGACATGATCTGGTCCATGCTCAGACTCTGGTCTAGGAAATAAACTGCAGACAATGCGTTAACCGGGTTTGAGAGCGCAAACAATCCAGAAACCGTGACACGGTCCGGACTGCCAATGGTTTCGATAACGAGATCATTGCCATTTCTGTAAATTCTGGCGTTGCTGCGATACAACCTGTCCAGCAAAATCACGTCACCAGCGGACGCGCCGTCCTCCACAACGCGAATGACATCGTTGCCGTCGCCAGCTCTAAACTGATACCAATCTTGTCCTAAGCCACCTTCAAGAATATCGTTCCCCGAATCGCCAGAAAGCGTATCGTCGCCAGCACCACCGAAAACGTAGTCATTGCCATTACCGCCATAGAGGTAGTCATAACCATCGCCGCCATCTATCGAGTCGTCTCCATTCCCACCAATGGCAACGTCGTTTCCGCCCAGCAACGTCAGCAGATCGTTGCCAGCCCCGCCACCCACGGTTTCATCCGCATCGGTTCCAACGAGATTGTCAGCAATAACATCCATGCCAAAGGCATTCGAAAGTAAGGTCTGGTAATCCCATGCAACACCATCAGCGAATCGGACGGCCGTGATGCCTATGTACGCAGGATTGTAGAAAAAACCCGACAACGAAACCGTTTCGCCCGTTGCATTGAGGGTGAACACCAGGTCGTCGGTTCCCGAAACAGGGTTAACCTGGCGTGAGAGAGAAACATCCGAGGAGCCGATGCCAACACCGAAATGCAGTTCCTCAAACTGATTGAAAGCGCCATTTTGGTAGGAGGTGATACGGTCATGACCGTCACCGATATTGAAGAGGTAAACATCGACCCCACTTAGGCCACCACCGCCACCGCCGATTAATTCGTCGTCGCCGGCACCACCAGAAATGATATCTGCCCCATCACCACCAAGGATCACATCATTCCCGAGACCGCCGTTCAACAAGTCATTACCTGACCCACCATCAATACGGTCATTACCCGCATCGCCATACAGCCGATCATCACCACCATTTCCGGAGATGTTGTCATCTCCATTCAAGCCACTGTAGTTTTCGTCTGTATAACTACCGTTAAATGTATTGTTTGCATCATCCCCGCTTTGCCAGATGTGGCCGGCAATGGTCTCGGTGTTCCAGCGCTCGGAATTGGCGAACCGGAACTCGTCAAACTGGTAGGCAATGCTGCTAAACCAATCGGTTATAACGAGGCTGTCTCCCGATGAGATGATCTCAATCAGCAGTGAATTGCCGGTACGAACCAGGCGCAGGTCATCCGGTTCGACACCAGCGCCAAGCTCCAGGATGTCCTGTGGCCCGTAGGCAAAATCGACAGCGCTGATCACATCATGGCCGGCACCAATACCGAACACATAGGTATCGCGACCAATTCCGCCATCAAGCCAATCGTTTCCTGCACCACCGATGATTCGATCGTCGCCATCGCCACCATGGAGGTAGTCGTCGCCGTTGCCGCCATTCAGCTCATCATTTCCACTTGAGTTGCCACTGCTCGTCGTCATGCCACCAATGAGCGTATCGTTTCCATCGCCGCCCAACAGCGTGTCATCTCCAAGACCGCCATAGACGCTGTCATCACCGTCGCCAGCATCAATGATGTCATTTCCTGGCGATTGCGTATCGTAATAGTTGGTGCCGTCACCCCAAATTCTGTCATTACCCGCATGGCCCCAAATCACATCAGCGCCATCACCACCAATGATTTGATCGGCCCCATTTTGGCCCAGGAGTTGGTCATTGCCACCTTGGCCATTGATGTAGTCGTCACCATCACCAGCATCGAAGGTGTTGCTCGTGTCATCACCGAAATAGGCGTCGGCGTCAGCACTTGCAGCATTGGCGAGCGCAACCAGATCCAACCCATTCATCACTGAATTGAGTCCAATCCGCAGTTGCAGCGCAGTAGCGAGGTCAATGGCTTGATTACCACGCCCCGCTATGTAGTCGGCCGCATCACGGATCGTTATGCAGTCATTCGCGTCACTGCCGTATCGAATCTGCAAGTCGCCGTTGCTACTGAACGCGGCGGAAATTGAAGAAGGCAACACTCCCTCTGCAAGCTCAACGACTTGTATACCGTCAGCAGACAGCAAAACAACATCGGAACCGTCACCTGGACGTATCCGAATGATATTGGTGCCTGCACCACCGACAAGGGTATCATTACCACCACCGCCAATCAGAGTGTCATCCCCGGTCTGTCCAGACAGGTAGTCATTGTCTTGACCGCCATCGATCACATCATTTCCGCCAGCGCCGACAAGGGTGTCGGCACCTGCCAATCCGGAAATGAAGTTTGCGGCGTCGTCGCCCGTGATCGAGTTCGCTTGCTGATCCCCTACCATCACACCGGCGGGGATGATATTGAATGTCCCACTCCGGAATGTCCCATTGGAGTCAATTGCATACACTATAATGCTCAGAGGCGATAAGGATGTCGGCTCAAACACACCACTGAAACTGAGCGTTTGGGAATCAAACTGCAGCCAGTCCGGCAGCGCGTTGCCATCCGATAGTCTCGCAACAATGGTGAGGCTGTCGCCAACATCTGCGTCATCAAACAAGCTTGTTGGCAAGCCAAAACTGAAATTTTCGCCAAAACTGATTGATTGGTCGGATATTGCTCCGACTGTTGGCGCATGGTTCCCCGTGATTGCCGCGGAAATCTGCGCGGCATCCAGACTGGTGCCATCAGCGAACAGAAGGCGCTCAATGCCATTGTTTGGCTGATTGATCCAACCCGCGATAAAAACCCGGTCAAGCACCTGCCCATTCGCATCCCGGCGCACGATGATTTCCAAACCACCGTTGATTTCGCTGATCTCCAGCGCATTCGCCAGAATACCTTCACCGAATTGAATCGTGTCCGCGCCGCTGGTATCGAGAACGATGTCCTGACCATCGCCCAGTCGGAAATGGTATGCATCGTTTCCGGTTCCGCCCTCCAGCAGGTCATTGCCTTCCTGGCCTGTCAGCACATCATCGCCCGCACCCGCCTGCACATGGTCATCACCAGCACCAGCAAGAATGGTGTCGACCACGTCGCCACCCACCAAGCTATCCGAATAGGCGCTACCGTTTTGCGTGCGCGGCATATTGTAGGCAGCCAACAAATCGATGCTCTGGGTGCCGTTGGAAAGCTGAGTGACATACTGCGCAGGGTTCGCTGCGTTCAGGAAGTTGGTCAACACCAGCACACTGCCGCCCTGTCCCAATGACAACATCGCCTGTTGCGACGCCCCGCCAGCGCTTTGCAAGTAAGAGAGGATGCGGCGTCCCATCAAGGTGGTGGGATCAATCCAGTCCGAATTGTCACCGGTATAGGTGATGTGCAAATCATCACCGACGACGCTCAAGGTAATGTCATCAAGGTCAATGCTGGGGTCGAGTTCGATGGTCGGGTCATCAATGATGCCCGGGTCCGCCAACGCCAGCACGTCGGCCGCGCTGAAACTGCCATCGGCAAACTGAAGCTCGCCCATGGCGTAAAACGTCGCTGCATCCAGCTGAACGGCCTGGCCTTCGGCAATCGCCAACTGAATACTGCCATCCAAGACATGAACTGTAACCGCTGAAGACGAAATGCCCGTCATCAGCAACCGGTTGTTGCCTTCTGCGTCCGAGATAAGGTCAACACCGTCACCGAGGCCGTAAACGTAGGTATCATTACCCGCACCACCGCGAAGGGCATCACCACCGGTACC
>DASUEK010000044.1:0-5253 GCA_036275115.1 Permianibacter sp. | reverse complement strand
CGTCAGTTACCACGTCCGCAAGCTGGAGCAGTCACTCGGGTTGGCGCTGCTGACCCGCGACGGCTACCGGGCCAAGCTGACCCCGGCCGGCGAGGCAGTGCTGAGCGAGGGCCGGCGCTTGCTGGTGCAAGCAAGCCAGGTCGAGGCGCTGGCGCGTGAGTTCGCTCAAGGCTGGGAGCCCAAGCTCACCGTCATCATCGACGGCATACTCGATCTGGAACCGATTCTGGCCGCGCTGAAACAGCTCGCCGATGCCCACATTCCGACCCGCATTCAGGTCAAGGTCGAATACCTGTACGGCGTGCAGTACCGGTTCGACAAGGAAAACGCCGACATCATGCTGGTCAAGGATTACCAGCCACAGCCGAATTTGCAGGCGGTCGAATTGCCGGAAGTGGAGTGCGTGCTGGTGGCGTCGGCGCAGCATCCGCTGACGCTGCTGCCGTCGGTGACGCTCAATGATCTGCAACAAGAAATCGAACTGTCGGTGCAGGATTCCAGCGAGCGTGGCGATGATCGCCACATGTTCGGCGGTGAACGGGTGTTCTTTCTCGCCGGTTTCAACACCAAGAAACAGGCGCTGCTGATGGGGCTCGGTTTTGGCTGGATGCCGCGCTATCTGATCGAAACGGAACTCGCCAGCGGTGCACTGAAAGAAGTCGCCTACGTTGGCGGCGCCCGTTACCGGTTCACGCCGGCACTGGTGCATAGACGCGATCAACCCCTCGGCCGCGCCGGTCAGGAATTGAGCCGCTTGCTGCGCGGTGATTGAGCGTGAGTCAAATGAGCATAGGAATGGTGCGGATTACAGCGAGTGCATTAACCAGACTTAATCGAAACGACATCGAAAGCTAATCGAAATCCGATTGTGCGCAGTTTGTGCGGGCGTTCGAGGGCGATTCAGTCGCCTGGACTCAGCTGGAATCAGGATTAAACATCTGGAGGACAGGCATCCTTGCGGCACCTGCAAGCCCGCACTTTTTGCTGCGCCTCCTGCTACACAAAACGTCCGGGGCGCACATCCTTGTGCGCCCGCTCAGCGGAGCAAAGCGATGCTTTGCTTGATTCCGCTTCGCCCATGCGCGGGCGTTCGTCAGCTCGTGAGTCCACTGGACTCAATCGAATCCCCGTCTCACCCCTCTTTGCGAAGCTTTTCCATCAGGTAGTGGATGGTGGTGCCGCCGCGCTGGAAGTTCGAGTCGTTCATGATCTCGCGTTGCAGGCTGGTGTTGGTCTTGATGCCGTCGATGACCAGCTCATCCAGTGCCATGCGCATTTTCGCGATCGCAGTGTCGCGATCGTCGGCGAAGGTGATCAGCTTGCCGATCATCGAATCGTAATGCGGCGGTACTTTGTAGCCGGCATAGACGTGCGAATCCCAGCGTACGCCGAGACCGCCCGGTGGGTGGAAGCGCTGGATCAGGCCCGGGCTCGGCACGAAGGTTTTCGGATCTTCGGCGTTGATCCGGCACTCGATGGCGTGGCCTTTCAGCTTGATGTCTTCCTGGGTGATCGACAGGCCGAGGCCAGCGGCAATGCGCAGCTGTTCCTTGATGATGTCGACGCCGGTAATCATCTCGGTCACCGGATGCTCAACCTGGACGCGGGTATTCATCTCGATGAAGTAGAACTCGCCTTTTTCGAACAGGAATTCGAAGGTGCCGGCGCCGCGGTAACCGATTTCAATACAGGCTTTGACGCACAGTTCGCCGATTTTTTTGCGCTGTTCCGGGGTGATGCCCGGGGCCGGCGCTTCTTCGACGACTTTCTGGTGCCGGCGCTGCATCGAGCAGTCGCGCTCGCCGAGGTAAACGGCCTTGCCGTTACCGTCCGACAGCACCTGGATTTCAATGTGACGCGGTGCTTCCAGGAATTTCTCCATGTACACCATGTCGTTGTTGAAGGCGCTCTTGGCTTCGGCCTTGGTGGTCTGCACCGCGCTGTGCAGATGTGCTTCCGAATGCACCACGCGCATGCCGCGACCGCCGCCGCCGCCCGAGGCCTTGATGATCACCGGGAAGCCGATCTTGCGGGCGATTTTGACCTGCTCGGCCGGATCGTCGTTTAGCGCACCTTCGGAGCCGGGCACGGTCGGCACGCCGGCTTTTTTCATCGCATCTTTGGCGCTGACCTTGTCGCCCATCAGGCGAATGGTGTCGGCACGCGGACCGATGAAGACGAAACCGCTCGATTCGACCCGCTCAGCAAAATCGGCGTTTTCGGCGAGGAAGCCGTAACCCGGGTGGATGCCGACCGAGTCGGTCACTTCCGCCGCTGAAATCAGCGCCGGAATGTTCAGGTAGGAATCTTTCGACGCCGGCGGACCGATGCAGACCGATTCATCGGCCAGTTTCACGTGCATCAGATCGACATCGGCCGTGGAGTGGACGGCAACGGTCTTGATGTCCAGATCACGGCAGGCGCGCAGGATGCGCAGCGCAATTTCACCGCGGTTGGCGATCAGCACCTTGTCCAGTTTTTGCGCAACGGGGTTGCTCATGTGTTCCCTCAGGCGACTACCGTTCGTGTTGAGCCTGTCGAAACACGAACGTCAAACGGGCAAACCGTCCACCCGTCGACAGGCTCGGGGTGAACGGCGTGAGCAGAAGTGGTTTGCTATACCAAGGTTTATTCGATCACGAACAGCGGCTGATCGAACTCCACCGGCTGGCCGTTCTCGACCAGGATGGCCTTGATGACGCCGGCTTTGTCGGATTCGATCTGGTTCATCATCTTCATCGCTTCGACGATGCACAGCACCTCGCCGACTTTGACCTGCTGGCCCACTTCGACAAACGCTTTCGCGCCCGGACTTGCCGAGCGGTAGAAGGTGCCAACCATTGGCGACTTGACCTGATGGCCCGCGGCAGCGGCAGGCGCAGCCGCCGGAGCACTGACAGCGGCAGCGGCCGGCGCAGCAGCGACCGGAGCCGGCGCAGCCATCGGCACTTGATAGTGGATCGGCGCCGGTGCCGACGAGTGGCGCGAAATGCGCACCGACTCTTCGCCTTCCTTGATCTCGATTTCCGCGATGCCCGATTCTTCGAGCAGCTCAATCAGTTTCTTGATTTTGCGGATATCCATCTTTTCTTTCCCCATGGGTGAGAACCTTCAAAGGTTGTGAATGCGAATGCAGCAAACCGGCTAGGACAGACGCGCGCAGGCGGCGCGCACGGCCAGTTCGTAGCCGAGGGCGCCGAAGCCGGTCAACGTACCGACGGCGACGTCCGAGAAATAGGAATGGTGGCGAAAGGCTTCGCGTGCGTGCACGTTGGACAGGTGCACTTCGATGAACGGAATCGCCACGGCGAGCAAGGCATCGCGCAGTGCCACACTGGTGTGGGTGTACGCAGCCGGATTGAAAATAATGAATTCGGTGCGGTCGCCAGCCGCGGCGTGGATGCGTTCGATCAACTGGCCTTCGCCGTTGAACTGGGCAGCGACCAACTCGTGGCCAAGCTCGCGCGCCAACGCCACGCAACGGGCATTGATGTCGGCGAGGCTGTCGCGGCCGTACTTGTCCGGCTCGCGGGTGCCGAGCAGGTTAAGGTTGGGACCGTGCAGCAGCAGCAGTTTGGCCAAGGTGTGAGGATTCCGTCGTTATGCAAAGACCGAGGGTTCGAAAACCGTTTCCCCGACAACCGGTTCTGTCCTGAACAGGTCGGTATCTCGCGTCAAACCTGCGTGTTCTGGCGCGATCCTGTTTGAAACAAAACAGGCTACGATGCGGCATCCCAGCCGAGGGCGGGTATTGTGCGGCGCGGCGGACCGAATGTCCATCTGGGACAGGTCTAACCACAAGATGACACCAGATTTGCCGGAGTTCGGCGCCGTTCGCCACAAGATGATGAAATCGGGGCGTTTGGCCTGCAGCCCGGTGCAGAGACTGCGGGCGCTACGATAGGCGCATTGGCCGAGCCGGTCAATCCGGTACGGTCGCTCCTGCCGGGTGTCGACAGCCGTTTCGAGCGTCGGCGTCGGCCCGAATGGTTGCCTTATAAAAGAGGACGTGAGCGCATGAGTGGATTGTTGACCGGGGTCCGGGTGCTGGATCTGTCGCGGATTCTGGCCGGGCCGTGGGCCACCCAGTTTCTGGCCGATCTGGGCGCCGATGTGGTCAAGGTCGAGAAGCCGGGCGAGGGCGATGACACCCGCCGCTGGGGCCCGCCATTTCTGACCGCGCCCGATGGCTGCGCCAGTGCCGAGTCGGCGTATTTTCTGGCTGCCAACCGCGGCAAACGCTCGATTGCCATCGATTTCACCCAACCCGACGGTCAGCAGCTGGTGCGCCAGCTGGCGGCGCAGGCTGATGTCGTGGTCGAAAACTACAAGGTCGGTGCGCTGGCCAGGTACGGCCTCGGCTTTGACCAGCTGAAAGCGGTCAAACTGGATCTCATCTATTGCAGCATCACCGGCTTCGGCCAGACTGGCCCGGATGCCGACAAGGCCGGCTACGACGCGATGATCCAGGCCCGCGGCGGCTTGATGAGCTTGACCGGCGTCGCCGACGGCGAACCGGGCGCCGGCCCGGTCAAGGTGGGCGTCGCGGTCTGTGACCTGATGACCGGCATGTATGCCGCCAGTGCCATCTGCGCCGCGCTCTATCGCCGGCAGGTCAGTGGCGAGGGCGAGTACATCGATCTGGCCCTGCTCGATACCCAAGTCGCCTGGCTCGCCAACCAGGGCATGAATTATCTGGTCGGTGGCACGGTGCCGGTGCGGGAAGGCTCGGCCCACCCGAACATCGTGCCGTATCAGGCGATGCCCGCCAGTGACGGCGAATTCATGCTCGCGGTCGGCAATGACGGCCAGTTCCGCCAGTTCTGTCAGGTCGCCGGGGCGCCGGCGCTGGCCGACGATGCCCGTTTCACCCGCAATGCCGACCGGGTCCGGCACCGACAAGTGCTGCTGCCGCTTCTGCAAGAGCTCACCCGGCGCCAGCGTCGCGACTGGTGGCTGGCCGAACTGGCGGCCGTCGGCGTGCCGGCCGGTCCAATCAACGATCTGGCCCAGGTGTTTGCCGACCCGCAGGTGCAGGCGCGCAACGGCCGGGTCGAGCTGCCGCACCCGCTCGGCGGCACGGTTTCCCACCTCAACAACCCGCTCAAGCTGAGCCAGCATCCGATTTGCCTGCAGCGCAGCGCGCCGCTGCTCGACGGCGACCGCGCCGCCGTTCTGCAGGACTGGCTCGCGCCGCGCTGAGTGCACGCCGATCTGTGCGTGTGTCCCTGGCGGCGCTGGCGCATCGGCACC
>DASUEK010000043.1:0-5836 GCA_036275115.1 Permianibacter sp. | reverse complement strand
CCGTGGCCATTGCCCTCGCTAACATTGCCGCCACGCTTGTACATGCCATAGGTATCGCGGTCTTCGTAGTTCATATCACTCTCCTTTTGAAATCACGCAAGCGACAGAGATGCCGAACGGAATCCTCGGCACTGCTTGATGAGGCTAGTGGCAGTCGCACTGCCGGTCTGTTCGGCAACGTACGCCAGTCACCGGAAAGCCACCGCTGCGTCGCTGTTTCCGTAGGTCGCCGTGGCTTGCATGAATGATTGAACGCGAGTGGGTTCAGGCTCCACTCAATACACAACCCACCGATGTTCAAAAGTGTTGTGTCGATTCGCCTGCGCCGATCAGTTCTGCTCACGCACCTGTTCCGGTATCGGCTATCAGGACGACATCAAATGAAATAAACAGAGCGCTACGCCGTCGAACACGCGAAAAACTGGCGGCTGTGTTTCATGCTGCGCAGCCGTGATCTCATTGGGGTGATGGGCCGGTACTCCGCTTGGAAGGAGGCGCTGGCGGTAGGCTTTGGTTCGCCGGTGAACGGTTTTGACGCTGACTTTCCGTTGTTGCTGGTTGGGTTAAAGCCGATGAGAGCCGACTGGCTGACCGGCGGCGGTGAGCGCGAGAAAGTGGCCGCTCACGTCTCGCTTCTTACAATGGCAACTCAACCACAAAGCAAGCACCGCCACCCTCCGCATCTTCATAGCGCAGGCTGCCCTGCATGCGTTCGGTCATGCCGCGGGCAATGGCAAGACCTAAGCCGGTACCCATTTGCTGGCGTCGGTCTGATGCATCGGCCTGCGAGAAGGGCTCGAACAAGCGCGACTGGAAATTGGTGGGCACGCCGGTGCCGTGATCGCGCACCCGGATTTGCACGTGCGCGTCCAGCACGGTGGCGGACACGTCCACGCTGGTGCCGTTCGGTGAGAATTTGATGGCATTGGATAGCAGGTTCGCCAGCACCTGGGCAAAACGTTGTGCATCGACGGTGACCTGACAGTCTGGTACCGGCTCGTGCAACCGCAGGCCAATTTGTCGGCTGGCGCCATAGGTTTGGTGGTTGTCGATGGCCGTTTGCAGCAGCGGCCGCAGCGGCTGCGCTTTCAGATCGAAACGCATCTTGCCGGCGACCAGCTTTTCCATGTCGAGCAGATCGTCAATCAACAGCCGCAAGCGTTTGCCGTTGTTACGGGCGATCTCCAGCAGGCGCTTCGCTTGCTCGGGTGCGGTCTGGGTGTCGGTGCTGGCCAGCAGATCGAGCGCACCGCTGATGGAGGTCAGTGGCGTGCGTAGTTCATGGCTCACTACCGAAACAAATTCACGCTTGAGTTGCTCGGCCCGCACGCGCTCGCTGATGTCGCGGGTGACAAAGACATAACCGGCAGCACCGTCCGGTGTCGGTGCCGGCTTGGCGGCAGCGGTGACTTCAAACCAGTGCTCGCCGTCTGCCAGCTCCAGCGTGTATGTCGTGCCGGCGGCGTAGCCGTTTTGCGCCACTTCCGCCATGACGGCGCGCGCGGTCGCGGCAACGGCGGCCGGCAACACCTCTTCCGGGAGCCGGCCGAGAAATTTTTCCGGCGGCAGCGCCAAGGCGTCGCTATTACGGGTATGCACGGCTTCAAAGCGGCCGCTGCTGTCGAACTCAAACACCACATCCGGCAGCGCATCCAGGGTCGCCTGCAAGCGATTGCCCGATTCGCGCAAACTGGTGATGACGCGGCCAAGTGCCAACAGCATCAGCAACGGTGTGCTGAGCACGGTCGTAAGCAGCATGACCAGCCAGGTCAGCGTGGTGGTGGATTGATTGTCGGCGCCGATACTTGGCAGCTCGCCGACGATCACGGTGACGCTGCGCAGCAGCATCGCGCCGGCCTCTATCAGCAGCACGGTGGCAAACACCAACGCCACGTGTCGCGCCATGACCTTGCGGTAAGACACCAGCAGCCAGGCGGTGAGCAGGCGTAAGCTGCCGAGCGAAAACGTCACCAGAAAGATGCGCCATTCGCGCATCGGCTGCACCCAGGTGAGCCAGAACACCGCGAGCAGGACCAGCGCCAGCGCCAGCAGCAAGGGCCGGACGAAGCGTCGCTCGCCGGCGTAATACAACATGCCAAGCAGCCAGCAGCTGTAGCTCAGCAGTGGCAGAAAATTGAGCCCGGCCGCGCGCCACGGTGAACCCGGGTCGGGGATCAACAGCAACGTCAGCGGGGCAAAGCCGAGCAGAAACGAACCGACGGCAAACAGCGACGCCGGTTTGCGCCGAGCCCCAAGTCGCGCCGCCCACGCCAGCACACCGGCATTGACGAACGCGATCAAGGAAATCAGAAACAGGATGCTGATGTCTTGGACTGGCACTGCGTTTGCGCTCCGAAGCCGTTACCGGCGGGCCAGTAAAGCGTAGCTCGGCTTCAGTATCGATGCCTTTGCCATGCCTCAGTCCCTGTACATGTCTCCGTTCCGGTGCAAGCTATCATAGCGAAGCGACTCGGCTCATACCGCTTTCAGCTTGGCATCAGCCCTCTGCTGTCAGACTACTGAAATTGCCGTGCACCGGCGTCTGGCTGCCATCTTCCTCAACTGCTTGTTGTAGGCCTGTTGCACCACTTTGCCGCTGAGCCGCACTTCGCGTTTCAGTGAAGCCGCAAATTTTTCAATCATTCAGATAGGATGAATGTCCTGCCGTAACATCACACAATTGTTGATGCAAGTTGGTGCGTGAAAGTGGATTTCACAATGCTCAGCGCCATCTGAATTTTTGAATGAAGGTAGTATCTGGTCAACTCGAACTGGTTCTACGAGCGAGACTGTCCATGCCGTATCGTACCGTCAGTGTAGTGAACGTATAACACGCGAACGCAATGGCAGATTTCAAACCAAATGCAACAAAGCAAAGCAGGACTGCACCAACCATTGCAACCCAAACAGTTCGCTTAGCGTCCATTCCTGCAGAGGACAACAACAGCATCAATGGAGCAAAAACAAGTGCTGCACCGCCAACGGCGGTTATAAGCATGATAAGTGGTTTCATGACAAATGGATAAAGAAGAAACCACCAAACATCATTTTCAGTTGGCTGTGTCAGCCAAGAATAAATGGCTGGCACGATGAACAGGCCCAGAGTTGAAATAATGCTGGGCAACAGAAAATCAAAAACATGAAGTTGGTACTTTGCCAAGCTCATACTGGCTCCAGCTTGGCGTAAGCCAGCACCAGCCATTTGCAGCCAGCCTGGGGGAAATTCACCTGCACCCGCATCTGGCTGCCATCGCCTTCGTACCCAAGCACGGTGCCGCGACCGAACATACTGTGCTGCACGTCGCGACCAATCGGATACGGATAGGCGGCAGTGGTGGCGTTCGACAGCTTGCTGTAAACCTGCTGCACCACCTTGCCGCCGAGTCGCACCTCGCGCTTCAGCGCGGCCGGTATTTCATCCACAAAGCGCGACCAGTCGGAATAACTTTCGCGGCCATACAAGCGGCGCTTCTCGGCACGGGTCATGAACAACTGCTTCATCGCCCGGGTGATACCGACGTAGCACAGCCGGCGCTCTTCTTCGAGCCGGCCCGGTTCCTCCAGCGACATCGAGTGCGGGAACAGGCCCTCTTCCATGCCGGCGATAAACACCAGCGGAAACTCGAGGCCCTTGGCTGAGTGCAGCGTCATCATCTGCACGGCATCGCTGTGTTCGCCAGCCTGGGTTTCACCCGCTTCCAGCGAGGCGTGCGTCAGGAACGCCGCGAGCGGTGACAGCGTTTCTTCCTGCTCTTCCGGCTCGAATTCCCGCGCCGCGTTGACCAGTTCTTCCAGGTTTTCTTTGCGCGCCAGACCTTTCTCACCGCGCTCGGCGGCGTACATGGCGGACAGGCCGGAATCGCTGATGACGCCGCGCATCTGTTCGTGCAGCGGCTGCTCCTTGTAACCGGCTTCGAGATCGATGACGAGCTGCAAAAAGCCCTGCAATGCCGTCAAGGCTCGCGCCGGCATCGCTCGCTCGTTCACCACCAGCTGTGCCGCTTTCCACAGTGACATCTGATGCAAACGGGCGCGTTCCCGCAGCTGCTCGACGGTTTTTTCGCCGATGCCGCGCGGTGGTTGGTTGACCACGCGCTCAAAGGCGGCGTCATCGTCACGGTTGAAGGTCAGTCGCAGATACGACAGCGCGTCCTTGATTTCCTGCCGCTCGAAGAAGCGCAAACCGCCGTAAATGCGATACGGAATCCGGCGGGTAATCATTGCCTCTTCCAGCACCCGTGACTGGGCGTTGCTGCGGTAGAGAATGGCGCAGGTTTTGTACTCGCGGCCTTCGTCGACCCACTGCTCGATCTTCTCGGCAATGAAGCGGGCTTCTTCCTGTTCGTTGAACGCGGAATAGAGCCAGAGCGGATCGCCCTTGTCGCCTTCGGTCCACAGGCTCTTGCCGAGCCGGTCGCTGTTGTGGTCGATGACGGCGTTGGCGGCGGTCAGGATATTGCCGGTCGAGCGGTAGTTTTGTTCGAGCCGGACGATCTCGGCGCCGGGATAGTCGCGCAGGAACTCGTTCAGGTTCTCGACCCGGGCACCGCGCCAGCCGTAAATGGATTGATCGTCGTCGCCAACGGCGGTGACGTCGGTGTTCGGTCCGGCCAGCAGCCGGATGAACTGATACTGGATCTGGTTGGTGTCCTGAAACTCGTCGACCAGAATGTGGTTGAACCGGGTCTGGTAATGCGCCAGCAGCGCCGGATTTTTCTTGAACAGCTCCACCGCGCGCAGCAACAGCTCGGCAAAGTCGATGGTGCCGGCGACCCGGCAGATCTCTTCGTAGGCCTGATAAATCTTCAGCTGGGTCGCGGTGAACAGATCGCCCTGATGCTTGATGTCTTCCGGCCGCTCGCCTTCGTCCTTGCGCTGGTTGATCCACCACTGCGCCTGCTTCGGTGGCCATTGCTGCTCATCGAGATTGAGCGCCCGGATGGCACGCTTGACCAGTCGCTGCTGATCATCGCTGTCGAGCACCTGAAAGTTCTCGTTCAAACCGGCCTGATGCCAGTGCGCGCGCAGCAAGCGGTGACAGAGTCCGTGGAACGTGCCAATCCACATGCCGGCCGCCGGGCCACCGAGCAGCGCCTCGATGCGATGACGCATTTCAGCAGCGGCCTTGTTGGTAAAGGTCACCGCCATCATGGCGTGCGGCGACAGCCCGATCTCGGTCGCCAGCCAGGCGATACGATGCACCAGCACGCGGGTTTTGCCGGAGCCGGCGCCGGCGAGTACCAGCAGGGCTTTTTTCTGTGACGTCACGGCCTCGCGCTGGGCGTCGTTTAGGCTGTCGGTCAGGTTCTGGTGTAGAGTCGTTTTCATGGGCCGACATTCTACAGGAGCGGTGATGATTCGGGGTTCGGCAATCCGGCTGGCGATGGCCGCTGTGCTGGCCATGACAGTGATAGCTGCAGCGAACAGTGCCGAGCGGCCCGGCATGCTTGGCCTGCTGCAAGCGCCGTTTCCGTGTCTCAGTCAGCAACAGCCCGGCGCGACGCTCGCCGATGCCTATGTGACCCAGCAGGCCCACAACCAATTGCGTGAAGCCAGCGAACCGATCGCCGGCTTCAAAGCCGGGTTGACCACCGTTGCCCTGCAACAACGTTTTGCCAGCGACGGTCCGGTGTTTGGTGTGCTGTTCCGCTACGGTGAACGCACACCCACCGTCGGTGTTTCGCTACGCGATTTCCGCAATGCCAAACTGGAAACCGAGATCGGTTTTCTGGTCACCGAAGCCGTTACCGCACCGCTGCCGGATGTTGCCGCGCTGCGCCAGCATTTCGGTTACGTGGTGCCGGTGATTGAAGTGCCGGATGTCAGTTTCGTCGCA
>DASUEK010000042.1:0-14258 GCA_036275115.1 Permianibacter sp. | reverse complement strand
TTTGAAAATGCCATGACGCTCGATATCGCGATGGGCGGCTCGACCAATACCGTGCTGCATTTGCTCGCGGCTGCGCACGAGGCCGGTGTGCCGTTCACGATGCGCGATATCGATCGGCTGTCGAAGAAGGTGCCGCATTTGTGCAAGGTGGCGCCGTCGACGCAGAAATACCACATCGAGGATGTCCATCGCGCTGGCGGCGTCTACGGCATTCTGGCCGAACTCGATCGCGGTGGTTTGCTTCATCGTGATACTTGCACCGTGCACAGCGCGACGCTCGGCGACGCGATCAGCCAGCAGGACATCACCCGGCCAATTGCCGACTCTATTCGCGAGCGCTACCGGGCCGCGCCCGGCGGCCTGCGCAGCAGTCAGGCGTTCAGCCAGAGCGCGCGCTGGCCGAGTCTCGATGCTGACCGCGAGCAGGGCTGCATTCGCAGCGTTGCGCATGCTTATTCGCAAGACGGCGGCCTCGCCGTGCTGACCGGCAATCTGGCGCCGGATGGCTGCATCGTCAAAACCGCTGGCGTTGACGAAAGTTGTCTGACATTTACCGGTCGTGCCCGGGTATTCGAATCGCAGGACGATGCCGTGCAGGCGATTCTTGCCGATCAGATCGTCGCGGGTGACGCCGTGGTCATTCGCTACGAAGGCCCGCGCGGCGGCCCCGGCATGCAGGAAATGCTGTACCCGACCAGCTACCTGAAGGCGAAAGGGCTCGGCAAAGCTTGCGCTCTGATCACCGATGGCCGGTTTTCGGGTGGCACCTCGGGCTTGTCGATCGGCCATGTGTCGCCAGAAGCGGCCAGTGCGGGCACGATTGCACTGGTGCGCGAAGGCGACACGATCGACATCGACATTCCGGCCCGGCGGATCGCGTTGCGAGTCAGTGAGGCCGAGTTGGCGGCACGCCGCGCCGCCGAGCAGGCCCGCGGTGCGCAGGCGTTCACGCCGCACAATCGCCAGCGTGCGGTGTCGCAGGCGTTGCGCGCGTATGCGCTGTTCGCCAGCAGCGCTGACCGCGGCGCGGTCCGGGTACTGCCGTCCGAATCCTGAACCGGATTCGCCGACAAATCGCGCAATGCATCACACGGCCGGCCGGCAACGTCCGGCCGTGTGCGTTATCATGCGGACTTGGGCTAACGGCCGATGGACCCGTCAAACGGGATGCTGCCAGCCCGGCCAGCGTACCGTGTGGTAGATGATGCGCAAACTCGATCCTTCCAAACTGTTCCCGATCATTTTTTCGCTTGAGCGCGTGCCGACCTTTGTACCGGACAATGCCTTGTGCGATACCTTTGCACCCGGCCTGACCATTGTGTTTGTCGTGGAAGCCGATACCGGCCGCACTTTCATCACCGAAGACAATATCCAGGCGCTCGGCCTGCAGCGTTACGAGCTGCTGCTGACCGCGCTCAACAACCTGCGCGAACGGCTGTCGAAAGTGGAGCGCATGGGCCGCGGTCCGACCTACCTGCTGAAAGCCAATGGCCGTGACGAAGCCTGCCTGCTGTTGCTCGATCAGTTTTGGGATGGCATGGCCAAGGAAGTGGAAGGCGAATTGCTGGTGGCGGTGCCAGCCCAGGCCTGTCTGGTATTCACCGGCTCACGTGCAAAAGCCGGCCTGGTGATGTTGAAAGCCGCCATCAAGGCGCTCGCCGGCAGCGGTGATTTGCGCTTGAGCGATCGCATTTACGTGCGCCGCAACGGTGGCTGGGAAGAGTACGGCGCCGACGCGGTAATGGCCTGAATAAAAACGCCGGCGATTGCCGGCGTTTTTCATTCGTGCTCTGACCTGGCAGCAAGCGTTACGGCGAACCGGTCATGGTTTCGGTCGCCACATCGGCGTCCGGCAAGCGACTGAAACGTGGCGTGCCGTCAGCCTTCCAGGCAATGTGACGTTCCGGTTGTGCCAGCGTCTGCACCACAATCGTCATTGCGGACGACAGCGCAGTGAGGTTTTCCAGATCGATCAGCGAGGCCTCATCGTTGATGGCGTGATAGTGGCGTTGACCGCGCCAGACCGACAGCGAGTGTGCCGGCACACCGAGCCAGTGCGGCTGCTCTTCACTGCCGATGTTTTTCATCGACGCGAACGGCGCGTTGTCCGAACGCAGGAACAGATCCCACTGCGGATAGGGGTCCGCTTCGAGCGTCCAGCCTTGTGCGGCCAGCAACGGCTTCAGCACATCGAACAAGTCCGAATGCTGCCAGCCAGTCATCCAGAGGTTGCGCCGGTTCTTGCCTTCGGTGACGCCGACCATTTCGAAATTGATGTTGGCGACGAGGCGATGCAGTGGCAGCAGCGGCTGCTCGACAAAATGGCGCGATCCTTTCAGGCCCATTTCTTCCGCGTCCCATGCCGCGAACACGATATGACGGGTCGGTCGCTGTCCGTTTGCCACCGCCTGTTGCAACTGCTTGGCGATGTTCAGCATTGCGGTCACGCCGGAGGCGTTGTCATCGGCGCCGTTGAACACCTGATCCTTGCCGGCACCGGCCTGATGACCAATGTGATCGTAATGCGCCGACAGCAACAGGTATTCCGCCTCAGCGCGCGGTTGGCTGCCCGGCAGCACCGCCAGTACGTTGCGGCCGATGGTCTGGCTGCCATCCTTGTTGGTGACGACAAACGGCTGGAAATAGCTGTCGCCAAGCGGCTGCAGACCGAGCGCCTTGAACTCGTCGGCCAACCAATTGCCGATGCGCTGCTGGGCTGCCGTGCCGGTGCGACGGCCAGCGGCGGCATCGGCCGCCAGGGTCTGCAGCCAGCGTTGGCTGTCGGCAATATCCGGCGTGCTGTCGGCAAAGGCGGCCAGGGAGGAGAGGGCAAGCGCGAGCAGTGTTGCAGTGCGGAACATGGGCGTGAGGCTCGGAAATGGCGGAGTTGCCCAGTCTAGTCAGCGCGTGCCGGTGCGTCACCGGCAAATCGTAACCGGATTTGGCGCCGGCGACCGGGTGTCGGCAGCAGGCCTTATCCCCTGCGGTTTTGCCAAGCACTGCTATGCTTTGGGCACCTTTTCCCTGTTGTGCAGATCGAAGTTGATGATCGCTCGTCCGTTCCGTTGCTGGGGTTTTCTGCTCTGGCTGCTGTTGCCGATGCAGGCGGTCAGTGCGAGTGATCCGAGTGCATGGCTGTCGGCGCTGGAACAGGTCCGCGCCATGACCGACAGCCAAGCCGCGGCGGCCGAGCTGACCCGGTTGGCGAACGAGGTGCCGGCGGAATTGACCGACCGTCAGCGCCACGAATGGCTGGCCTTGCAGGCGACCCTGTACCGGGATGTGGGGGACAACGAGCGCAGCGAAGCGGCTGTGGCTGCGCTGGAAGCGCTGGCGGCGCGCAGCACAAGCAATGAAATCAAAGTGGAAGCCTTGTTGCAACGCGCGCAGTCGTTGAAAAACGCCGCCAAACCTGATGAGGCCTTGGCCTTGCTCCGGCAAGCGTTGGTGCTGGTCGAGCAAGTACAGGATCTGCGAGTGCGCTATGCCACCCACAACATGGCCGCCATTCTCTATAGCGACACCAGCGATTTTGAAAACGCATTACAACAGCACCTGAAAGCCTTGCCGCTCGCCGAGCAGTCCGGTGACAAGCGCGAGCAGCGGGAGCTGCAAACCCTGAACAATCTCGGTGCCTTGTATTTGAGCTTGCGCAATCCGGAACAGGCATTGGCCTATCTTCAGCGCGCCAAGCCCTTGGCCGTCAAGCGCAATGACCGCAGCATGTTGGCGACGATTGCCATCAATACCGGTTATGCACTGTCCAGTCTCGGTCGCAACGAAGAAGCGGCGGCGTCATACCACCAAGCCTTGCTGGTCGTGCGCGAACTCGGTGACGAGCGCACCGAGTCGATTGCCCTGGTCAATTTGTCCGATGAAGCGCTGCAGCGCAAAGCCTGGACCGAAGCCGCCGACTACGCCCGCTCGGCCTTGCTGCTCGCACAAAAACGGAAAGACCGCACCAACGAGGCCATCGCTCACGCCAACATTGGTCTGGCGCTGGCAGGGCAGGGCCTGATTCGACAAGGTTTGCAGGAGTTGCAACTCGCGCAGGAACAACTGCAAGCACTTGCTGATATTGCTACCGAGGAATTGGTGCAGGCGGAAATTGCTCGCATCAGTGAACAAGCCGGCCTGTTTGCGGAGGCGGTCACGGCGCTGAAACGGCAATTGGCGATTCGCGAGCGGCTGTACTCGGAAGCCCGACAGCGTGCCGTCACCGAACTGCAGGAACGCTTTGATGCCAGCGCAAGACAGAAGCAAATCGAACTGTTGGCGCGCGAGAATCAATTGCAAGCCGCCGAAATCGATAACCGGCGGCTGTATCTTTGGGTAATCGGTCTGGTTGCCTTGACCGTGATTCTGGCGGCCATTGTTGCCATGTTGTCGTACTGGCGCGTGCGCGATGCCAACCGGCGTTTGCAAGCGGTCAATGAAAAACTCGCCGACCAATCCATTCGCGACCCGCTGACCGGCCTGTTCAATCGCCGCTCCTTTCAGTTGGCGATGGAGCGGCGCTGGACCGAGCGCGAACGGCGCTCCGATCCGGACACCACCGTTGATGCCTTTGTGCTGCTCGATATTGATCATTTCAAGCGCATCAACGACACGTTCGGCCATGCGGCCGGCGACGCCGTATTGATGGATGTGGCCAAGCGGCTGAACACTGGCATGCGTGACAGCGACATGGTGCTGCGCTGGGGCGGTGAAGAGTTCCTGCTGTATTTGCGCGGCACCACGCAGTCTGCACTCGCCGAAGTGGTCGGTCGGGTGTTGCACACCATCGGCGCGGAACCGGTGCAGCACGAAGGCAAAGCCATTCCGGTCACCGCATCAGCGGGATTTGTGCCGCTGCCGCTTGCCCGGTTACCGGAAACGACCTTCGGTTGGGAACGCGCGGTGCAACTGGCGGATCTCGCGCTGTATCTGGGCAAGGGCCGAGGTCGCAATCGTGCCTACGGCATTCTCGATCTGCATGGCGATTACCAGACACTGGCACCGCAGCTGGAACAAAATCTGGCGCACGCGATCCGCCATCATCAGGTCACTGCCGTTGAGGTCCTGGGGCCCGGCGCCGCACCGGCCGAGCTCGACGATTGAGATCAGCTTGAGGCCAGTACGCTGAAGCTGTCACTGCGGCTGAGTAAGCCGAGTGCAGCAGTCAGCGCCGGCGGCGGAACCGTCAGTTTGCGCGCCGTCAAATCGAGCCAGGCACCATGGGAAATGACGCGCGCGGCGAGCTCTCCCGAGGTCTTGAAAAACTCATTGCGCAGTTTGAACCGGCTGCCATCGTCGCTCATGGCTTCGAGTTGCAGCGTCACCGTCACCGGCTCCAGCAGGCGAAACTCGCGGTAATAATCCACCTCGTCCCGAAACACCACCGGGCCGATCCGCAGGCGATTGAACTCGCTGACCGGAAAGCCATGTTCCTGAAAAAACGTGAAGCGCAAATCGGCCGCAAAATTCAGGTACGCGGTATTGGCCATATGGGCATTGAAATCCATGTCGGCCCAGCGGGCGACAAACTGGCGGCTGAACGGTGTAGTCATCTCCCAGTTCTCCTTCCTTCCGACTTCCTGCTGGCAGTTGCGAGCGGCTTTGCCATGCCCGCGCCCTTGGCGCGGGTGCCGTGCGATGGCAGTGGCCTAGCCCAGCTTCTGTACGATCAACTGCTGCGCCAGCTGATAGTCCACCTGCTCGGGGCGGTCAATATGATCGCACAGTGTCGCCAGAATCTCGTCGTTGATGCGGCCGCGACGCAGTGCTTCGGCATACGGAATATGCTGGAACATCACCATTGAGTAGCGCGGACTGAATTTGTCTGGCCAGCGATTCTCCAGCTCGAAACCCACCGTTTTCTTCAGCTGGAATTTCGGGTCGCGTACGGTGGCGCGCATCTCGACATAGTTTTCCTGCGCCATCAGCGCAATCGCTTCGCCATTGGGCTTGCGCGCGGCTTCATACGCGGCGAATACCGCGGTCCAGTCGTCACGGTGTTCGTCGAGCAGGCGGTTCAAGTCGAAACAGTCTTCGAAACCGCAATTCATGCCCTGACCGTGGAACGGCACAATCGCATGGGCGGCATCGCCGATCAGCAGCGCCTTGCCCGGCACGGTCCAGTTGGGGCAGTGCACGGTGCCGAGAAACCCGGTCGGGTTGCGGAAGTAGGTGTCGGCGGCATCCGGCATCAGCTTCAGCGCGTCGGCAAAATTCTTTTCGAAGAAGGCGGTGAAACTGGCCCGGTCATGCAGCGCGGCGAAGCTGACTTCGCCCTGATCGGGTGCGAACAACGTCATCGTGAAGCTGCCATCATTGTTCGGCAGACCGATCATCATGAAGTCGCCACGTGGCCAGATATGCAGCGCTTCTTTTTCAATCTGAAAACGACCGCCAGGACCGGCGGCAATGGTCAGTTCCTTGTAGGAGTGGAACAGTTTTTCTTCGACACTGGCAACGCCGTGCAGGGCATCGACCGCCTTGCGCACCACCGAGCCGCCACCGTCGGCGCCAATCAGCAGCGCAAAGGCGTGCTCTTCGCCGATGCCGGTTGGATCATGCTTGACCCGGATACGCTGGCTGGCGAAATCAATGTGCTCGATGCTGGTGTCGAACACGATACGGACCTTGCCGGTCGCTTCGGCGGCGGTCATCAGCAGCTTGTTCAGTTCGCCACGCGAGACCGAATAGATCACCTCATGTGGGCGCTGGCCATACGGTACCAATTGGGTCTGACCTTGTTCGTCGTGCAGCATGCGGCCTTTCATCGGAATGATGATCTCGCGCACCTGTTGCATCAGCCCCAGCTCTTCCAGCGGCCGGATGCCACGGTTGGCCAACGCAAGATTGATCGAACGGCCGGCGCTGATCGCCGTCTTGCGCATGTCCGGACGCTTTTCGTAAATCGTTACGTCATAGCCGCGCCGGGCGAGATAAACCGCCAGCAAGGAGCCGACCAGACCGGCGCCAATCAAGGTGATGTGTTGTGGCTTCATTGACTGAAACACTCTCCCGTTCGTGCCGAGCCTGTCGAAGCATGAACGTACTGAAACGAAAGAGATGCCGTTTGCCCTTCGACAGGCTCAGGGCGAACGGCAGGCCAGTGATGCGACTATCCCTGCACCGTCTTCTTCAAAATCTGCACAAAGCGCCAGACGTCTTCAAAGCTGTTGTACAGCGGCGCGGGTGCCGCGCGCATGACGTTTGGCTCACGGAAATCACAGGTCACGCCTTGTTCTTCCAGCTTGTGTTGCACTTGCTTGGCGGTTTGGCCATGCAGCTTCACCGTCAGCGACAACTGGGCGCCATGCCGACGGGGCTCAAACGGTGTCAACACATGAATGGCGTCACCAAGTTCCTGTTCCAACAGCCAGCGCAAATAGCCGGTGAGCTCAAGGGATTTCTTGCGTAGCGGGTGCATACCGCCGGCATCCATGAACACATCAAGCGATGCGCGCACGGCGGCCAGTGACAGAATGGGCGGGTTCGACAGCTGCCAGGCTTCGGCGGTCGGGATCGCATCGAACTCCGGCCCCATCTGGAAGCGTATGGCTTTGTTTTGGCCCCACCAACCGTGGAAGCGCGGCAGGTCCTTGCCGAGATGTTTTTCGTGGACAAACGCGCCGGCCACCGAGCCCGGGCCGCTGTTCAGGTATTTGTAGGAACACCAGGCGGCGAAATCGACATTCCAGTCGTGCAGGTTCAGCACGATGTTGCCGACGGCGTGCGCCAGATCGAAGCCGACGACTGCACCGACACTGTGACCGGCCTCGGCAATCGCTGCCATGTCGAGCACTTCGCCGGTGTAGTACTGCACGCCGGGCAGCAGCACCAGCGCCAGCTGCTTGCCTTCGCGCTTGATGAGTTCGACCAGATCTTCCTGACGCAGGCAGTCTTCGCCGGCGCGCGGTTTCGCCAGTACCAAGGCCTCCTTCGGATCAAGGCCGTGAAAGCGCAGCTGCGATTCCACGGCATAGTGATCAGACGGGAAAGCGTGATCTTCAATCAGGATCTTGAACCGCTCTTTGCTCGGCCGAAAGAAACTGACCATCAGCAAATGCAGGTTGGCAGTCAGCGAGTTCATGCAGACCACTTCCTGCGGCAGCGCGCCGACCAGCTTGGCCGAGGCATCCGTCAGAAACTCATGATACGGCAGCCAGGAATGCTTGGCGGCGAAATGGCCTTTGACGCCGAGCTGCTGCCAATCTTTCAGCAACTCATCGACATACTCAGCGGTGCGCTTTGGCTGCAGGCCGAGCGAATTGCCGCAGAGATAAATTTCGTCATGGCCCAGGTGGCGCGGAATATGGAACTGGTGCCGCATCGGGTGCAGCGGATCGGCGCCATCAAGTTTCTGGGCAAAGGCGAGATTGTTCTCAAGCATGGTCAGTCTCCACGGGGATCAGGAACGGCCGGCTGGGCGCGACATCGAGTTCGAACGCCGGCACTTGCAGATTGAGCAGGTAGACGCCGTCATGCACGGCATCGGGAACAAAGATCATTTCGGTGACCGTGCGCTGTCGCGCTGCCTCCGGTGCCGGGCCGTGGGTGCCTTCCGCCACGTGCCAGAACACGTGGTGTGCCGTCAGGTGGCCGTTGTCATGCATCTTGTCCAGTGACGGGAAATCGACCAGCAGATGTTGCACACCACGCTGTCGCAGGTATTGCATGGCTTCGCGGGTAAAAAACGGCGGTTGGTGGCTGTCGCCGTAGCGGGCCACCTGCTTGTCGCGACCATTGGGCAACGTGCGCATGACCAACGCGCTCAACCACTCACTGGCAACCGAATCCAGTGCTCGCTGCAATGTGGCCGCCGTGATCACCAGATCGCTGGGGGCCAACACCGGCGTGTAATGGTCGCTGCATTGGTTGGCGGCGACCGGATTGACCGAAATCAGGGTTGCCGGCAGCAACAAGTCGCGCAGGCTTTGATGCACCGAATGCATGTCGTTGACGATATGGCTGACCGACTCGGTATGCGTGCCGTTGCAATGCGGGTTCAGCGTCAATTCCGGCACGTTGCAACTGCCACCTTTGCGGGTATCGCCAATCCAGCTGCCGGCCTGCATCGGCTTGGCCCCGGCCACGGCGGCGCCAAAGTGATTCGGCTGCGGGCCATTGAAATGCAATGGAATCGCCAGCGATACCGCCTCGCTGTGGCGCACGCGATAACGTGCGCCGGCAATCTGTACGGTCAGTTTCATGATGTGTGTTTCACCGCGTTCAACTGGTCATCACCCCATGAAATGGGCTTGGGGGACATTCAGCCATTCCAGCGCGGTGCCGTGCAGCAGTCGGGCGCGAATGGCTTCGTCGTGGAAGGTTTCACGGATCAATTGACCCGGTTGCAGTTCGCCGAGCGGGAACGGGTAATCGGTGCCGAGTGCAAGCCGATCGGCGCCGACCAAATCGACGACATATTTCAGCGCCAAAGGATCGTGCACCAGCGTATCGAGGTAAATGCGTTTCAGGTAATCGCGCGGATTGACGTCGTTGTCGATGGCGCAGAGATCCGGTCGCGCTTCAAAGCCGTGCACGATACGGCCGATGGTGTGCGGAAAACTGCCGCCGCCGTGAGCAAACGCGATGCGCAGGTTTGGCAGTCGCTCCAGCACGCCACCGAAAATCATCGAGGTGATGGCAAGACAGGTTTCGGCCGGCATGCCGACCAGCCATTGCGCCCAGTATTGGCCGAGCCGGTCTTTTCCGTTGCTGTTTTGGCAAAACATGTCCCACGGGTGAACAAACACGCAAGCGCCCAGATCCTGCGCCGCCGCGAAAATGTCGAACAGTGCCGGATCGTTCAGGTTCTTGCCGTTGACGTTGGAGCCGATCTGGATGCCGGGGAACTTCAGTTCCTTGACGCAGCGCTCCAGCTCCTGAATGGCGAGCTTGCTGTCTTGCATCGGCACCGTGCCAAGGCCGATAAAGCGGCGTGGATGCGCCGCGACGACGCCAGCGATGTGATCGTTCAGCAGACGTGACAGATCCAGCGCGTGCTCGGGTTTGGCCCAGTAACTGAACATCACCGGCACCGTCGACAGCACCTGAATGTGCACGCCGTGCTGATCGCATTCCTGCAAGCGAACATCACCATCCCAGCAGTTGCTGTCGATTTTGCGGAAGAACTTGCCGTCCTGAACCATGTTGGCGCAGCCGGGGCCGCAATGCTCCAGCTGGATAAAACCGCCATAACCGTAGCGCTCTTTCAGGTTCGGCCAATCGCGCGGGAGGATATGGGTGTGGATGTCGATGGTTAGCATTGTTTTGCTCGATACTCTTGGGCCGTATGGTTGGGAGCTTCACCCTCTCCCCCGCCCTCCCCCGTCAAGGGGGAGGGAGCCAGCACACATCGGCTTCTTGGCGTCCTGCTCTTGTTCATGAGCAGACCGTCGAGATGTGTTCCCCTCGCCCCTTGCGGGAGAGGGGCAGGGGAGAGGGGGCACTCTCCGTTCAAACTACAGCAAACTACTTCACCGCCAACTTGTTCACCGCCGGCGCCACCGTGCCGCACTTCTTGCAGGTGCGCTTTTCTTCACTGGCGAGGTAACGCTCGAACACCGGCAAAAAATCTTTCTCGACGCTGTGCAGCGTGAAGAACTCCTCGTACAGCTTGTGATCGCAGTGGTCGCAGAACCACATCAGGCCGTCTTTTTCCTGTGCCAGCCGCTTGCGCTCAACCACCAGGCCGATTGAGTTGGCGTAACGCACCGGCGAGTGCGGCACCTTGGCCGGCAACAAGAAGATTTCCCCGGCTTTAATCGGATAATCGACCCGCTTGCCATCCTGCATGGTTCGCAGCAGCATTTCGCCTTCGAGCTGGTAGAAAAATTCCGGGCCTTCGTCGTAATGGTAATCCTTGCGGCCATTCGGGCCGCCGACCACCATGACGATGAACTCGTCATTTTCGAACACCTGCTTGTTGCAGACCGGTGGCTGCAACAGGTGCCGGTGCTCGGCAATCCATTGCTGGAAGTTGAACGGCGGAATGATCGGCGCGGTCATGGCGTGGTTCCTGTGCTGAGCTGCTGTTGCAGCGCAAGAAAGGCAGTGGCAAAACTGGCGGTCTTGCTGGCCAGGTTGTGATTCAGGTCGGGGACAATCTGCAAGTCGCGATAGCGGGCCTTTGCCGCTTCGGCATACAGTTTTTCCGCCAGCGATGGCGGCGTCTGGTTATCGTTTTCACCGACCAGGATCAGCAGTGGCGCCCGGAAGTCGGTCAGGTTGTCCTTGTTGTTGATGGCCTGCAGTTTCGCTTCAATTTTGACCGTGATGAACGGCTTGGCAAACCACGGCGTGATCGCATCGGCCCAGTCTTCGGCATTGGTGGCGCTGCCTTCCAGAATCAGCGCATCGACCGGCCGTCGTTTGCCGACGTGTCCGGCAATGAAGCTGCCGAGCGAAAAGCCGTGCACGATGATCGGCTGGTTTGGCAGCAACTGCTTGACCCGATCAAATGTCGCCAGCCCGTCGCTGAACAGCGTTTCAATGCTCGGTTCGCCTTCGCTGTTGCCGTACCCGCGGTGATCGACCAGCACCAGATTGACACCGAGCTTGCTGTAGCCCTCCAGCACGGTGCGGCCGTATTGGCGGATGCGGAAATTGTTGCCACCGAAGAACAGCACGGTTTGTTTGGCTTGCGGGTGGTGCAAAAACTGGCCGTACAGCCGCGTGCCGTCAGTGCCGGTCAGATCCAATTCACCCAGCTGATAGCCGGGGGCAATCGTGTCAATGTTGCGCGCGGTCACGGCCCGATCCGGCATCAACAGTTCGTTTTCGGAGACCGTGATGGTGGTGCAGGCCGTGGTGCCGAGCAGCAAACCTGCTGCCAGCAAGAGGGCACGGCCAGATGCAATGCGAGATGCAATGCCAGATGCAATGCAATGCTTCATGGTGACATCCTGTTCAGTCGATGAGGGTTCTTGTCACACCGTGGTGGCGTGGCTCAATCGACCGTGGCAATGCACTTCAGTTCAATGGCAATGGGGGTTGGCAAACTCAGGATCTCCACGGTGGTCCGGCACGGCGGATTGGTGTGGAAATACTCGGCCCAGAGTTTGTTATAGATCGCGAAGTCACGTTTCATGTTGGTCAGGTAAACGGTGACGTCGACCAAGTTTTCCCATTTCGATCCGGAGGCTTCCAGCACCGTGCGCACGTTCTCAAACACCGAGCGGCACTGCGCTTCGATGTCGCTGAACTGGATGCTGCCATCAGCGTCCAGCACCACACCGGGGATTTCTTTCGTGCCTTTCTTGCGCGGACCGATGCCGGACAGGAACAGCAGGTTGCCGACGCGGCGGGCGTGCGGGTAAGCGCCGACCGGCTCAGGCGCCTTGTCGGAATGAATGGTCGATTGGCTCATCGCGGAACCTCTTTTGCGGATCAACGTTACGAAGCAAATTTACGAAGCTATTTCGTGAAACGGGCCGGTACGGGCCGGCGGTCAACGATTCAAGCAAAGTAAGGCGGTGCTGCAGACAAACGATAGCAGCTGCGTGGCATCAAGCCGGGCAGCCAAAGACGGGCTCAGGCGGGGTAGCATTTGCAGCCGGCGCGGCTGGCGAAAATGGCGCCGGACGATTTGCGGTGGTGCGCGTCGCGACTCATGGCAAAAGCCCGAAAGCGAAAGTCCGAAAAGAAGTGCCGACGTTATACCGAGCCGGACGCCGGCCGGTCAAGCCGACCGGGCCGTGCGGTCGTCGCCGCTTCACTGGTCGAGCCAAAAGCCGGCGACGGGGCTCCTTTTGGCGCGCTCAGGGGGTCGGTAGCGACGCTGACGGCGCCTGCGAGGCGGGTTCATGCGGGGCCGTTTCATGCGCTGGCTCATGCTGGACTGGTTCCTGCAGGACGGGTTCATGCAAAAACTGCAGCCGGGCGAGATTGGCATAGAGCGGATTGTCACGCACCAGCGCATCGTGTTTGCCCAGCGCAACGACGCGGCCTTGCTCCATCACGGCAATGCGGTCGGCATGGCGCACGGTGGCGAGCCGGTGCGCGATGATCAATGTGGTGCGGTTTTGCATCAGCCGATCGAGCGCCAGTTGCACTTTCCGTTCGCTTTCGGCGTCGAGCGCGCTGGTCGCTTCATCGAGTAGCAGTACCGGCCGGTCGGCCAGCAGTGCACGGGCAATTGCAAGCCGCTGACGCTGACCGCCAGACAAGCGCACGCCGCGCTCACCAAGCTGGGCATCAAGCCCGCCCGGCATCTGCTCGACAAAATCGAGCGCGTAAGCGGCGTCGAGTGCGGCGCGCACGTCTGCATCACTGGCGTCTGGCCGGGCGAAGCGGACGTTCTCGCGCACCGTGTCGGCGAATATCACTGGCTCCTGCGGCACCAGCGCAATCTGTTTGCGCAAGTCCTGCGGGTCGAGCGCGCGCAGATCCTGACCGTCGAGCCGAATGGCACCGCTGCCCGGGTCATAAAAGCGCAGCAGCAACTGGAACGCGGTGGTTTTGCCGGCACCGCTCGGGCCAACCAGTGCGATGCGCTCGCCGGGTTGTACCGTCAGGGAAAAATCATTGAGTGCTGGCGTGTCCGGTCGGCTGGCGTAATGAAAGCGCACGGCATCAAATTGCAGTTCCCCGCGCACCGGCTGCGGTAAGGGCGCTGGAGTGTTCGGTACGACAATGGCGGTCTGTGTGTTCAGCAATTCCATCAACCGCTCGGTGGCGCCGGCGGCGCGCTGCAAATCGCCGAACACTTCGCTGATCGTTCCGACACCGCTCGCGACAATTACCGCATAAAAGACAAACGCCGACAATTCCCCGGCGCTGATGCGACCGGCAATCACGTCATGGCCACCGGTCCACAAAATAAAGCCGATAGCGCCAAAGGCCAGCACAATGACAATCGCAACGAGGGCGGCACGAGCACGAATGCGCGCCTTGGCGGTGCTGAAGACGGCATCGAGATGACCGGTAAAACGTGTGCGCATCACCGGCTCGGCCACCGAGGCCTGCACCGTGCGCACTTCGTGAATGGCTTCATCGAGAAAGGCACTGGCATCACCCAGCCGGGCCTGAGCGTCACGGGCCAGATCGCGCACTTTGCGGCCGAACACGATGATGGGAACGATCACCAGCGGCACCGCCAGCAAGACAAACAGCGTCAGCTTGACGCTGGTGACGAATAGCATGATCAACCCGCCGACCAGCATCAGCGCGTTGCGCAGCGCCATCGACAGGCTGGAGCCAATCACTGTCTCCAACATCGTGGTGTCATTGGTCAGCCGCGACAACGCTTCGCCGGTGCGGGTGTT
>DASUEK010000041.1:0-9616 GCA_036275115.1 Permianibacter sp. | reverse complement strand
CGGCGAACCAAGCTTGCTCGACGATGTGCCGCTGGCGCTGCCGGCGCTGTCACGCGCACAGAAAATCCAGAAGCGGGCCGCCAGTGGCGGTTTCGATTGGCCGCATGCCGAGGCGGTGACCGCCAAGCTGCATGAGGAAATCGACGAGCTGGCCGCTGCCCGGCGCAGCGGCGATGCCGACGCCATCGAGGATGAGTTGGGTGACGTGCTGTTTACCTGCGTCAACCTGGCCCGGCACCTGCACCTGAACAGTGAAGCGGCGCTGCGCCGGGCGACCGACAAATTCAGCCAGCGGTTCCGGCAAGTCGAAAATCTGGCGCGTCAAAAAGGTCTGCAATTGCAGGCGCTCGATGACGCGGCACTGGATGCGCTCTGGCACGAAGCCAAGGCACGGAAACCGACGCCAATTGACGCGACATCGTTAGAGCCGGGATTGCCCAAACCGGGATCGCCTGACTAAACCGGGCGGCAACTTCTTGCCGCCCGTTCTCCCACCAATTCCCCCGTGCGAAGTTTCCTTCAAGCTGGCCGCCCTGCGGCCGATACCTGCATGCCAATAAATGTTGGCGAATGGTCTGCGGCCACCCTCTGGTCTGGCACGGCCAACTACACTTATTGCAGGCAAAAGTGAGAAGCGTGGGAGCGCGGTCATGCAGTTCCGCTCAGTCGAGAAAAAGTTGTTGTGGCTCAACGGTGCCGGCCTGTTGCTGGCCCTGGCCATCATGTTGGTGGCGAGTCTGTGGGCGGCAGGTAATGCCCGTTCGCTGGTCAGCGAACGGACCCAGATCTTGAGCGAGAACTCGGCGCGCGAGCGACTGGTGTTGTCGGCGGAAAAAGCCGGACACGATATGGTCGCCGAGCTGACCCGGGCGTTTCATTTTTCCCGCGCGGTGGCGGCCTCGGCCGCCTCGGTCAGTGAGGACGTGCGGCGCAATGCGGTTAGCTCCGCGGCGGGCCGTGAACAGATCCTGAAAATGACCGCGCAGCTGCAACGTGCGATGGCCGGTTCGCTCGGTGTCTGGATTGTGTTCGAGCCGAACGCGTTCGATGGCCGTGACAGCGAGTTTCGCAATCGCGCCGAGCTGGCCAGCAACGAGGCGGGCCGGGTGTCGATTTACTGGGCGTTCAATCAGGCCGGCGAGCTGACTTCCGAGTCCTTGCCGGACGCCGACTTGATCGACACGGCGCTTGGCGACAATGGTTTGCCGGGCAATGTCTGGTATCGCTGCCCGATCGAGAAAAAGCGCGGCTGCTTTATCGAACCGTATGTCGATACGGTGGATGGCGTGCCCACGTTGATGAGCTCGGCGGCGGTGCCAATCATGCGTGGTGACAGCGTCATTGGCGTGGTCGGTGTCGATTATTCGCTGGCTGCGCTGCGCGACATGGCGACTTCGGCGAACAAGGCCTTGTATGACGGCGCCGGGCGCACGTTGCTGCTGTCCAGTGTCGGCATTGTGGTGGCAGACAGCGCCAAAGCCGAAACCATCGGCAAACGCATCAGTGCACTCGATGAGCCCTGGATGGCGGATGTTCAGGGCCGGCTGGCGCAGGCGTCGATCGATGTGCGCTTTGATGCCGGCGAAGAAGTCGAAGCGATGATTCCGTTGCGGCTCGATGACGGCCACAGCCAATGGCAGATGGTGATGCGGGTGCCGCGCGCCGTCGTGCTCGCGGAGGCAGAACAATTGAACCAGGACTTGGCGGCCGCCAATACCACGGCGACCGTGGCCCAGTTGCTGGTCGCCGCGGTGGTTGCCGTGATTGCGCTGTTCTTCGTGATGCTCACCGCACGTGCGCTGGCCAAACCGATCAAGGACGTCACCGGCACGCTGCAGGAAATCGCCAAAGGCGGCGGCGATCTGACCCAGCGCCTGCCAGTCCGTGGCGAAGACGAGATCGGTCAGCTCGCGGCCGCGTTCAACGAATTCCTGTCGCGGCTGCAGCAGATGATGCAGGCGGTGGCGCAGTGTTCCAGCGAAGTCAGCAAGGCCGCGGGTGTCACCGCCAAACTGTCGGACGATACCTCGAGCGAAATCGCCGCCCAGCAAACCGACATCGACATGGTCGCCACGGCGGTAACCGAAATGTCGAGTGCGATTCAGGAAGTGGCCGGTGGTGCCCACAAGGCGGCGACCGCAGCCGATTCGGCCAGCAACGAGGCGCGCGGCGGCCAGAAAGAGGTCAACAACACCATCAACGCGATTCAGGCGCTGGCGCAGGATGTCCAGTCGGCAGCGCAGGTCATCAAACAGTTGGCGGACGACAGCGCCCGCATCGGCAACATCCTCGACGTCATTCGCGGCATTGCCGAGCAAACCAATTTGCTGGCGCTGAACGCGGCCATCGAGGCAGCGCGGGCCGGCGAGCAGGGCCGCGGTTTTGCCGTGGTCGCCGACGAGGTGCGCAACCTGGCCCAGCGCACCCACACCTCGACCCAGGAAATCCAGCAGATGATCGGCGCGATTCAGACCAGCACTGAACGCGCGGTCGCGGCGATGACCACCAGCCGCAGCCGCGCCGAGGACGCCGTCGGTCAGGCCGAACGGGCTGGCAGTTCGCTCGATACCATCACCGGCGCGGTCACCACCATCAGCGACATGAACACCCAGATCGCCGCGGCGGTCGAGCAGCAGACCAAGGTCACCGAGGAGCTGACCCGCAACATCACGTCGATCCGCGATGTCGCCGAAATGCTCGCACACGGCGCCCGCGACAACGCCGGCACCGGTAACCAGCTGAAGGAGCTGGCCGGCCGGCTGCAGCAACTGGTCGGTCAGTTCCGGCTCTGATCCTCAGGAAACGACAACGGGCGCCAAATGGCGCCCGTTGTCGTTTCGGCGTGGGATGGGATCAAAAGCTGTGGCTGTACTCCAAAAACACTTCCCGACCGACAGCGTTGTACTGGCCGCGATAGAAGTACGGCCAGGCATCTTGTGTGTCATCAATGCGTGGCTCGGTATTGCGCAGGTTGTTGACGATCAGTGCAATGCGATCGGTATCCGTTGCTTGCCACGCGGTTGACAGGTTGTAGATCGTCCATGGCGACAGACGATCATTCGAGGCGTAGTTGGCGATGGAACCGACCCGGCTGGCGAACAGCGTTGTGCTCCAGTCGCCGATGGCCCAGGTCACCGAGCCGCGAACCCGACTGCGCGCTTCACCATTGAGGAATTTGTTGTCGCGGTAATCCTTGTCGATGGGATCTTCCTTGTATTCCTGCAGGTGGGTTTCCAGCACATGGGTCCAGTTCAGGCTAAAGGCAAAATCACCAAAACCGGTTTCACGCCAATCGTATTTGAGTTGGGCGTCAATGCCTTTCTGCCGTTGCAGGCCGGTGTTGATCGGGTCCTGACGGACTTCCTGCACTTGATTGGCAATCGGTGAGCCGTCATCCGGCCAGCGTTCGATCCGGCTGAATGCATCAAGGCACTCGGCGGAGCCGGCATCAACCGGGTTGCCGCTGCGATCGGTGCCGATCCGGCAGGCAGCTTCCACAGCCAGCAGATTGGTCAAGCTCAAGTCGTTGACGATGCCCTTCAGCTCGATGTCGTAGTAATCCAGATTGATGGCGAGATTGTCCGTGATATTCCACGCCATGCCGATGGTGTACGACTCACCTTCCTCTTCTTCCAGCTCCGGGTTGCCGGCGCGGGTGCCGAATACGGTATAGGTTTCACCACACTCGCCGAGCGGCACATCCGGTTCGTTCTGACGGCACAGGTATTCATCGATGATGCCGACAAAGAAGCCGCTTTCGTCGCTGAAAATGTAGTGCATGTCAGGTGCGCGGAAGCTGGTGGCAAATTTCGCGCGCAGCAGCAGACTGTCAGTCGGACGGTATTCAAGCCCAAGGCCGTAGGTCACCGCGTCGTCGACCGCCGTGATGTCGTCGTACTTGTCATAGCGAACCGACGGCGCCAGATTCACCTGTTCGGCAAGCGGCACGCTCAATTCGATACCGAGTGCAGTGCGCTCGCGCTCACCACCGCCGCCCGTGCCGGTCAGCCCCCACCAACCCTGACCTTCGGTGTTGAAAGTGCGATCATCCAGTTTGATGTCATAACGCTGTTCACCCCATTCAAACACGGTCGCGAACTGGACTGGCCCGGCCGGCATTTCGAACAGGTCGCCAGTCAAATTGACGGTGACCGTGGTGGCTTCCGAATCGGCATCATTGGTGGCTTCGCCCATCAGCGCAGCCGATTGGGCCCGGGTCAGCGGGTTGTAGAAGCGATCGAGATCCACTTCGTAGATCGGAAAGCCAAACAGGTCGCCCTGTTGTTCGCCGAGGAAGTAGGCATTGATGGCTTCCTCCTTGAACCGGTTCTCACGGCTGGCAAAGTCAGCGCGGTTATGGCTGAGGCCGACATCGAGTTCCATGCCGTTGCTGAAGCTGGTGCGCAAGCCCACCGCGATATCAATCGCTTCTTCTTCGAAGTTCTGGGTTTGCTCACCGGTTTCACTCGGTTGGAATACTCGCTGCAAGGTGATGAAGTCATCAAAGGTTGGGTCGTAGTAGTAGCCGCCGTTGACGCTGCCCCACCAGAGCCGGAAGTTGCTGTGTTTGGACTCGCTTTTCCACAGGTAGGAGCTCGCATAGATCTCGCTGCTGTTGCCAAACGGCAGCGTGAAGTTGGCATAAAGGGTGTGCCACTCACGGTCGCCGCGCAGCGATTCATCACCGGCGCCATCACGGCCGCAGTAGTAGCCGCGCCCGGGCCGGAATGCGTATTCCATGTCAGAGAAGCGGTCGCAGACGGCCTCACCTGGATCGATGTATTCCACCAGGGTTCCGCTCAGGATCAGCAATTCGCGGTCGAGAATTGCTGGCCCGGTCAGCATCGGGTTGTCGCTGCGGCTGTCGGTGTAATCGCGGTCCTTGCCGAAAATCGGATCGCGCTGGAAGTATTCGTAGGCGACGGTCAGGTTTCCGTTGCCAATGGCGGTACCGCCGACAATCTGCAGTTTTTTCGACTCGCCGCCACCGTCACTGGTGTCGCCGAACCGGACGGTTGCATTGAGCCCGTCGAAGTCTTTGCGGGTGATGATGTTGACGACCCCGGCGACGGCATCGGAACCATAAATGGACGAGGCGCCCCCGGACAGAATCTCGATGCGATCCACCATCGCGGCCGGGATTTGCGCCAGATTGAAGAAGTTGCTCTGGCCGTTATACGGCTGCGGGTAGTCGGCGACCCGCCGCCCGTTCAGCAGGTACAGCGTCAAGCCGGGACCGAAACCGCGCAGGTTCAGGGTTTCAGCATTTGGCGTAAACGAATTGGCGTACTGCTCACCTTGCACCGCGCCGGTTGCTTGCGACAGCGAGCGCAGCGCGTCAAATACCGTATTGAATCCTTCCTTGTTCATGTCATCGGCCGTGATTGTGACAACCGGACTGGGGCCCTCCAAATCCGTTCGCTTGATGCGGGAGCCGGTGACAACGATGCGCTCTTCATCGCCCGCAGTGTCAGGGCTGGTGGCTTCCTGCGCGCTGAGGCTGCTGTGGCCGAGCGCAGCCAGCAGGCTGGCGCTCAGTAAGCTGAAAGTTCGCGCTGCTGATCTTTTGAATCGATGTGATTCCGGTTGTCCGGCGGGCGAGCTGTGGCAGGCAGTCATGATCTCTCTCCAGAGTTGTGCTGTTGTGGTTGGCTTGTTCGCAATCTCGGCCAACTTCGGCATCACAGTCACATCAAGCGCCAGTCACAGCAATGGAGCATCCCTCTTGCGGAGATGTAATTTGCATTGTCCGATTTTGTTTCTTTCCGGTAAGAAATTATTTGTACGTAGCGTGTCTGTGAATTTTTCACAAAGGGAAAACATGGCGGAATTGATGTTGGAAAAAGAAAACGGCGGAGCGGGGCAGATCAGGACGCTGCCTTGCCCAGGGAGAGCCGCAAGCCAGCATGGTGTCAGATGGCAAGCGCGAGCGCGGCCATCATGATTGCTCCGCCGTTTGACCGAAGTGGGTGGGGATGGAGTGTTGTCAAAGGTCAATCAAGCGATGCCAACTATTACCGGTTGGCGGCCGGAAAAGTGCCACAAACGATCGCCAGTTTCGATGTAATTTTTCTGCTGTCGGCATCCAATGACGATCGGGATGCGGCGGTTGATTCACACATTGCAAAACTTTTTCCAAGGAGGTTGCGTCGTGTTTGTCAGAATGCCGCTCACAAGCGAATTGATGTCGATGCGACCGGGCGAATCGGCGACGCGCCCGTCACGGCCGAACGGGAGAGAACAGGGGATGTTGGCCATGCGATTGGAATGCCGTTGCTGGCAACTTGGCGATTGCCGGATTGATGAAGCGCGCCAGCGCATCGACCGGGCCGGACGATCGCAGCCGGTACGGCTCAAGCTGCTGGCGGTGCTGGTGTGCTTGATCGAGCGTTACCCGAGCCCGGTGTCACCGGATGAACTGCTTGCCGAGGTCTGGGGGGAGTACGAGACGGTCGGGCGGCAGGGGGTTGCCAATGCCATCTGGGCGCTGCGCCGCTTGCTCGGCGATGACACCGGGGTGCCGCGATTTATCGAGACCATCCCGCGGCGCGGTTACCGGCTGTTGATGCCGGCCCGCCTGCTTGGCCCGCAAAAGCCCATGCCTGAACAGGCATCTGCCTGAAAATTCAATGATTTAGCGCGATGGCCCGGAGTTTTGGTTTGCCGCCAGCCGGGCCGGTTTGCTAGAATTTGCCCCCGTCCTGAGCCTGCTCCCGCAGGCTTCCCCTATTCTTCCAATTCACATTCGACTGCGAGCGGCCTGCAGCCATGACGCGTTTTATTTTTGTGACGGGCGGCGTCGTGTCGTCCTTGGGTAAAGGTATTGCCTCGGCGAGCCTTGCCGCCATCCTCGAAGCCCGTGGCCTGAAAGTCACGATGCTGAAGCTGGATCCTTATATCAACGTCGATCCGGGCACCATGAGCCCGTTCCAGCACGGCGAAGTCTATGTGACCGACGACGGCGCCGAGACCGACCTTGACCTCGGCCATTACGAGCGGTTCATCCGCACCCGGCTGTCGCGAAAGAACAGCTGCACCACCGGCAAGATCTACGCTGAAGTGCTGCGCCGCGAGCGCCGTGGCGATTATCTGGGCGCCACCGTTCAGGTCATTCCGCACATCACCGATGCCATCAAGCAGCAGATCCTCGCCGCCGGCGAAGGCTACGACGTGCTGATCACCGAGATCGGCGGCACCGTTGGCGACATCGAATCGCTGCCGTTCCTTGAAGCGATTCGCCAGCTGGGCTACGAGCTTGGCCGCGAGCGCGCCGCGTTCATGCACCTGACCCTGCTGCCGTACATTGCTACGGCCGGCGAGCTGAAAACCAAGCCGACCCAGCACTCGGTCAAGGAGCTGCGTTCGCTCGGCATTCAGCCGGACATTTTGATTTGCCGCTCTGATCGAACGCTGCCGGCTTCCGAGCGCGGCAAGATTGCGCTGTTCACCAATGTCGATGAGCGCGCGGTCATTTCGCTGAAAGACGTCGACAGCATTTACCGCATCCCGGCTGTGCTGCACGCCCAGGGTCTGGATGAGCTGATTGTCCAGCGTTTCAAGCTCGAGGCCAAACCGGCGGATCTCGGCGAATGGGAAAAAGTGCTGTACGCGCAGGCCAATCCGAAAGGTGAAGTCACCATCGCCTTCGTCGGCAAGTACGTGCATCTGACTGAAGCTTACAAGTCGCTGACCGAAGCGTTGAAACACGCCGGGTTGCATGCCCGCACCACCGTCAACATCCATTACATCGACTCCGAAGAAGTCGATCGCAATGGCACCGACATTCTGAAAGGTGCTGATGCCATTCTGGTGCCGGGCGGTTTCGGCGAGCGCGGTATCGAAGGCAAGATCAAGTCGGCGCAATATGCCCGCGAAAACAAGATCCCGTACCTTGGCATCTGCCTTGGCATGCAGGTGGCGGTCATTGAATATGCCCGTCATGTCGCCAATTTGCCGGGCGCGCACTCGACCGAGTTCAACAAGGAATCGCCGTATCCGGTGGTGGCGATGATCACCGAATGGCGCGATGCCGATGGCTCGGTACAGCAGCGCACGGAAGGCAGCGATCTCGGTGGCTCGATGCGTCTCGGCGCGCAGAAATGCTGGCTGGAGCCGGGTACCTTGGCGCGTGAAGTCTACGGCAGCGACTCGGTCATGGAGCGCCACCGTCACCGCTATGAAGTGAATAACAATTTGTTGCCGAAGCTGGAAGCCGCCGGTCTGAAAATCAGCGGTCGTTCGGAAGACAAGAGCTTGGTCGAGATGATCGAGTTGCCGAACCATCCGTGGTTCCTGGCCTGTCAGGCGCACCCGGAATTCACCTCGACGCCGCGTGACGGTCATCCGCTGTTCACGGCTTTCGTCAACGCCGCTGTGTCGCACCGCGACAGCGTCAAGAAATAACGGCCGGGAGCAGCGCTGCAGATGAGCCAGAAAATCGTTCAGGTTGGCAACATCCGGATCGGTAACGAACTGCCGTTCGTGCTGTTCGGCGGCATGAATGTGCTGGAGTCGCGCGATCTGGCGCTGCAGGTCTGCGAGGCCTATGTCAACGCGACCCGGAAGCTGGGCATTCCGTATGTCTTCAAGGCCAGTTTCGACAAGGCCAACCGGTCGTCGATCAACTCCTATCGCGGTCCGGGTCTGGATGAAGGCCTGAAGATTTTCCAGGAAATCAAACAGACCTTTGGCGTGCCGGTGATTACCGACGTGCACGAACCGCATCAGGCCAAGCCGGTTGCCGAAGTCGCTGACATCATTCAATTGCCGGCGTTTTTGTCGCGCCAGACCGATCTGGTTGTGGCGATGGCGAAAACCGGCGCGGTCATCAACATCAAGAAAGCCCAGTTCCTCGCGCCGCAGGAAATGCGCCATATCCTCAAAAAATGCGTGGAAGCCGGCAACGACCAGCTGATCCTGTGCGAGCGTGGGTCGAGCTTTGGTTACAACAATCTGGTCGTCGACATGCTCGGCTTCGGCATCATGAAGCAGTTCAATTACCCGGTGTTCTTCGACGTCACCCATGCGCTGCAAATGCCGGGCGGTTTGGCCGAAGCGGCTGGTGGTCGTCGTGCGCAAGTGTCGGAGCTCGCCCGTGCCGGCATGGCAACCGGTCTGGCCGGCCTCTTCCTCGAAGCGCACCCGGATCCGGACAACGCCAAGTGCGACGGCCCGTGCGCGTTGCGGCTGAACAAGCTGGAGCAGTTCCTGAGTCAGGTGAAGGCGATTGACGAACTGGTCAAGTCGTTCCCGCCGATCGAGACCGCGTAACGTTTTATCGTTTTACTGCATTTTGTTTTGATTGCTTTTCCAAAAGGACCCGTCATGGCAACCATCAAGCACATCATTGGCCGCGAAGTCATGGATTCGCGCGGCAACCCGACCGTTGAAGCGGAAGTGATTCTGGACAATGGCATTCGCGCCATGGCCTGCTCGCCGAGCGGCGCGTCGACCGGTTCGCGCGAAGCACTGGAACTGCGTGACGGCGACAAGAGCCGTTACCTCGGCAAAGGTGTGCTGAAAGCGGTCGGCCACGTCAACAACGAACTGCGCACGGCGCTGCTTGGCAAGGACGTGACCCAGCAAGCGGCCATCGACGAGCTGATGATCAAGCTCG
>DASUEK010000040.1:0-4387 GCA_036275115.1 Permianibacter sp. | reverse complement strand
TGGCGTCGTCAGCTACGTGTCGACGGTCACCATAGGTTGATTCCAGTACCAGAAAATCGGTTGCCGACAAGGGTTCCGGCGGTTGCATCAGCGGATCGTTACTTCGGCCAACGTCGCCGCTGAATGTTAGCGTCTTACCGTCGCCAGCGATTCGAATGCTGGCAGCACCGAGAATGTGGCCAACCGGACTGAACGCAATTTGTAAACGCCCCACAGTAAACGGCGTGTGAACCGGTTGTGGTTGAAACTGCTTCAATACCGCTTCGGCTTCCTCTGAGGTATACAGCGGTTCCGCCGGCTTATGCTTGCTATAGCCGTGCCGGTTGGCTCGCTCGGCGTCCGCTTCCTGCAGTTTGGCACTGTCCGGCAACAATATGGCGGCCAGATCGCGCGTCGCCGGCGTGCAATAGATCGGTCCACGAAAGCCTTCCCGCATCAAGCGTGGTAGGTATCCTGAATGATCCAGGTGCGCGTGTGTCAGCACCACCGCATCAAGCGCCGACGGATCAAATGAGAACGCCTCCCAGTTTTTTTGTCGCAGAGCTTTAAGTCCCTGAAAAAGCCCACAGTCAATCAATAATTTGGCGCCGTCGTGTTGCACAACGTATCGGGACCCAGTAACGGTGCCAGTGGCGCCGAGAAATCGAATTTTCATCATCGCTCCTCACAGATGGTTTGGATTGCGGCCCAGACGTTGCGTCATGGGCGCTATATTCACGAGCGTGGACCGGCCACGACCAACGACAAGATGTCACCATCACCGTTCAGAACTGCGAGCTCGTCCGGTCTTAGCCATTCACTGGTTTCCCTGCTCAGACAGCTCGCAACCGTCATGAGGACATGTAGCCATGTGCTGTGATTGGCATAGAGCAGGCCGGCACTGTTGAGCGTGCCGCCCTGGTTGAGATAGCCGAGACAACGCGTGCTGGTCCCGGTATCGAGCGGGCGGAGTACACCAAGCAGCGGTTCTGGCCTCGTATGACTGACGATGATCCGTGCCGACACCGGCACTGAGAACAGCGGGCCGAGGCTGGCCGATTGATAAGCTGCTTCGTGTGCATCACGGCCAGCCCGAAAACGACCTGGCTCCAAGAGGTAAATGACCGCAGCCGCAACGCCTGCGGCTTCCAGACGACACCATGCTTTCAAGCATTCCTGCAGCTGCAGCGCCCCAACAGCGATCAGTTGAATGCGAGCCTGCGATGGCCCTTTGACCAGAAGGGCGCCCTCGTCCACCAGCTGCTTCGCTTGCTCTGCGGTGAACACGACCGGCAGCTCACTTTTCGACACGATCAGCGCATGCAACTCGGCGCGGCGCTGATAGCAATCATTGAGACATGCCATGGCCGTGTTGGCATCGGCTGGAAACCGGACGATCGCGGTGTCCGACATTTCACCAAGCAGCGCTTCACACAAGGTCGGGTCCTGATGCGACTGCTCGTTCTTGCCATTCTCCCAGGTATGGGAGGTCAGCAAAAATGGAATGCCCAGCCACGCAGGCGTTCGACCGACTTGCTTTTGGTGACGGGCAAACAGCAGTTCCTGGCGCATGGCGCCCAGCATCTTGACGGCAAACGCTTCGTAACTGACAACAAGATTCAACCCGCCTTTATTGGCCAGCGCCGCGCACGCAACGGCCTCCTCGTTGAGGGCAGTGATGATTTGGCCATCGACGGCTTCCGGTAATCCCGGTTCTGGCGAATAGACACGATGTCGGCATTGCCACAGCGTGTTGGTCATGCGATTGCTGGCCAACTCATCGGGATTGCCGACCCGCACGCGATGCGTTGGATTGGCTTTGACAAGTTCACAGAACAACCCATCCAGTGCTGCCATGGCCGAATCAACGGCGTCGCGCTCGCGCCATGCTGGCGTTACTGCCTGTAACGGCGCAACGTGTTGCCTAACCAAGGCATGATCGCGTTCGAGGGGACGTCGCTGTGCGACGTGATTGTCGAAGCGACTCAGGATCTCTGGCCAGTCCGTGACCGGTACATAGAGCGCGGCCGCTCCGGCATTGAATTCCGCGCGCGCTTCGGCGTCACGATAAGGACTCCCCGCGAGCGGTAGGTTGTGCGCGCGATTACTGCCCGCGCCAGGAAAACCAAAGCCTTTTGGCGCTTCCGCAATCGCATAATGCAGTGGTACCGGGTAATGACCGTGGCCGGCGCGCAGCGCATCGGCGCAGGCAGTCAATCGCTCTTCCATTTCCCAGATGGCCCAGACAAAGGCCGCCGGATCAGTGCCGTCAATGATGACCGGATCGAAGCCATTCAATTTCAGATGACGTGCGAACCAGTGCGTGCCACCTTGCTGAGCCATCGTTGAGCGCTGCTCAATACGTCGGCCGTTGGCAATCATGATCGGCACTACCATACCGCTGTCTTCGGAGCGCCACCAGCGTGGCGCCCAGTCGCTGCCACGCTGTTCCTCGAAGGCACCGTCACTGAGAAATGCCACGAGGCGCTCGCCCGGCAGGGGCATGTGCACATACTGAAGCTCGGCAAAGCCAAGGTAGCCACCTTCGCTGATCCCGCCGGCGGTATGCGCGTTGACATGACTACCGAGTGCGGACGCCGGATGCCCGTCGGCCGTGATCGCATAGGAATAAAAGTCCTGTACCAACCTGGTCAGTCCGCGTTCATCCACACCATAACGGGCTGCATGTTCGGGCGTCACATTGCCGACCAACACGTTACAGGCATCGATAGCCGCAACGCAGTGCCCCTGCCCCATCAGCCAGCTGCGTGTCAAGCCAGTCAGGGCATTGCAAGCCAGATAGCCACAATAGGCAGGCACCATGTTGAGTGAGCCGCCAACATGACCTTGCGGGTCGGTTTTGAAGTCAGCTGCGGTTAGTTCCAAACCGTCAAGCCGTACGCGTTTCGCATAGCTCATATGCACGACCAGCCACATCGCCATTGAGGCGAGCCGGTCTGCTGCGGCGAGCGTATCGAAAACCGCTTTTCGACTCGGCACAATGCCGCGCTGTTCGAGCTCGGTCGCAAAATCAAAGATTCGAACCTGTGTCTCATCGAGATGGGAAATGACGCCATAGCCGGCGGCCCATGCAGCGAACGTCGGATCGTGTTCGCGGTAGTGCCGGGCGCGGCTGCTGATGTAGTGTTGTTCATGCTTGTCCATGGGATGGATCCTGTTTTTGTTGCAACTGCAGCACATGTTCAATTAGGAGCTGTTCCTCGTCCGCTGCCATGGCGAATGCTGCGACCTTGCTTCCGAGGCGTGTAATGCATTGGTTGCTATCAGCTGGGCACTTTTCCGCTACATTCGCGATGGGATCAAAATCAACACCGAGCCATGTCATCGGCGCTAGAATCCGTTCCCGGATCGCCGCGCTATTGAGGCCTATACCGCCACCAAACACGATGGCATCGATACCGCCCAGCACGGCAGCGTAAGCGCCGAGATAGTGTCGAACGCGGTAACAAAATGACTCAATGGCAAAGGCCGCTTCGGCGTTGTCACAGGCAAGCAGACTCCGCATATCCGCTGACAACCCCGACACCCCGAGTAGTCCTGATTGCTGGTTGAGTAACGTGCTGACGTCTGCGACAGAGAGCTCGGTAAGCAACCGCAGGATCACGCCGGGATCCAGATCACCAGGGCGAGTACTCATCATCAGTCCCGAAAGCGGTGTGAAACCCATTGAGGTATCGAGCGGCACACCGGCTTTCAGCGCCGCCGCCGAACACCCCCCACCAAGCTGCAACGTGATCACACGCCCGGCAGCCAGGTCGGGTCGTGCGTCTCGCAACGCTCGCCACAGCGCCTGATGTGCCAGTCCGTGAAAACCATATCGACGTAACTGAAAACGCTCAGAGATCGCCTTTGGTAATGGCAGATGTTTCGCCACCGCAGGTAGCTGATGAAAGAATCCGGTGTCCGGAACCAACGCTTGCAGCGCCTCAGGCCAACGTTGTTGGGTGTTGGCAAGCCAACGGCGCGTTTTGGGGTTGTGCAATGGCGCCAAGGCATCCAGAGCATCAAGCTGGGCTTGTTGCTCGGGGCGATACCAACACGGACCGATCAACCAGTCACCGCCATGAACCAATCGATGCGCTACAACATCAGGAACCGGCAGTCGCTCCAGCATTGTTGTCGTCGCCTGCTCGCCGTACAGGTCATCAGCGTGCGCACGGGCAATGACATTGATGCCGCTGGCATCGACACGATATGCCGCCAACCGGATGCTCCGACTGCCACAGTTCACAACCAAAATCGTGGTCATGACCAACTACTGCTAGCAGCCGGTAAAAGGTTCATCACGGCATCGGCGAGTAGCGGTCCTAAATCTATCGCGTTGGTGGCATGGGCGATACTGTTGCAGGTCACCACCCGTTCGACGCCGGCCGCAAGCAGGCGGGCA